>DAORUJ010000019.1:0-30996 GCA_035433105.1 Thauera sp.
GCTCAACGCAGCGTCGAGGGGTCTACAGACTCCATGCTGCCGATGTTGGCGCCGTCGAGCGCGTCGATCAGACCAAACAGTCGGCGGTAGAAATCAGGGTCGGTGACGGTTTCCTCACCGACCTTGACCAGCGCCTCCTTGTCCGCCGCCCAAGGCAGGGAAATCGAACCAATACCGGCAACGCTGACACCTGTGCTGCTTGAGGACGACTTCAGCACATAACGCGTCTGCAGCGCGTTAGCATAGATCACCGCGCCAACATTGCTTGGCAGGCATACCAGGGTGATGTTGAGGGTAACGCCCTGATCCGGCTGGGGCTGGAACAGCTTTTCGCCGCGGATCCGCATCACACTGCTGCCATCGACCTGATAGCCCTGGCTGAGTAGCGCACGCTTGCCAAGTTCGCAGGCCCCCGCCGGATCACGCGTGCTCCAGGTCACGAAGGGCGTTTCGCGCTCGAAAGACTCACTCCGATACACCGCAGGTGGGGATTTCGTCACACAAGCGCCTGCGGCCAGGGAGAAGAGCGCGACGGCGGAGAAGCGCCTCAGGCGGTGAATCAATCGGGGCATGCGTTGGTTTCCGGGGACAACAGTCATGATCAGCAGCGAATGTTAGTGCATTCCCATCCTGTTGCGCGCCTCCACCGGGCATCATTCAGGCCGGACCGCATCCAGCCAGGCGCCCATCTTTTGCAGCCCCGCCACGCCACGCCGACGATCCCGTTCAGGATCACCGCGGACGCAAACCCATCCAGGGCCACTTGCCCCGGCACCCTCCAATAGGTGAAACTCAGACCAATGAGCCCCCCCGAGCCCGCCCAATTGCCGCGCTATCCGCTCGCCATCATCGGCGCGGGTGCACTCGGCCTGAGCTTCGCCAAACGGCTTGCGGTCTCAGGCCGCATCGCCGTCATCGCACGCAACGCCGATGGGATGAAACGCCTGCGCCAGGGTATCCACGTGGGCGGCATGCTGCAGCAGTTCGACGTCTTCTGCGCCGAAGAAGCGCCTGCGGCAGACTGGGTGATCGTGCTGGTCAAGACCGGCGATACGACAAACGCAGCCGCCACTGCTGTGGCGATGCAGCCCCATGGCGTACTGTCCTTGCAGAATGGGCTGGTGGAAGACCTGCTGCGCGCAGCCTGCCCGGGGCTGCGCGTCGGCCAGGGGGTCACCACTGAAGGCGCTTATCGCGACAGCCACGGCATCCACCCTTCGGGCGCCGGCGAAACGCTGCTGCCGCCCGGGTTTGAGCCCATTGCCGCATTGCTGACGGCAGCGGGCTTCGTCGCCCACGTCGCATCCGACATCGGCGCCGCGAGGCTGGCCAAGCTGCTGGTCAATGCCGCGATCAACCCGCTGGCGGCCTTGTTCCGCGTACCCAATGGCGAATTGCTGTCAGCTCCGCACCGTATCCTGCTCGACGCCCTCATCGGCGAGGCCTGGCCGGTGCTGCATGCGCAGGGCCTCGCCATCGACGAGGCCGCCGCTCACGCCCGTGTCCATGCCGTCGCCACGGCCACGGCGGCCAACCGCGCGAGCATGCTGCAGGACATGCTCGCGGGCCGCCCCACCGAAATCGATGCCATCACCGGGGTACTGCTGCGCATGGCCGAGACCAGCGGGCTGGACCTGCCGACACATCGTGCGGTGTACACGCTGATCCGGACGCTGGAAGCTGCCACTCGTTGACGCGCAGGCCAAGGCGACGCAAAAACGACGCGGGCGTGATCACTCACGCCCGCATTCACCGAATGCCGTCGCCGGCGAAGCTCAGCGAATCCCGCCCATGCACAGGTACTTGATCTCGACGAAGTCCTCGATGCCGTACTTCGAGCCTTCGCGGCCGATGCCCGATTCCTTGACGCCGCCAAAGGGCGCGACCTCGGTCGAGATGATGCCTTCGTTAATGCCGACGATGCCGTATTCCAGCCCCTCGGCCACCCGCCACACACGGGCGATGTCGCGCGCGTAGAAGTAAGCCGCCAGACCGAACTCGGTATCGTTGGCCATGCGGATCGCCTCCTCTTCGGTGCGGAAGCGGAACAGCGGCGCCACCGGGCCAAAGATCTCCTCGCGTGCCACGCGCATCTGCGGCGTGACGCCGGTGACGATGGTCGGCTCGAAGAAGGTACCGCCCAGCGCATGACGCTTGCCCCCGCAGACGATCTTCGCGCCCTTCTCCACAGCGTCGCCAAGCAAGGCTTCGACCTTGGCGATGGCGTCCTCGTTGATCAGCGGCCCTTGCTGCACGTCGCCCGATAGACCGGGGCCGACCTTCAGCCTGGCCACGGCCTCGGCCAGCCTGGCGGCAAAGGCGTCGTAGATGCCGTCCTGTACCAGCAAGCGGTTCGCGCACACGCAGGTCTGGCCGGCGTTGCGGTACTTGGAGGCCATCGCCCCAGCGACTGCGGCATCCAGGTCGGCATCGTCAAAGACGATGAAGGGCGCATTGCCACCGAGCTCCAGCGATACCTTCTTCACCGTGTCGGCCGACTGGCGCATCAGCAGCTTGCCGACCTCGGTCGAACCGGTGAAGGACAGCTTGCGCACGATCGGGTTGGCGGTGAGTTCGCCGCCCACCTCGGCCGCCTTGCTCGTCGTGACGATGTTGAGCACGCCCCTGGGCAGCCCCGCACGCTCGGCCAGTTCCGCCAGCGCCAGCGCACACAGCGGGGTGTCTTCGGCCGGCTTGATGACCATCGTGCAACCCGCAGCCAGCGCCGGACCCGCCTTGCGCGTGATCATCGCAATCGGGAAATTCCAGGGCGTGATCGCCGCGACGACGCCGATCGGCTCCTTGATCACGAGGATGCGCTTGTCGGTGCCATGAGCAGGAATCACATCGCCATAGATGCGCTTGCCCTCCTCCGCGAACCACTCGATGAAGGATGCGCCGTACACAACCTCGCCGCGCGCCTCCGCCAGGGGCTTGCCCTGCTCGGAAGTCATCAGCACGGCGAGATCTTCCTGATGCGCAATGATCAGTTCGAACCACTTGCGCAGAATCGTCGCACGCGCCTTCGCGGTACGCGCACGCCACGCCGGCAGCGCTGCCGCCGCGGCGTCGATCGCCCGCCGCGTCTCGATCGCGCCCATGTCGGGGACGCTCGCCAGGACACTGCCGTCGGCCGGGTTGCTGACCTCAAAGCAGGCGCCGTCGGCCGCATCGCTCCAGCTGCCGTCGATGTAGGCCTGCTGTCGCAGCAGCGCAGAGTCGTTCAGATGCATTGCTCGCCCTCCTATTCGAATTGCCCTGCACGCTTGATGCGACGCTGGCGCACGCCTTCGGCGAGTGTTTCAAGCAACTGCAGGCTGTCGTCCCAGCCAATGCAGGCATCGGTGATGCTCTTGCCGTATTCGAGCGCCTTGCCCGGCACCAGGTCCTGGCGCCCTTCCGTAAGGTGCGATTCGACCATCACACCGATGATGCGGTCCTCGCCCGCCGCCATCTGCCGCGCGACATCGTTTGCCACCTCGAGCTGCAGGCGATGCTGCTTGCTGCTGTTGGCGTGCGAAAAGTCGACCATCACCTTGCCCTGTACACCGCTCGCAGCCAGCGTCTTGCAGGCCGCATCGACGCTGGCGGCATCGTAGTTGGGCGCCTTGCCACCGCGCAGGATGACGTGGCAATCCTCATTGCCGCGCGTGGTGACGATGGCCGAATGGCCAGCCTTGGTCACCGACAGGAAGTGATGCGGAGACTGCGCGGCCTTGATCGCGTCGACCGCGATGCGCACATTGCCATCGGTGCCGTTCTTGAAGCCCACTGGACACGACAGGCCGGAGGCCAGCTCGCGGTGCACCTGGCTTTCGGTGGTGCGGGCGCCAATCGCCCCCCAGGAAATCAGGTCGGCAATGTACTGCGGGGTGATCATGTCGAGGAACTCGGTGCCGGCCGGCAGCCCCAGCTCGTTGATCTCGGCCAGCAGCTTGCGCGCCAGTCGCACACCTTCATTGATGCGATAGCTGTTGTCCAGTCCGGGGTCGTTGATCAGCCCCTTCCAGCCCACGGTCGTCCGCGGCTTCTCGAAGTACACCCGCATCACGATCAGCAGATCGTCCTTGAAACGGTCGGCCTCGGCCTTGAGCTTGTTCGCGTATTCCATCGCGGCTGCGGTGTCGTGGATCGAGCATGGACCGATCACGACCAGCAGACGGTCATCCGCGCCAAACAGGATGCGATGGATGGACTGGCGGGCCTCAAAGGCGGTTTCGGCCGACTTCGGCGTGGCCGGAAACTCGCGCAGAACATGCGCCGGCGGCACGAGCTCCTTGATCTCCTGGATACGAACGTCGTCGATGTGGATCTTGGTGGAAGCGGGCATGGCGAGACTCGGCGTCAAGGCTGGGGAAGACTTTTATTCTAGCCGAAGTCGCTACCCCGCCGTTCTGCGCCCTCTCAATCGCCTCCCTCAATCGCCCTCATACGCTGAACCGATCGGCGTTCTTGACGTCTGTTTGTACACTGTCCGCTTGTCGCGGCCAATATTTCGCCACCAAGAAGAACATCATGCTCCTCCAGTCCCCCTCAGATATTGCCCCTTCCGAAATCACCCCACGTACTCAGTTCGAGAACAGGCGCAGCTTTCTTGCCCGTGCCGGGTTTGGCGTCGCGGCGGGTGCCGCGCTGTGGCATGGCCTGGGCGGCAATGCACACGCCGCGTCCGGCCTGTCGCCCGTGGCCTCACCGTTCAGCACCAGCGAAGCCCTGACCGAGCGCAAGTCGGTCACGAGCTATAACAACTTCTACGAATTCGGCACCGACAAGGGCGACCCGGTGCAGTACGCGCACCGCATGTCCACCCGGCCCTGGACGGTCAAGGTCGAAGGGCTGGTCGGCAAACCTCGCAGCTTCGACATCGACGATCTGCTCAAGCTCGCCCCGCTGGAAGAGCGCATCTATCGCCTGCGTTGCGTCGAAGGCTGGTCGATGGTCATTCCGTGGGTGGGTTTTCCGCTGGCAGCGCTGCTCAAGGAAGTTGAGCCGCTCGGCAGCGCAAAATACGTCGAATTCCTGACGCACTACGATCCGGAAATCATGCTCCGTCGCCCGGTCCTGTCCTGGCCCTACGGCGAGGGTCTGCGCCTGGACGAAGCCCTGCATCCGCTGACCATCCTGGCCGTCGGTCTTTACGGCGAGGTGCTGCCAAACCAGAATGGCGCCCCCATCCGCCTGGTGGTGCCCTGGAAGTATGGTTTCAAGAGCGCGAAATCGATCGTCACCATCCGTCTCACCGAAAACCAGCCGGTCACGGCCTGGAACCATGCCGCCTCGCATGAGTACGGCTTTTATTCCAACGTCAATCCGGAAGTGTCACATCCGCGCTGGAGTCAGGCGACCGAGCGTCGCATCGGCGAATTCCGCAAACGCCCGACGCAAATGTTCAACGGCTATGGCGAGCAGGTCGCAAGCCTCTATCAGGGCATGGACCTGAGCAAGAATTTCTGATGCAGCCCAGGCGGGACCGGTGATGGGTTTGCGCCCATCGCCGTCCCACCACTAACCGAGACCCCCCAAGAAATGCCGAATTTCCTGCGTGCGCCAACCGGCGCGCAGATTACCCTCGTCAAGATCATCGTCTTCGCGCTGTGCCTGCTGCCTGCCGCAAATCTGGCGCTGGGCTGGCAGCATGACGCACTCGGCGCCAATCCGATCGAGACCATCACCCGTGCCAGCGGCGAATGGACGCTGCGCTTCTTGCTCATCACCCTCACGGTCACGCCGCTGCGCCGCTACACCGGCCTGCACTGGCTGTTGCGACTGCGACGCATGCTGGGCCTGTTCGCCTTCGCCTACGCCTTCGGGCATCTGCTGACTTATATCTGGCTGGATCAGTTCTTCGACTGGATGGCGATCGCACTCGATATTCTCGATCGTCCTTTCATCACCGTCGGCTTTTCCGCCTTCGTGCTGTTGATTCCGCTGGCTGCGACCTCAAACAGCTTCGCCATCCGCCGCCTCGGCGGGCGGCGCTGGCAGGCGCTGCACCGCTCGAGCTATGCCATCGCGGTGCTCGGCGTGGTGCACTTCTGGTGGCTGGTGAAGGCCGACGTATTTGACCCCTTCATCTACGCGCTGATCCTGGCCGTGCTGCTCGGCCTGCGCGCCTGGTGGCGTGAACTGGAGCGCAGACGTCAGCTGTCGACCCCGCCACCGGCCAAGCACCTGAAGCAACCGGTGATCCGCATCGTGCCCAAGTAACCCCGCGTGGCCAATATCAGGCCAGCGTCAAGCTAGCCCCTGGCGCGCTTTTACCCAAGCCGCCGGGGTAGATGCCGCTTCAGCGCACTGCCAGGCGCCACAGTGAGGTCACTTCGGCGGCACGCGCCTTGTGCAGCGGATTGGTTTCATCCCCGGCCTTGGCGTGGCGCGGTCGTACGTCGTCGCGCCCGAGCACCTTCAGGCCTGCCGCCTCGATCCAGCCCAGCAGTTCATCACGGCTGCGCAAGCGCAGATGTTCGGCCAGATCGGACAGGATCAGCCAGCCTTCGCCGCCTGGCGCCAGATGCTCGCCCAGTCCGCTCAGGAAGCCGCGCAGCATGCGGCTGTCGGGGTCATATACCGCCTGCTCCAACGCGGCGGTCGGCTTGGCCGGAACCCAAGGCGGATTGCAGACGATCAGCGGCGCGCGACCAGGCGGGAAAAGATCGGCGCTGATCACGTCAACGCCCCCGACTTCAGCGTCCGCGACTTCAGCCTCCACAACGTCGCCCCGCTCGACTCCGGCGCCGGCATCCAGCCCCAGTCGGGCGAGGTTGTCCCGCGCGCAGGCCAGCGCCCGCGGCGACAGTTCGGTGGCGACCACGTGCTGCACGCCACGGCGTGCAAGCAGCGCCGCGATGACGCCGGCACCGGTGCCGATATCAAAAGCGAGCGTCGTGGCCGGCAATGGTGCGCGCGCAATCAGATCGAGATACTCACCACGAACGGGCGAGAACACGCCGTACCAAGGGTGGATGTGCTCGCCGAGCGCCGGAATCATCACGCCCTTGC
The DNA here is from genome assembly GCA_035433105.1 of Thauera sp. Lineage (GTDB taxonomy): Bacteria > Pseudomonadota > Gammaproteobacteria > Burkholderiales > Rhodocyclaceae > Thauera. The sequence goes on from DAORUJ010000019.1 coordinate 7,000, forward strand.
GCCGCCACTCGTGCGCACCGATCAGGCCAAGCAGCTCACGCAAGGACAGCACGAAAGGCATCTGCAGCAAGTCTGCCTGCTCGTCGCCAAAGGCTTCGGACAGCGCCTCGCCCACCTCGGGCGCTCGCCGCAGCGCAATGCGCCCGCCGGCCTCGACCGGAATCAGCAACATGCCGAGCGTGCGCGCGCGCTGCGCCTGCGCCATGCGATGCAGATGGAAAGCCTCCGGAAAAGACGCGGCCTGTGTCCTGCCCTTGTCCGCCACCTTGCGCCGCCTGCCGTCGGCCCGCCGCGCCATGGCCTGGAGCAGCTGGCGAGCATTGTGATAATCGCCGCGCCACAGCAGCGCCGTGCCCTCACAGGCCAGCCGCCAGGCTACATCGGCGCTCAGGGTGTCATCGGCAACGACCACCCGCTTCGGCGGCGGCTGGCCGTTCTCCGAACGCCAGCACGCGCTGTGCGGCGCGTCGTTCTCGGTCCAGTGCAACAGGGCGTGCTCGCTCACGCGGTTCAAGCCCCGTGCTGCCGGATCGCACTCTTGGGGCGAAAGGCCTTGATCACCGCGTCGTCGGTCTCGACGTAGGGCCCACCGATCAGGTCGATGCAGTAGGGCACCGCCGCGAAGATACCGACGTGGCGCACGGCGCCGTCGGCATCACGCACGCCTTCGAGGGTCTCGCGGATGGACTTGGGCTGACCCGGCAGGTTGATGATGAGGCACTGGCCGCGGATCACCGCGAGTTGACGCGACAGGATGGCAGTCGGCACGAAATTGAGGCTGATGCGTCTCATCTCTTCACCAAAGCCCGGCATTTCCTTGTCGGCAACCGCAAGCGTGGCTTCGGGCGTGACGTCGCGCGGCGCCGGACCGGTGCCGCCGGTGGTCAGCACCAGGCTGCAGCCTGCCTGCTCGACCAGTTCGATCAGCGTCTGCTCGATCGTCGCGCGCACGTCGGGGATGAGCCGCGGCTCGGCGGTCCATGGCGAACGCAGGGCCTTGCCCAGCCAGTCCTTCAGCGCGGGTATGCCCTGATCTTCGTAGGTGCCTTCCGAGGCGCGGTCGCTGATCGACACCAGGCCGATGCGAATGTGTTCACTCATGGGTTCAGTCTCGCTCTGAGAGGGTGAAGCTGGACGCGCAACACCAGCAGCCTCAGGCGCGCGTATCCGCGCGGTCGTCTTTGTCCGGCTCGTCTTCGTCCGGCTTGGCCTGCGCAGCATCCTCCGCCGCAGCCTCGGCCGCGGCGTCCTGCGCCTCCTGCAGTTCGCGCAACACCCGGAAGATCTCGCGGAAGGACTTTGGCGGTTTTTCCGCTTCGCGCTCCTTCAGCGCATTGCGACGCAGGGTGCGAAGGTATTGCAGATCGGCCTCGGGCCAGGTCTCGGCGATGACGCCGATGACCTTGTCGTCTTCCAGCAACTGCTCGCGCAGGCGCTCGAGCCGATGCATCTTCGCCACCTCGGCGGCCGAATTGCCGCTGAAGATATCGAGCTGGGCCTGGATGGGCGCCGGATCAACCTTGCGCATCAGCTTGCCGATGTACTGCATCTGGCGTCGGCGAGCCTCCATCTTGAAACCCTGCGCCGCGCGCACGGCCTCGTACAGCGAATCGGGCAGCGGCATTTTCTTGAGGCGATCGGACGACAGCGCGACGAGCTGCTCGCCGAGATCCTGCAGCGCGTGCATGTCGCGCTTGCGGCTGCTCTTGCTGGGCGGCTCGACGAGCTCTTCCGTCTCATCGTGTCCTTGGTGGCCGGCGTGTTGGCCGTGGGGGTGTGAATCTGAACGCATTGCGGATGGCTTGCGGCTGGGACGGGTTAAGATTATAGCCTTTGCCCGACACCTGCCCGCTCATGTCCGATCAAGGCTTTTCCTTTTCCCAGGCGCAGCTGCGCGAAATCGCCACTGACATCGTCAAGTACGCGAACAAACGCGGCGCATCCGCATGCGAAACCGACGTCTCCGAAGGCTTTGGCCAGTCGGTTGGGGTGCGCAAGGCGGAAGTCGAAACCATCGAGTACAACCGCGACAAGGGCGTTGGCGTCACCGTCTACATCGGCCAGCAGCGCGGCTATGCGAGCACCTCCGATTTCTCCCGAAAGGCGCTCAAGGCCACCGTCGATGCAGCCCTGTCCATCGCCCGCTTCACCGCGCCCGACCCTTGCGCCGGCCTGGCCGACGCCGCACTGATGGCGCGCGAGAAGGACATGCCCGAACTGGACCTCTTCCATCCCTGGGCGATCGACATCAACGAAGCGATCGCGCTCGCCCAGCGTTGTGAGGAAGCGGCCTTCGCCGTCAGCCCGAAGATCACCAACTCGGAGGGCGCCAACACCTCGATCCAGCAATCGCACTTCGTGTCAGCCAACAGTCACGGCTTCATCGGCGGCTACGCTACCACCCGCCACGGCCTGTCGTGCTCGGTGATCGCCGGCGAAGACGACGGCATGCAGCGCGAATTCTGGTATGACTCGCGACGCGACGCGGCCGAACTGGCCAGCGCGGAAGACATTGGCCGCATCGCTGGGGAACGCGCCCTGGCACGGCTGGGCGGCAAGAAGATCCGCACCTGCGAAGTGCCCGTGCTGTTCGAGGCGCCGCTCGCAGTAGCGCTGATCGGCAACTTCGTGCAGGCGGTCAGCGGCGGTTCGCTCTACCGCAAGTCCAGCTTCCTGCTCGACAGCCTGGGCCAGACGGTGTTCTCGCCGGTGGTCAGCATCTCCGAGCGCCCACACCAGAAAAAAGCTTTCGGCTCCAGCCCGTTTGACAGCGACGGCGTCGCCACTCGCGATCGCGAAGTGGTCACTGACGGGGTGTTGAACGGCTATTTTCTGTCGACCTACTCCGCGCGCAAGCTTGGCCTGCAGACCACGGGCAACGCAGGGGGCTCGCACAACCTGATCGTCAAGCCGGGCGATCTCGACCTCGACGGTCTGATCAAGCAGATGGACAGGGGACTGCTCGTAACCGAGTTGCTGGGTCACGGCGTGAATTACGTCACGGGCGACTACTCCCGTGGCGCGGCAGGCTTCTGGGTGGAAAAGGGCAAGATCAAGCACGCGGTGGAAGAAGTCACCATCGCCGGCAACCTGCGGGACATGTTCCGCAATATGGTGGCCATCGGCAATGATGCGCTGCCGCGCGGGGCCAAGCATTGCGGCTCGGTGCTCATCGAGCGAATGAAGGTGGCAGGTCGCTGAATCGAACGTTGCTGCTGGAAGGGTGCAGGCGCCAGCCTGACACCGGGCTAATATAATGTTTCCTTAATTCATCTCATCAAGGAGTCAACATGGAACGTCGTTCTTTCCTGAAAAAAGCCAGCGCGGGCATCGCCGTCGGCGCCACGGCGACCGTTGCCTCCAGCGTCGCTTCAGCTGCGCCTGCAGTCCAGACAGGCCTGCCGGAAATCAAGTGGCGCATGACTTCGAGCTTTCCCAAGAGCATCGATACCTTGTTTGGTAGCGCCGAGTTGCTGGCCAATCGCCTGCGCGAGATCACCGGCGGCAAGTTCGACATCCGCATCTTCCCAGCCGGCGAGATCGTCCCGGGTCTGCAAGCGCTGGATGCCGTGCAGCAAGGCACGGTCGAGATGTGCCACTCGTGCTCGTACTACTACGTCGGCAAGGACAAGACCTTCGCCTTCGGCACCGCCGTGCCCTTCGGCTTGAACGCCCGCCAGATGGACGCCTGGGTCATCGCCGGCGGCGGTCAGGAATTGCTCGATGACTTCTACAGCAACTACAACGTGTACTCCTTCCTCGGTGGCAACACCGGCGTGCAGATGGGGGGCTGGTACCGCAAGCAGATCAACACGCTCGAGGACATCAAGGGCCTGAAGATTCGCATCGCCGGCCTGGGCGGCGAGATCCTGTCGCGCATGGGCGCCATCCCGCAGCAGATCGCGGGCGCGGACATCTACCCTTCGCTCGAGAAGGGCACGATCGACGCCGCCGAATGGGTCGCCCCCTACGACGACGAGAAGCTCGGCTTCCACAAGGTTGCGCCAAACTACTACTCGCCAGGCTGGTGGGAGCCGGGTCCGGCGGTTCACTTCTACGTGAACAAGGCCGAATGGGACAAACTGCCAAAGGAATATCAGGCCGCCTTCCGCGCCGCCTCGCGTGAAGCACACATCCAGATGACAGCGATGTACGATCACAAGAACCCGCAGGCGCTGGCACGCCTGCTGTCGCAGGGCGTGAAGCTGCAGAACTTCTCCAACGAAATCATGAAGAAGGCGTACGACGTGTCGCGCGACCTTTACGCCGAAGAGGCAGGCAAGAATCCGGCCTGGGCCAAGATCTACGGCGAGTTCGAGAAGTATCGGCGGGCGCAGAATGCCTGGTTCAGCGTCGCCGAGGCCGGCTTCGACCGTTTCATGCAATCGGTGCGCTGAGCTTCAGACGCGGCCCGCGCAACGGGGGGGCCAGGGGAAGCTGATCTCCCCCGCCGTTCCTCACACGGTGGGGCTGCACATGAAGAAGGGGATGGCAATGCCATCCCCTTCTTCATTTTTCATGCGCGTCGGGTCACAGCCGTGCGCCCGGCCAGATCTACTGGGCCGGCGGAACGTAGCCGCTGACCTGATCGGCGCCACCTTCGAAGAAGTGCTTTTCCATCTGTTCGGCCAGATACTTGCGCGCACGCGCGTCCATCAGGTTCAGACGGTTCTCGTTGATCAGCATGGTCTGATACTTGATCCATTGCTGCCACGCCTCTTTCGACACGCTGTCGAAGATGCGCTTGCCCAGCGCGCCCGGCACCGGCGGCAGATCAAGCCCTTCCGCCTCGCGACCGAGTTTTATACAGTTAACCATGCGAGCCATATTCAATCCTCTCTACTATCGGGTTCATCGGAGCTCGAAAGCCTGATTCTAGCGGATTCGGCCCCCCGCCTTGCAGACAGCGTCCAGCGGTTGCGGCCTTCAGCCTTCGAGCGGTACATCGCCTCGTCGGCCGCGGTGATCAGCGCCCCGGCGTCGATCCCGTTGTCGGGGAAGAGCGCAATACCGATACTCGCGGTAACCGAAGCACGCTGGCCGAAGAACTCGAACTCGAGGCCGCTGATCGCTTCGCACAGGCGATTGGCAAGCTCGGACAGGGCCGAAGCCTGAGCATCGGGCACCAGCATCGCGAACTCGTCACCACCGACGCGGAAAAACATCTCGTGCCGACGCACGATACGCCCGACACGTTCGACCAGCCGAATCAGCACATCGTCGCCCGCCTGGTGGCCAAAGGCATCATTGATGGGCTTGAACCCATCCAGATCAATCCCGAGCAAGCCCACCGCCGAGCCGCGGCGCGCGGCGTCGGCCAGCATGCGTTCGAGCTCCTCGCGGAAGCGGCGGCGGTTGAATATATTGGTCAGCGGATCGCGCTCCGCCATCGAAATGAGCTGTGCCGAGATGCGGCGAGCCTCGGTGACGTCCTCGTAGATCCACACCCGGCCGATGCCATGGCCTTCGCGCGCGCCTTCGACCACTGCTGAACGATCGGTCACGATGCGGCCATCGGCAAAGCGGAATTCATGTTCGTCGCTGACCCGCTGATGCGTGTCCAGCACCTCGCCAATGCGGGCAAAATAAGTCTGCGCATCTTCCAGCAAAGGTGCGACCGTGCCTTGCAGCACGCTTTCGCGCATGCCGATGAGACTCGCATCTGCGGGGAAGCCCCAGATCTCAAGCATCGCGCGGTTGTAATACAACACTCGTCGGTCATGATCCATGAACAAGATACCGAGCCGGATCAGGTTGAGCAGCGCAGCAAGACGCTGACGCTCGTCGTTGCTGCGTAACAGATAGTGCTCGCGCAGCGCCTGCGCGCGACGCAGCTCGGTCACGGTTTCGAGCAGCTTGTACTCGGTTTCCTTTCGCACCTGGATATCTTCAGCCGACAGCCGCAATGCAACCCCGCCGCCAGCCACCGCCGACACCGCGCGCCAATGTGATGACACCCATGCGGCCTCACCGTCCCGCCGCCTGAATCGCAATTCGAAGTCCTGCTCCAGGCCGTCGGCTGCGACCTGGGTCGCCAGCCGTCGCGCATGGAGTCGATCGGACTCGTGCACCAGCAGACTGAAGATGTCGTCCGCATCGAGGCACTCCCGCGGCGTGAAGCCGGTGACACGCTCGATTGAGGGGCTGATCCACAGTAGAGCCAAATCACGGTCGAACACCGCTTCGATACCGTGCACACCCTCCGCCACCTGACGCAGCAGCGTCAACTCGGCATCGGATTGCGCGTTCGCAACGCGCCGGGACCAGAGGATCATAGGGTCTTCACGAACACCTTGGAGCGCCGCTGAAGGTTGTAAAGTTCGCGCTTCTGGCGCGGCAGCGCGTCGGGCCCGATCTCGCTGAAGCCGCGCTCGCGAAACCAGTGTGCGGTGCGGGTCGTCAGCACGAACAGGCGCTCGAGTCGCTGGATGCGCGCACGGCGCTCGATGCGCTTGAGCAACTGGTCACCAAGGCCGGCGCGGCGATACTCGGGCGTCACCGCCAGGCAGGCGAGCTCGGCGGCGTTCTCCTCCGAAAATGGATACAGCGCCGCGCAGCCGACCAGTACACCATCGTGCTCGACCACGGTAAAACGCTCGACCTCCTGCTCCAGCAGTTCGCGCCCACGACGGACCAGGGTGCCGTCCACCTCCATCGGCGTAATCAGCGACACCAGCGCGGCAACATCGTCGATCGTCGCTTCACGCACCTTGAACAGCGTTTCGCGCGACACCACGGTACCGACCCCGGCGTGGGTGAAAAACTCCAGCAGCAATCCACCATCCTTGTCGCGGTCGATCAGGTGGCAGCGCGCCACCCCCTGGCGCACGGCACGGATGGCGCACGGCAGGAAAAGATGCAGATCCTCGGTCAGGCCCTCGCCACATTCAAGCTTGGACTGAGCCTCATCCGCCGTGACCGACTCGACAAGCTGGCCTTCGGCATCCAGCAGACCCGGAGCGTCGCACAGGTAAATCAGCTTTTCGGCCTTCAACGCGATAGCGACAGCCTCGGCCACCTCCTCCATCGCCAGATTGAAGATCTCACCTGCCGGCGACACCCCCATCGGCGTGATCAGGACCACGTTCTGCTGGTCGAGGTCAGCCTTGATTTCCTCGGCGATGATCTTGCGCACCGCACCGGTGTATTGGTAATCGACTCCATCGACCACGCCGACTGGCCGAGCAGTGATGAAGTTGCCACCCGTGACGCGCATGTAGCTGCCGGCCATGGGCGTATTGGGCAGGCCCTGCGACAGCAGCGCCTCGACCTCGAAGCGGGTCACCGCCATCGCCGACTTGACGGATTCCAGGGCATCGGCATCGGTCACACGCAGACCATGGTGAAAGCGCGGTTCCAGGCCGCGACGCGCCAGTTCGGCGTCGATCTGTGGCCGCGCGCCATGCACCAGCACCAGCCGAATGCCCAGCGCCGCGAGCAGGTTGCAATCGTAAGCCAGGCTTTGAGCGCGCTCGCCCGCCGCCACCTCACCGCCAAAACCGACGACGAAGGTCTTGCCCCGAAAGGCGTGGATGTAGGGCGCGGCACCACGCACCCAGGCAACGAACTGGGAGGTGGGGTCATCGGATGCCGGCACGGCCGGCACGGCGGAGCTCAATTCAGCGTTCACGCATTCACCGCGAAAGGAGCCGGCAAGACGGCTCAGGCGAGCCACCCGGTCGGCGGGTTTGCGAATGGCGGAATTCTAGCGGAAGCACTCACGCTGCGCTGTGGCATCGTCACGCCTGCGCCGGCCCGCAGCGCCCGGCCTGCCGCGCGCCGCGCCCCAATCGGCGCGACCTGCAGCCTGCCCGGATTTCATAAATCACCCCAGCGTGCCTGAAGCACGGCCAGCGCCACCAGCCCTGCGGTCTCGGTGCGCAGCACCCGCGGTCCAAGTGTGACGCGGTGGCAACCCGCGGCATCGCAGGCTGACAGCTCGGCGTCCGTCCAGCCCCCTTCCGGCCCGATTAGCACATGAATCGGTCGCTGAGGCTGGACCGCCTCAAAAAATCCGCCACTACCCCCCGGCGCCAGCACGTAGCACAGCGCGTCCCGATGCTCGACCAGCCATTGCGTCAGGGGCTGCAGCGGGCGCACTGGCGGGATGCGATTGCGACCGCTTTGCTCGCAGGCCGCCACCGCCACCTGACGCCAGTGCGCGACGCGCTTTTCGGCGCGCTCGCCCGCCAGGCGCAGTACCGAGCGCTCGGCCTGCACCGGCTCGATCGCGCTGACCCCCAGCTCCACCGCCTTCTGCACCACCCAGTCCATCTTGTCACCCGCGGCCAGCGCCTGCACCAGCACCACCTGCAGCGGAGACTCCCGGTCGGAGGCACGTCGCTCACCAAGCAGGGCAAATGCCGCCTTGCCACGCACGACCAACTGCGCATCGACTTCGCCGCCCTCGCCGTCGAACAGGATCACGGACTCGCCGTCGCGCAGGCGCAAGACTCGCAGCGCATGGTGAGCAAGTTCATCGGGCAGTGCGACCTCGCCACTTTCGGGCAGACGGAGCGGGAAATGAAAACGTGAAATCATCGTAAGATTATAAGCTTCGAATCCGCAGCCGAATGGCCAGGAGCCCCGCATGCCCACTGCAGCCAAACGCCTAGCGCGCGCCCGCGCCCTCGAATCGATGGTGCGAGACGTCGCCCGCGAGGAGATCCTGCCGCGCTATCTGAAGTCTGCCCGCAATCGCAAGCCGGACGGCTCGCTGTTTACCGAAGCCGACCTCGCCTCGCAGCGGCGCTTCACGGAAGTCCTGCCGCAGTTCCTGTCCGGCGCCGTACTGGGCGAGGAAATGACCGCCACCGAGCAGGCCCATCTATGGAACGAAGGTGGCCGCGGCCTGTGGTGCATCGATCCGATCGACGGCACGACCAACTTCGCCAACGGTATTCCGCTGTTCGCGGTGTCGATTGCTTACCTGATCGAGCATGAACCGGTGTTGGGGGTGGTCTACAACCCGATCACCGACGAGTCCTTCTATGCCGCACGCGGCGCCGGCGCCTATCTCAATGGCACCGAACTGCCCTTGCGCCAGGGTGCATCCTGCCTGCGCGATGCGATCGCCGGCGTCGACTTCAAGCGCATCAGTCACCATCTGGGCGACGAACTGGCGGTGCGTCCGCCCTATTACTCACAACGCAATTTCGGCTCGAGTGCGCTGGAGTGGTGCTTCGTTGCCGCCGGCCGGCTGGACGTCTACCTGCATGGCGGCCAGATGCTGTGGGACTACGCCGCCGGCCGGCTGATCCTCGCTGAAGCCGGCGGCCACGCCGAAGCCCTGGGCGGCGGCTCGCTGATGTCGGGTCCGGCGGTCAAGCGCGGCGTGATTGCAGCGGCCAACCCGGCGCTGTTCACCGAATGGGCAACCTGGGTCAAGACCCGATCCTGACAAGCCCGTCGCGCACGGCCTCGCCCACGCACCTTCTCCCTTGACCCGCCCCAACTGACTGCGCCGCACTATCCGGGCGTTGATTGACCGACCTGTTCGCGCCACGCGGAGACCATCATGTCCCTGAAGCATCCGATCATCGCCGTCACCGGCTCGTCCGGCGCGGGCACGACCACGGTCAAGCACACCTTCGAGGCGATTTTCCATCGTGAGCACGTCAATGCCGCGATCGTCGAAGGCGACAGCTTCCACCACTACACCCGCGCCGAAATGAAGAACCTCATCGACGAGGCCGAACGTCTGGGTCAGCGCGGCATCAGTCATTTCGGCCCCGAAGCGAACCTGTTCTCCGAACTCGAATCCCTGTTCCGCGCCTACGGCGAAGCGGCGACCGGTCGCCGCCGGCACTACGTCCATAACGAAGCGCATGCCATGCGCTGGAACCTGCCCATGGGCAGCTTCACCGACTGGGAAGACCTGCCGGTGGGCACCGATTGCCTGTTCTACGAAGGCCTGCATGGCGCAGTCGTCACCGACAGTGTGGACGTGTCGCGCCACGTCGATCTGCTGGTCGGCGTGGTGCCGACGATCAACCTGGAATGGATCCAGAAGCTGCATCGCGACATCAAGATCCGCGGCTATTCGCCCGAAGCCGTGCAGGACACCATCCTGCGCCGCATGCACGACTACGTGCATTACATCGTGCCGCAGTTTGCCCGCACCCACATCAACTTCCAGCGCGTGCCGGTGGTCGACACCTCGAACCCTTTCATTGCCCGCGATGTGCCGACGCAGGACGAATCGATGGTGGTGATCCGCTTCAAGGACCCGCGCGGCGTGGACTTCCCCTACCTGCTGCGCATGATCCACGATGCCTTCATGAGCCGCGCCAACACGATCGTGATTCCCGGCGGCAAGCTCGATCTGGCCATGCAGCTGATTCTGACGCCGCTGATATGGAAGCTGATGGAGCGTCGCCGACAGTGGGTATGAGCCGGACGGACATGACCACATCCGTCACGAGGGTGCGCAGATGTGGCGTCGCAACATTGGCATCGAGCAGGGCTTTTAAGGGATAATTGCCGCTTTTCTGAGGGTGGCCTTCGGCCCGAGAACAGCATGCAGTCGACCCGCAACGTCACAGCCCCGGTCTTTAACCCCATCACCGGCGCCATCCGCGCCCTGGCAATGGACGCCGTGCAACAGGCCAACTCCGGCCACCCCGGCGCGCCGATGGGCATGGCCGAGATTGCCGAGGTGTTGTGGCGCCGCCATCTGAAGCACAACCCTGCAAACCCGAAGTGGGCTGACCGCGATCGTTTCGTGCTGTCCAACGGCCACGGCTCGATGCTGATCTACGCATTGCTGCACCTGACCGGCTACGACCTGCCGATTGCGGAGCTCAAGCGCTTCCGCCAGCTGCACAGCAAGACCCCCGGCCACCCCGAATACGGCTATGCCCCCGGCGTCGAGACCACCACCGGCCCGCTCGGTCAGGGCATCACCAACGCCGTCGGCATGGCGCTGGCCGAGAAGGTGCTGGCAGCCGAATTCAACCGCCCCGGCCACGACATCGTCGACCACCACACCTACGTGTTCCTGGGTGACGGTTGCCTGATGGAGGGCATCTCGCACGAATCCTGCTCGCTCGCAGGCACCTGGGGCCTGGGCAAACTGATCGCTTTCTACGACGACAACAACATTTCCATCGACGGCCACGTCGACGGCTGGTTCACCGACGACACCCCGAAAAGGTTCGAAGCATACGGATGGCAGGTGGTCCGTGACGTCCAGGGCCACGACCCGGTCGCGATCGAGGCCGCCATCCAGCAAGCCAAGGCCGAGCCCTCGCGCCCGACCCTGATCTGCTGCAAGACCATCATCGGCGCTGGCGCGCCCAACAAGCAGGACAGTCACGACGTGCACGGCTCGCCGCTGGGCGCCACCGAGATCGACGCGGCCCGTGCCTACATCGGCTGGACCCACCCGCCGTTCGAAATCCCGGCCGACGTCTACGCGGCCTGGGACGCACGCACCAAGGGTGCCTCGCTCGAAGCACAGTGGAACGCCTCCTTTGCCGCCTACCGCAGCGCCCACCCGAAGCTGGCCGCAGAATTCATGCGCCGCACGGCCGGCGACCTGCCCGCCGACTGGAGCGCCCACGTCGAGGCAGTGCTGACCAAGGTCATCGACAAGGCCGAGACCATCGCCACGCGCAAGGCCAGCCAGAACAGCATCGAAGCCTACGCCCCCCAACTGCCCGAGCTGCTCGGCGGCTCTGCCGACCTTGCCGGCTCCAACCTCACGCTATGGTCTGGCGCCAAAGGTGTCAGCAAGACCAGCGGCGGCAACTACGTCTATTACGGAGTGCGCGAATTCGGCATGGCGGCAATCGCCAACGGTCTCAGCCTGCATGGCGGCCTGATTCCCTACACCGCCACTTTCCTGATGTTCAGCGAATACGCGCGCAACGCCCTGCGCATGGCCGCGCTGATGAAGATTCGTCAGATCTTCGTGTTCACCCACGATTCGATCGGCCTTGGCGAAGACGGCCCCACCCACCAGCCGGTGGAGCAGACCGCCTCGCTGCGCCTGATTCCGAACATGGACGTGTGGCGCCCGTGCGACACCACCGAATCGGCCGTGGCCTGGGCCTGCGCCATCGAGCGCAGGGACGGCCCGACGACAATGTGCTTCTCGCGCCAGAACCTGGCTTTTCAGGCCCGCAGTGCTGATCAGGTCGCCGCCATCCGCAAGGGCGGCTACGTGCTGGCGGAGGCCCCGGGCGGCACCGCGCAGGCGGTCATCATCGCCACCGGCTCCGAGGTCGCACTGGCCATGGCCGCGCAGAAGACGCTCGCCGACGAAGGCTTGGCGGTACGTGTGGTTTCCATGCCCTCGACCAACCTCTTCGACCGTCAGGGCGCCAGCTACAAGGCCAGCGTACTGCCAGCAGGCCTGCCGCGCGTTGCGGTCGAGGCCGGCAGCACCGACGGCTGGTACAAGTACGTCGGGCTCGAAGGGCGTGTGATCGGCATCGACCGATTTGGCGAATCGGCGCCAGCGGGCGAGCTGTTCAAGTATTTCGGCATTACCGCGGACGCGGTGGTGCAAGCAGTGAAGTCGGTGCTCTGACACAGCCTTGATGCGGGAGCGGCTCCGGAAACGGACCGCTCCCGCATCACATCAAGGCCAGGCTTCGTGCAGGCCTGCAGGGCACTCAAAGCGTTTGGACCATTCGGTTTTTCGTCTTTTTATCCGGGAGATTCCTCGATGACCATCAAGATTGCGATCAACGGCTACGGCCGTATCGGCCGTTGCACCGTGCGTGCGGTATACGAACTGGGCCTGCGCGACCAGTTCGAAATCGTCGCCATCAACGCCTCCGGCGACCTCGCGACCAACGCCCACCTGACCAAGTACGACACCACCCACGGCCGCTTCGCCTTCCCGGTCGAAACCGAGGGTGAGAACTGCATCATCATCAACGGCGACCGTATCCCCTTCTTCTCCACCAAGGATCCGCTGGCGATCAACTGGGGCGATCTGGGCGTGGACGTGCTGATGGAATGCACCGGCGCCTACACCAGCAAGGCCAAGGCCGAAGTGCTGCTGAAGCAGGGCGCAAAGAAGGTGCTGATCTCGGCGCCCGGCGGTGACGACGTCGATGCCACCATCGTCGTCGGGGTCAACGACGACATCCTCACCAGCGCGATGACGGTCATCTCCAACGCATCCTGCACCACCAACTGCCTGGCGCCGGTGGCCAAGGTGCTGCAGGACAACATCGGCATCGAACAGGGTCTGATGACCACCATCCACGCCTACACCAACGACCAGGTGCTGGTGGACGTGCGTCACAAGGACCTGCGCCGTGCCCGCGCCGCCGCTCAGAACATCATCCCGACCAAGACCGGTGCCGCCAAGGCGGTCGGCCTGGTGCTGCCCGCGCTCAAGGGCAAGTTCGACGGTTTCGCGCTGCGCGTGCCGACCATGAACGTGTCGCTCGTCGACCTGACCTTCACCGCCAGCCGCGCCACCAGCAAGGACGAGGTCAATAGCCTGATGAAGGAAGCCTCCAGGGGCGCGCTGAAAGGCATCCTGGGCTACAACGAAGACCCGCTGGTGTCGTCCGACTTCAACCACGACACCCACTCGTCGATCTTCGACGCCACCCAAACCCGCGTCATGGACGGCAACCTGGTCAAGGTGCTGGCCTGGTACGACAACGAGTGGGGCTACTCCTGCCGCATGCTCGACGCCGCCCGCGTCGTTGCCAACGCGAAGTAAGCAACGCATCCAGTTGAACCAACGCCCTGCCCCGCAGGGCGTTTTCACGAGACCGATCGAATCATGCAAGTCAAGAAACTCAACGAAGTCGACGTTCGCGGCAAGAAGGTCTTCATTCGCGCCGACCTCAACGTGCCGCAGGACGAAGCCGGCAACATCACCGAAGACACCCGCATCCGCGCCTCCATCCCGTCGATCCAGTACTGCCTGGACAACGGCGCCGCGGTGATGGTCACCTCGCACCTGGGCCGTCCCACCGAAGGCTCTGTCGGCCCCGACGACACCCTGGCGCCGGTTGCCGTGCGCCTGGGCCAGTTGCTGCACCGCCCGGTAAGGCTGATCGGCGACTGGGTCGACGGCGGCTTCGAGGTGAAGCCGGGCGAAGTCGTGCTTCTGGAGAACTGCCGCTGCAACAAGGGCGAGAAAAAGGACAGCGAAGAGCTGGCCAGAAAGATGGCTGCGCTGTGTGACGTCTACGTCAATGACGCCTTCGGCACCGCCCACCGCGCCGAAGCCACCACCCACGGCATTGCCCGCTTCGCACCGGTGGCCTGCGCCGGCATGCTGATGGGCGGCGAAATCGACGCCCTGGGCAAGGCGCTGCACGACCCGAAGCGCCCGCTGGTGGCCATCGTCGGCGGCTCCAAGGTGTCGTCAAAGCTGACCATCCTCAGATCACTCGCCGACAAGGTCGATCAGCTCATCGTCGGCGGTGGCATCGCCAACACCTTCCTGCTCGCCTCGGGCAAGCGCATCGGCGAGTCGCTGGCCGAGCCCGAGTTGGTGAAGGAAGCGCAGGCCATCATCGACATGATGAAAGCGCGCGGCGCTGAAGTGCCGCTGCCAGTCGACGTCGTCGTCGCCGACGAAGTCTCCGCACTGGCGCGCGCCAACCGCATCTCGGCGGACGAAGTCGGCCCGCACGACCGCATCCTGGACGTGGGGCCGCGAACCGCAGCCAAACTGTCGGAGATCATCGCCCATGCCGGCACCATCGTCTGGAACGGGCCAGTCGGCGTGTTTGAGCTTCCGCAGTTCGCTGGCGGCACCAAAATGATGGCGTCGGCCATCGCCCACTCCGAGGCGTTCTCGATCGCCGGCGGCGGCGACACGCTGGCGGCGATCGCCAAGTTCGACATCGCCGAAGACGTGGGCTACATCTCCACCGGCGGCGGTGCTTTCCTCGAGTTCCTCGAAGGCAAGACGCTACCCGCCATCGCGGCGCTGGAAGCACGCTTCGACGGCTAAGCCCGCTTCATCCTGAGCACTTCAGTGCAGCACGACAGGCCACCCTTGCGGTGGCCTGTTGCTTTGGGTGCTGCGGCCAGAGCCGATTCAATGAACCGGGTGTATCTGCAGATCGGTCCTGCGCCTCCCCGAGTGCAGCCGACGGTCCTGCGACGACTCGACCACCGGCAAGTCCAGCTTGTGCACATAAGGGTCACGGCGCGTGTGGTGGCGGCGATCCTCGAAGTGTTGATAGACGCAGTTGCAATTCGCCTGACTGCATCCGGACAAAGGCAGCTGCGGCGCCTGAGAAGCAAGAAAGCGCTGCCCGGCGAGTCGACGCGAGGCTGCACACCCGCCACCCTTTGTTTCAACAACCACACAGTGAAAGGGGTGGCGCTGAGGCCCTGCCCCCACCATCGGTTGATCTCGCGCCGCCGAACGCAAGGACAACCTCCAGCCGAGTAAAACGAGGCCCACCGCTACAGCACCGAAAACCAGAGTCAAGTTCATGATCGACAAATCCGTGGCATTTGTCACAGTCTAGTCGAAACACATCCGATTGCCATGCATGGCACATGCCGCGGAACGGCAGTCCAGAACGCGCCCATGCGCCGGAGCGACCGCTTCCTGCCCAGACCGAGAACAACGCGCCCGGCGCGCATTAGAATGCTCGACCATGGGTCCGCGATCGCGCACAGCACCCAGGACTGACTTACACGCGCCATCATTCAGGAGAACTCATGTCGCGCCACACCAAGATCGTCGCCACCCTCGGCCCCGCGTCGTCCGACCCCCAGGTTCTCGAACGCATGGTGAACGCCGGGGTCGACGTCGTGCGCATGAACTTTTCTCACGGCAAAGCCGAAGACCACGTCGCCCGCGCCAACGCGATCCGCGAAGCGTCGGCCCTGGTCGGCCGCCCGGTCGGCATCCTGGCCGACCTGCAAGGCCCCAAAATCCGCATCGGCAAGTTTGCGGAAGGGCGCATCACGCTCGACCGCGACGCGCCTTTCATCCTCGATGCGCGCTGCGCGTTGGGCAATGCCCAGCGTGTGGGCCTGGACTACAAGGACCTGCCCAAGGACGTCAAACCCGGCGACGTGCTCCTGCTCGACGACGGCCGACTCAAGCTGAACGTGCTCCGCATCGTCGGCCACGAGATTCACACCTTGGTGAAGGTGGGCGGCGAGCTGTCCAACAACAAGGGCATCAACCGCCAGGGCGGTGGCCTCACCGCGCCCGCGCTGACCGCCAAGGACATGGACGACATCCGCACGGCAGCGCAGATCGGCGTCGACTTCGTCGCCGTGTCCTTTCCCAAGAGCGCCGCTGACATGTACATGGCGCGCCAGTTGATGCGTGCCGCGGGCGGCGGCGATGCCCTGTTGATCGCCAAGATCGAGCGCACCGAGGCAGTGGCGAATCTTGAAGAAATCCTCGACGCCTCCGACGGCATCATGGTGGCGCGGGGCGATCTCGCGGTAGAGGTAGGCGACGCTGCGGTGCCGGCGCTGCAAAAGAAGATGCTGCGCGCCGCACGCGACCGCAACAAGCTCACCATCACCGCCACGCAGATGATGGAATCCATGATCACCAGCCCGGTGCCCACCCGCGCCGAAGTGTCGGACGTGGCCAATGCGGTGCTCGACGGCACCGACTCGGTGATGCTGTCGGCCGAGACCGCCTCGGGCAAGTTCCCGGTCGAAGTCGTCGAGGCGATGGCCCGTATCTGCCTGGAAGCGGAGAAATCCAACGAGGTCGTGCTCGACCGTGAGGTGCTGGATCGGGTGTTCACCCGTATCGACCAGTCGATCGCGATGGCAGCGATGTGGACCGCCTACCACCTCAAGGTAAAAGCCATCGCCTCGCTGACGCAGACCGGCTCGACCGCGCTGTGGATGAGCCGGCTGAACTGTGGGGTACCAATCTACGCACTGACACCGGAGGTTGGTGCCCGCAACCAGATGACGCTATACCGCGGGGTCCACCCCCTGTTGATGAGCCAGACTCATCAGGACCGCGACGTCATGCTGTGGGAAGCCGAACAGATCCTGCTGGAACAAGGCGTCGTCGACTATGACGACCTCATCGTGCTCACCATCGGCGAACCAATCGGCGCCTCGGGTGGCACAAATACGCTGAAGATCGTGCGCGTCGGCGAATACCAGGCGCCCAACTCGGATACCTGAGCGGACGTCTGAACACGCCAGCCGTGATCGTGGCGACGCGCAACAGGCCGGCGCTGCCACGCATGATTGTGTCAATCCGTGCGCGGGCATTTCGGCCACGACGCGCACGGGCTAGAATTCTGCTTTATTACCCTTCACTGCACCGCCGGCCCCACCGGCACCTCGGAGAGAAATCCATGCCCCTCGTTTCCATGCGCCAGCTGCTCGACCACGCCGCCGAACACAGCTATGGCCTGCCCGCGTTCAACGTGAACAACCTCGAGCAGGTCCAGGCCATCATGGAAGCGGCGTCCGAATGCGACAGCCCGGTAATCATGCAGGCCTCAGCCGGCGCGCGCAAATACGCCGGCGAGGCGTTCCTGCGCCACCTGATCGACGCTGCGGTCGAAGCCTACCCGGACATCCCCGTCGTCATGCACCAGGACCATGGCCAGAGCCCGGCGATCTGCATGGGCGCGATCCGCTCCGGCTTCTCCAGCGTGATGATGGACGGCTCGCTGCTGGAAGACGGCAAGACCCCCTCTTCCTATGACTACAACGTCGCTGTCACCCGCGAAGTGGTCAAGTTTTCGCACGCGATCGGCGTCAGCGTCGAAGGCGAACTCGGCTGCCTCGGTTCGCTCGAAACCGGCCAGGCGGGTGAAGAAGACGGCATCGGTGCCGAAGGTACGCTGGACCACTCGCAGATGCTGACCGACCCCGATCAGGCCGCCGACTTCGTCAAGCAGACCGACTGCGACGCGCTCGCCATCGCCATCGGCACCAGCCACGGCGCCTACAAGTTCAGCCGCAAGCCCACTGGCGACATCCTCGCCATCGAGCGCGTCAAGGCCATCCACGCCCGCATCCCCAACACCCACCTGGTGATGCACGGCTCGTCGTCGGTGCCGCAGGAACTGCTCGAAATCATCCGCCAGTACGGCGGTGACATGAAGGAAACCTACGGTGTACCGGTCGAGGAAATCGTTCAGGGCATCAAGTACGGCGTGCGCAAGATCAACATCGACACCGACATCCGCCTGGCGATGACCGGTGCGATTCGCAAGTTTCTGGTCGAAAATCCGTCCAAGTTCGACCCGCGCGAGTACAACAAGCCGGCTCGCGAAGCCGCCAAACTGGTGGTCAAGGCGCGCTTCGAAGCCTTTGGTTGCTCGGGCATGGCCAGCCGGATCAAGGCGATCTCGATGGAAAAGATGGCTGCACGCTACAAGGCGGGCGAGCTGACCCAGATCGTGCGCTGATCGCACGCGCCGACCTCCATGTCCCTTTTCGAACAGCACCCGCTGCGCCAGGCGCTCAACGACGAGGTCCACGCGCGCCCGCCTGTCCCGCTCAACACGCCCGAATACGTCAGCTACCTGGCCTTCCTGCACGACGGCGACAGCGCAGAGCGCCAGATCGCCCACCTTGCCTCGCTGGTCGAGCAGGTCGGCTTACCGGAACACGCCGGACTGGCGGAACACGCTGCCGACAGCGGTCACCTGTTCCTCGATGCGGGCAGCTTTCGCCTCAAGTGGGAGCGCCATAACGAGTTTTCCAGCTATACCTTCTTCCGCCACATCGAGGCTGGCGACGCGGATGAAGACAATGCGCTGCTCAAGGTGCCGGCGGCCTGGCGCAAGGACATTCCGGGCCTGCTGATCACCGCCACCCACATCGAACTGCGCAGCACCGCCGAGGTCCCGCCCGACAGCGTGCTCACGCAGGCCTCGCCGCATGGCGAGACGCTGGTTGCGGCAGGCGTCGCCGAGGGCGCTGCCTGGGTCGTGACCGACTTCCATATCCACGACGGGTTTTCGCGCTATCTGCTGCTCGACAATGGCCTGACACCCCGCCAGGCTGGGCGCATGGTGCAGCGTCTGGTCGAGATCGAAACCTATCGCGTCATGGCCTTGCTTGCCTTCCCGGTGGCCAAGGACGTCGGCCGCCTGCTGTCGCGCGCCGAAGACGAACTGGCCGACCTGATGGATGGCCTGGGCCAGGCGCGCAGCACCGAAGACGACCGCGCCATGCTCGGCCGCCTGACACGCCTGGCTGCGGAAATCGAACGCTCGGTGGCACGCACCACCTTCCGCTTTGGCGCCGCGGCAGCCTACTACCGCCTGGTGCAACAGCGCATTGAAGACATGCGCGAAGTCCGCCTCGGCGGCTTCCCGAGCTTTCGTGAATTCATGGAGCGCCGCCTCGCCCCTGCCATCAACACCTGCGCCACCATCGCCCGCCGTCAGGAAGACCTCTCCAGCCGCATCGCGCGCAACTCGCAGCTGCTGCGCACCCGGGTGGACATCGAGCTCGAACGCCAGAACCAGGAACTGCTGGGGCAGATGAACCGCCGCGCCAAAATCCAGCTCCGCCTGCAGGAAACAGTGGAAGGCCTGTCGGTGGTGGCGATCACCTACTACGCCTCGCAACTGGTGAACTACGTCGCCAAGGGCGCCAAGGATTTCATCGCTCCCGCCACGCCGGAGATCATCACCGCGGTGTCGATCCCGGTGATTGCCGGCTTCGTGTTCATGGCGCTGCGGCGGATGCGCAAATTGCTAAGCATCGAAGAAGGGGACGAGCACGCATGACCATCCGCACCGTTCTCCGCATGGGCGACCCGCGCCTGCTGCAAGCCGCTGCACCCGTCACCGACTACGGCACTCCCGCACTCGCCGCACTCATCACCGACATGTTCGACACCATGGCAGCCGAAGGCGGCGTCGGCCTCGCCGCACCACAAATCGGCGTCGATCTGCGGGTCGTCATCTTCGGCTTCGAGCACAGCGAGCGCTATCCGGACGCAGCCTCCGTGCCAACAACGATCCTCATCAACCCAGTCATCACGCCGCTGAACGACGAAACCGAGGACGGCTGGGAAGGCTGCCTCTCCGTCCCCGGTCTGCGCGGCGTCGTGCCCCGTCACATCCGCGTCCGCTATCAGGGCTTCACCCCCGACGGCACACCGATCGACCGCATCGCCGAGGGCTTTCATGCTCGCGTCGTGCAACACGAATGCGACCACCTCGACGGCACGCTCTACCCGATGCGGATACGCGACTTTCGCCGCTTCGGGTTTACCGATGTGCTGTTTCCGGAACTCGATCAGCCTTCTCGACGAAACGACTAGCTGCGCGCCACCTTCAGCGGGCGCCCGCCGCTGACAGGCGCTCGAACGGCGCAAAGCGACCAATATCTACAGCCGAAGTTTTCCGGCGCGACGTAGCAGCTCCAGGACAAGCCCCAGAAATGCTGCAGTCCATGCGCCAAGCGCAATGTAGAAAAAACTTGGCGGCAGAAAGCCGAGAAAACTCAATCCCAGCGCCTCGCTCATTCGTTCAGTGCTGACTGCATACATGCCAAGCGGGAATACCGCGCCCCAGTAAAGCGGGTCGTATTTCAATGGGAAGCGCTTGTAGCCGTGGCGCCAAACGGCAAGGATCACCAGCATCGGAATCCACCAGGTGCCCGTTGCCCAATAAAACACCGTGAACCCCTTGATGAAGGGCAGCAGCGAGGCCAGGAAGGGGGCGTCCGCCACATTGATGATGAGCAGCGATCCGGCCAGGGTCGAGATCGCCATTGCACCCATGTTGATCCAGTACGGGGGTGACAGATCGCCGGGCGCCAGCGGAAAGAAGGTGTAACGGTAAAAGATGAGCGACATCATCCAGATGTACAACATGCCGCCCCACAGCCACATCGACAGCGCCAGGAAGTTCATCTCCAGCTTTCCCGGCTGGACTACGTGGGGAGCGAGCAGCGCACTGAGGACTGCAATCGATTGCGTCGCCACCACTGCGAGCAGCCAGGCACCACTGATCCCCTTATCAAGGGTCGGCTTCTGCTCCTTGACGGTAAAACCGGTGAATATCGTGTAAGTCAGCCCGACCCACAGCACCAGCGCACCCACCCACAGCACCGTGCCTGCGCGATAGTCAGCCTCCAGCAGCACGAACTGCCCACCAAGGATGCAGGTTGCAGCCACAGTAGTGAAGAAGCCCGGGCCGCGCAGATGATCGACCATGTCGCCGAAGAACCGGCGCGGGTAGCGGACCATACGCAGTACGGTCAAAACCCACAGCACGGCATAGACAACGATATTGAGCCGGAACAAGGCGCTCGCTATCGCTTGCATGCCCAGCAGATGGGCTGCGAGCGAAACGATTCCTGTCGCCATGACCATGCCGAAATACGCCGGCGACAGCCCAGCCAACTCGGTGAGCGCGGGATCGGGCGGTGGCTGGCGCGGCGCAGAAGTATCGGGCTTTTTCGGGCTATTCATTGGGCAGGCAGAGGGGCTACGAAGGGCAAGCCAGGTAAAACCTGAATGTGAGTGGCATTTAGCACGGGTCTGCTAACTGCACGGCTATGCGACATCGGGATGCAACTGGTCATAGCTCGGGTCGGCGTGCTCCCATTGAACCTGAGCGGCCGTAAGGCTCTGCACCACAGCGTCGAAATCGACGACGGGAGGAAGGTTCAGCACGATGTAGCTGTGGTGTGCCCCCTCATACTCGACGCCTAGAGAGACCAGCCTGTCGAGCAAAGCCTTTGATTCACTGCCTTCGGAGACTGGCGTTTCGAAGATGACTCGAATGGTACGATTTCCAGACTTCGACAGGACACGCTCGAACGCTGCAAAACCTTCCGTTGCGTTGAACGGAGCCAGCACGACGTCGTGGAGCGAAACCGCATAGGCGAAGAACGGCAGATTATCGATCCTGTACTGGTCGTCGCCAAGGTCGTAGGCCCAAAGCGTTTCGATCTCGGTTGTTCCATCCTCGTTCGGGACGCGAAACAGCACCTTTGAGGTGGGTTCGTGCAACTCAGTCATATCGCCTCATCGCCACTAGACAATACTGCTGCAGAGGGCCGCCGAATGCGGGCGTAGCCGAGTGCAGCAAGCGCCAACGCGGTCAACGTCAATGCTCCCGGCTCCGGAACGTTGAAGACACGGAATGCGCCCACCTTCCGCAGACTAACGATATCGGGGCCCACGTTCCAGTCCGTCCCACCGGTCGGTAACACCTGCCCGTCAGCCCGCACATCGTTCGCGCTGACGCAGGATATTGTGGGATCACCGCAATGGTCCTTGTTCGGATTGAGCGTGAAGTATTGAGCGTTGAACTGATCGGTCCAGTATCCGTGCAGAGTCGTATCAACGCTGAAATAGGCTTCGAAGTCCAGGGAATTTGCCGGGCTGAAAATGGTGTTGATCTGGCTGTTCAGATCGGCGCCCGGGCTGAACCTCAAGCGCACCAGGAAACTGCAGTTCGCGGTATTGGTCTGGCAGGTGAACCCGCTGTACTGGCTACCGCCAGCGCCGCTGCGCTTGGCAAGATTGCTGGCAAAGCCTGCTTCAGCGTCGACATTCTTGTTGTTGCTGTCCCAGTGGTAAAGGTCGAGCGTTCCGCCCGTGCTCGTGGTGGGCGTGCCGGAGAGGTGTGGATTATTCTGGACGCCATAGAAAATGCCCAGGATCTGCGCGCCCTGCCCATTGGAGAAGAGCGCTGGCCCGAGCGGATCAATCTGCCAGCCCTGCGGGGTTAGCGCTTTGCCCACCGAGATCGAATCGACCTGGACGATGCCCCAGTTGCCTTCAGTGACACCGCTGGCCGCCGGATTGTTCGGGCTATTGATTGCGTTGCTCGGGCTGTACTGCTCCGCGGTTCGGTAGTCGAAATAAATCGGCCCATCCGGTAATGAAATCGGCCCGGCCATCGCGCTGCCCCAGATTGCTCCGCTCGCAACAAACAGCGCCTTGGAGAGAATACTCATGGATATCTCATCAATGTGGGCGTGGAAAGTCGAAAACTTCGATTACGAGCACGCCTGCGCTTCGTCGCGCCACCAAAGAATACCTCGACCGCGTCGGCACTCATCCTGACCTGCATGAGCAGGCAGCCATCCTTTCCGCTGACCGCGCCATAGCAGCAAGCCACCGATCCCCAGCAATGCACAGGTTCCAGGCTCGGGAATCTGTGCGGCACGAATCACAAAACCCGAGTCGTCGAAGAAACTCTTCTCATTTCCGTACCCAACGTGCCAGTCGATCTGGGAGAAATTCGAGAGATGCTGCCCGAATGGCCGGTTCGTGACGAAAGTCATGGTGTTTGAATCAAGGCCGCTGAACACGTCCAGTGACCACACATCGTTGAGCAGATCGAGAGAGAACTCGAAGCGATCGTAGACAACGGGCTGCCCTGTGTAAAAATCCCAGGGTTGCCCAAACATGTAGCTCGTATTCACCCAGCCATCCGTCGGCTCATCGCGATACCGAAGCTGGTACGATTCATCCCATCCAAACTGAAATCCAATTTTCCCGGCTGCGTCGCGAAAGCTGAGCCAGATACCGTCATTTGGAGCAGTGACCGGGCCCGGAGCGGCCCAGATGCTCCACGCAACGATCTTGTCGCCGGTATCGCTGGGGTTGACCGGATTGCCACCATTGTAGAAATCACGGGAATCCAGCAAATACCGAAAGTCCAACGGTTGAGCGGGACGCGGGCCTACAGACGCATATCCGGTATTACGCAAGGCCAGCATTGCATCCCCCGAATGGGGGAACATGCCATATTCTGGAACAGGGGGATGCTGCGTCACGTAATACCCGTAGGGTATTCCACCTGCGTAACCTATATTGTAGGCACCGTAAGCATCGTTCAGATCGTCCCACAAACCACCCGGCTGGTCGTAAGAAGCGGGCGTATACGAATTACCTGGGCCGCCGTTGGCTGTACCGTACTGGCCAGCGTTGTAGCTATTTACCATCGTTGGAAGGACCGGCTCGTAGTACCCATCATTCGACTCAAACCCGCCGAGATAAGCGTGCGAATCCAGAGGAATCGAAAATGGCGTGGCGACAAGAACAGCGATAGCGGCTTTCAATAAAGAGTTCATACT
>DAORUJ010000019.1:31096-35448 GCA_035433105.1 Thauera sp.
AAAATGGCGTGGCGACAAGAACAGCGATAGCGGCTTTCAATAAAGAGTTCATACTTGCCTCCTATTGACGATGGGCTCTTCATTAGTGCTGGGGAGCAACATCGGACCTTGGGGCGTGAAGATCGCAGCGTGCGAGGAACCCGTCATTGGCATCGTTTTTTCGTCGCCGTATAACGACGGTGTAGAAAACCTGACGAAGCAAGTCAAGATGATTGACGCCTGGCTCATGCAAGCCACTGTATTTTTCTTTCGCACTGCGGGGGTCGCGAATGACGCGGGCGAAAATTCCGGTATCGCCCGGTTGTCACACGACCGAGCCACCCACCCGCCTTCCGGCTGCAGTGGAAAAGGCTACTGCAGGGAGCCCGAGGCAGGGCTTTTTTAACAACCGGGTTGGCCTCTGATCGACCCCAAGTCTCTACCGATCCTGCCTTGGTCGGCATTTTTTCGTCGGCACCGCCGAGTGCAACCCAGTCTTCTGCTCTCTTGAGCATCGCGTGCAGATCGCTGATGCAGCGAACGTCATAGCGCAGGATTGTGCTGCCGACGATGCAGACCAGAATCTTCTTCCCGTCTTTCTCCGCCATGAGCATCGTGTACTCGGAAGTTCCCGGTGGCGTTCTGAGGTTCCAGGGATCGTCCCTGGGTCTACTGGGCAACGTGACCATGATGTTCCTCGCGGGGTGAGTGGAAAAGTGGGCTTGCGAGGCCGACGGAAGCGCTGCCTTATTGTCGCGCCCGAGTTGAGCGCCGCGCCGGACGATACGCCGGGCAGGAAACGGCAGGCGATCCTCTGGAAAAGTCGGCGTGAGACTACGGCGATCGTGAGCCGAGCTGCTGCTCCAATTGATCCACCTGATCGAGCAGATTTGCAAACTCGCGGCCAAAGGCCGTGAGGTGGTATTCGACGCGCGGCGGCACTTCCGGAAAACTGCTCTTCTCCAGAATGCCGAAGCGCATCAGCTTGACGAGGCGTTCGTTGAGCACCTTGGCGCTGAGCCCGTCAATGGCGTGCTCCATGGCGCCGGGCCGGTGCACGCCATTGCGCACCAAGGCGATCACGGTCAGCGACCATTTGCAGCCGATTACGCTTTCCACCATTTGATGCACGCTGGACGTTTCCACGAAAAAATATCTCCGCTGCAGATTCAACAAGATGCACCGTTTGGTGCCTACCTCACGCTTTGGTGCCCGCTTTTCGCCGCCGCTTGGGGTCTATAGATTCGCGCTTGCAGCACCGAGAAGGCCTAACAAATCTTATTCGAAAAGGAGTATTCCATGCGCCACATTCCAGTATTCCTTCTGGCACTCATGAGCACCACAGCGGCCCTTGCCGCGGACACTGCCAACGTCCCCTATCCACTGAAATACCGTGACTGGCATCACGTCAAGAGCATGGTCATCAATTCAGGCCACCCGCTGTACGATACCTTCGGCGGCATCCACCACCTCTACGCCAATGCTGCCGCCGTGAAGGGCTACGAAAGTGGCGCCTGGCCCGACGGCGCGGTGATCGTATTCGATCTGCTGGAGGCAAAATCCGCCGACAACGCCGTCACCGAGGGTGCGCGCAAGGTGGTCGGCGTGATGCACCGCGACGCGAAGAAATTTTCCGCAACCGGCGGGTGGGGCTACGAGGGCTTTAAGGGCGACAGCAAGACCGAACGCGCGGTCGGCGCCAATGCGTTGGCGTCCTGTCACACCTGCCACATTGCGCAGGAGAGCAACGGCTTCATCTTCAGCAAGTTGCGGCCATGAACGACGCACGAACTCTGCACTGATGTCATTGAGGCGCCCAACACTTGTGGTGACCGGCCTTGCGCGGCTCTATGCGCAAGGTCTGGTTGACCGCAGAGTTGTGCGCACGCATGCCTTTTGCGGCACAGTTCCTTGATCGGCAAGCCCGCCTCTGACTGCGTGATGAAACCAATGATCTGCGCTTCGGTAGACCTGCTCTTTCTCATGTCCGCCATTCTCCAGGTTGACGAACTTCACGATCATTGCGCTGGTACGGCTCAGGGGGTATGTCAGTCGTCCCCGACAGTGGATCGAAATGAATTTTCTTGTCAGCGCCCTTCGACGCAACCTTTTCACTGCCTTCGTGTGCTCGGCCGGCTTGCTTTGGGGGCACGCCCAAGCAGCCGCACCGAGCACGCAGTGGCACGGCGCCGATGTGTTCGCGCCAGGCGCGGAAGTCTCCGCCGGCATCGACGCGGTCAGCGCCGACGGCACGCTCTTGGACACTGAATGGAAGGTTCTCGCCGAAGCGACCGACCTGCGCAAAGGGGGCGACCATGAAACGCCACCCACGCGGATCGCGGTGCGCGTGCTGCAGGCCGGCGCCGCCACAGTGCGTTGAACCGCGCGTCAATACGGGCTTCAGACGTTTGCGGCCTGCTTGGGCGGACTTGCCGACACCGCGGTCTCGATGCTGGAGTGGTGGGCGAGCCGGTTACGGCCCAGGCGCTTGGCCTCGTACATGGCACGGTCGGCGTGGTGAACAAGCTCGGTCGAGGCTCCGCCGTCCCTGGGCCAGAGGGCGACGCCGATGCTGGCCGAGATGTGGGCGGAGTTGGCATCGAGATCAAAGGCCTGCTGTAGCCGTTCGAGCAGTTTGTTTCCGATGCGGTCGATGATGGCCAGCTCCTTCAGGTCGGGCAGGATGATCGCGAACTCGTCGCCGCCCAGCCGCGCCACGATGTCGGTCTCGCGCACGCCTTCGCGTAGCCGGCCGGCCACCTGTTGCAGCAGAGCGTCACCGACATGGTGGCCGAGGTGGTCGTTGACCGCCTTGAAGCCGTCAAGGTCGATGTACATCAGCGCCAGCGGCTGTTGCGTGCGTGCCGCACGCAGAAGTTCGTGTTTGAGCTGGTCCTGAAAGCGATGGCGATTCGCGAGTCCGGTCAGCAGGTCAAAGTTGGCGTGCTGCCACTCGAAGTGCTTGTCGTCGTGCGCTGCACCTGCGAGCAATGCGGTGGCCGCGCTCATCGCCAGCACCAGTTGCAGGTCAAGCACACCCTCCACCGGCAGACTCACCATCCGACCAGCGAGAATCTGGATCGCGCATACCAGCACCGCCACCAGGTAACCCATGTGCGCTCCCCGCGTCAGGCCGGCCAGCAGGACCGGGAACAGCACCAGGATGCCGAGCTTGGCCACGCTGTGGGTGATCTGTGGTAACAGCAGGGTCAACAGCGACACGCCGACGGCGAGTCCGATCAGACCGGAGGAGGAATGGATACCATCGAACAAGCCAGAGGGGCCGTCGCCACGCCGGCTGTGGTCGATGTTGCGACGATGGAGCCGCTTCCAGCCGAGCACGATCCCCGGCAGACAGAGCAGCACCCCGGCGAAGTCCCCGCCCCAAAAAGACAGAAAAACTGCGCCCAGATCGGCGGATGGCAGGTGGTTGAAGGGCGGGATGAAGAGCGTGGCAACCGCAGACACGCTGGTCGACGCGAAGGCAAGGAGCACGAAGTGCACGGCGTCGGTCAGCGTCAGGCGTGCGGGCATGGCCAGCCAACGCGGTCGCAGCAGCAAACCGGTGCCGCCGTAGACCAGCACCTGGCGCAAGGAGCCACCCCAGTCGATACCCTCGAACAGCGGGCCGGGCATATCGAACTGGCGCACTACGCAAATTGCCAGGAACGCGGCCGGCAGGTGACGCCAGCCGCCGATCATGCCTACTGCCGTAGTCAGTCCGGCAGAAACATACAGCGCGCTGACATGGGGCTGAACCTCGAACAAAGCCGAGGCTTTCCATGCCAGCCAGTAGCATAGGAACAGTGCCGCGGTCTTGGCCAGCGGGGTGCGGGGCAGCAGCTTACGGGGCCCGTCCTGATTCATTCAGGGTCCTGGCGGAGGGGGCGGCAATGCGAGGGCGATGGAAGAGCGCGACCGGCACGTGACGAACGAAGGACATCATCATAGCAGTACGTTATGACCCGAACCCAGCCTGAACTGCCTGTTTGCGCAGCCAATCCATCGTAAAGGGGGGCCAAGCACAGCCCCCAGCAGATCCTCCTGCGGCGCATCGTCCCCACAGCACACGGGCAACGAGATTCGGCTCAGCTCGTGTCGCCTCGTGCTCACGACCCGATCGGGCCCTAGAGCGCAACCCCGCCGAGCGCAACCGCGACAAGTTGTACCCACGCCTGGCCGGAAACCAGGATGAGGATCGAGGTGAGCGTCGCAACCGTGATGCGGGAAGCGCCCGATGAACTCAGTGGCTGGCAGCGTGAGCATGCGTTTGCCTCCGGTGCGATTGTCTCGTGCTCGAATTCGCACCTGATCGTGCTCGCAGCCGAGGATGCGCTCGTTCGAGATCGCCACCCGATGGGTGTAGCGCGCCA
>DAORUJ010000020.1:0-33143 GCA_035433105.1 Thauera sp.
GCGATCAAGAGCGGCGACAAGGACAGCATCGAAGCCAAGAGCCAGGCCCTGGCGATGGCCGCGCAGAAGCTCGGCGAGCAGATGTACGCGCAGGCCGAAGGTGGCGCCCAGGGTGCTGAGGGTGGCCAGTCCGCCGGCGGCAAAGCCGACGACGCCGACGTGGTGGATGCCGAGTTCACCGAAGTGAAGGACAAGAAGTAATCGTCATTCTGGCGAATCCTTCGCGGCCGAGCCCCGCCGGAGCCTTGCTCCGGTGCCGGCTCGGCCTTTGCTTGATACGAGACTGAGCGAAGCACCATGTCCAAAAGGGATTACTACGAAGTCCTCGGCGTCAATCGCGACGCCGGCGACGACGAAATCAAGAAGGCCTACCGCAAGCTGGCCATGAAGCACCATCCGGACCGCAATCCGGACAGCAAGGAATCAGAGGAGAAATTCAAGGAGGCCAAGGAGGCCTACGAGATGCTCTCCGATGCGCAGAAGAAGGCCGCTTACGACCGTTACGGCCATGCCGGCGTCGACCCGTCGATGGGCGGCAATGGACAAGGCTTCGAGGGCGGCTTCGCCGATGCCTTCGGCGACATCTTCGGCGATCTGTTCGGCGGCGGCGGCGGTGGTCGCGGCGGTCGCTCGAACGTGTATCGCGGCGCAGACCTGCGTTACAACCTCGAAATCTCACTCGAGGAAGCCGCGCGCGGCGCAGAAAAGACGATCCGCATCCCGACCGTCGAGGAATGCGGCACCTGTAGTGGCAGTGGCGCCAAGCCCGGCACCCAGCCCAAGACCTGCCCCACCTGCAGCGGCCACGGCCAGGTGCGCGTGCAGCAGGGGTTTTTCTCGATTCAGCAGACCTGCCCCAAGTGCCATGGCAGCGGCAAGATCATCCCCGACCCCTGTCGCGACTGCAGCGGCGCTGGCCGGGTGAAGAAGCACAAGACGCTTGAAGTGAAGATTCCGGCCGGCATCGACGAAGGCATGCGCCTGCGCCACGGTGGCCACGGCGAACCGGGCGTCAATGGCGGCCCCGCGGGCGACCTCTATGTCGAGATCCACATCCGCAAGCACGCCGTGTTTGAACGCGAGCATGACGATCTGCATTGTGAGATGCCGATCAGCATTTCGACTGCAGCGCTGGGCGGCGAGATCGAGATTCCGACGCTGGAAGGCATGGCGCGCCTGAAGATTCCGCCGGAGACGCAAAGCGGCAAGGTCTTCCGTCTGCGCGGCAAGGGTATCAAGAACGTACGCAGCCAGGTCCATGGCGACCTGTTGTGCCATGTTCTGGTGGAAACTCCGGTCAAGCTGACCGAACGGCAGAAGGAACTGCTGCGCGAGTTCGAGGAGATCTCCAGCGGCAACGCCGACCGTCACAACCCGAAGGCCCAGGGCTGGATGGACAAGGTGCGCGACTTCTTCGGCAACTGAACGGCTGCTGCGCCCCGCTCGGGGCATGAAATGAACGAAGCCCGCGATTCGCCAAGAATCGCGGGCTTCGTCTTTTTGTGCGCCTCAACTCACCTGCAGCAAGGCCAGGACTCAGGCCAGGCCTTCTTCCTGGTCGGGCAGCCAGACCTGTTCGCCATTCGGCCGGTAGGCGAGCAGGTGGGCGACGATGCCGCCCTGAATCGACATGATCATGGTCTCGAGCGCCTTCTGCACCGTGTCGTCGTCCGGCGCCCGCCCGCCCTGCCCGCTCAGGCAGCCGACGAACATCATGTCCCAGCTCTGCCCGGTATGGCGCGACTCCTCGACAAGTTCGTCAAAGCTTTGCACTTCGTCGGGTTTCTTGTCGACGTACATCACCGGCACCAGCGCGCCGCCCTCGCCCTGCTCGAAGCCGGCGCGCTGTTCGGCGGTCGCGTTGTCGGGCAATTCGGCGCGGGTGAACACAAGCAACAGGCGCTGCGGCTCGGCTTGCTGGCGGGCAGCATCAAGAAGGCTCTGAAAGCCGGTGATGATCATGTCGGGGATTCCTTGTAGTCAGACGAGTTGCGCGGATTCGGTTAGGGTTTGACTGCGGCCGCTGCAGTACGCAGCAGCCGCCAGCGGTTCAGCTCAGGCGCGGCGCCAGGTTGTGCCGCCGGCGCCGTCTTCGAGGACCACGCCGGCCGCACTCAGCTCGGCACGAATGCGGTCGGCCTCGGCATAGTTCTTCGCCTTCTTGGCGGCAGCGCGCGCGGCGATGGACGTCTCGATTGCCTCCGCGTCGAGCCCGTCGGCATCGGGCGTGCCCGCCTGCAGGAAGCCAACCGGATCACGTTCGAGCAAACCCAGCACGCCAGCCAGCGCCTTCAACTGCTGTGCCAGCGCGACCGAGGCGCTGCGATTGACCTCATTGGCCAGTTCGAACAACACTGCCACGGCTTCGGCGGTGTTGAAGTCGTCGTCCATCGCGGCACGGAAGCGCTGCGCATGCGGCCCATCCCAGTCCACCCCTGGCGCACCCTGCACCGGCACGTTCTTCAATGCGGTGTAAAGACGCGTCAGCGCGCTGCGCGCGTCCTCAAGGTGAGCGTCGGAGTAATTCAGCGCGCTGCGGTAGTGAGCACGCAGAATGAAGAAGCGCACCACCTCGGGGTCGTACTTCTGCAACACTTCGCGAATGGTGAAGAAGTTGCCTAGCGACTTCGACATCTTCTCGTCGTCGACGCGCACGAAACCGTTGTGCATCCAGTAATTGACGAAGGTGTGATCATGCGCGCCTTCCGACTGGGCAATCTCGTTCTCGTGGTGCGGGAACTGCAGGTCCATGCCGCCACCATGGATGTCGAAATGATCGCCGAGCAGGTCCGAGCTCATCGCCGAGCACTCGATGTGCCAGCCCGGGCGCCCCGCACCCCAGGGCGAATCCCACTTCACCTCGCCCGGCTCTTCTGCCTTGGCGTGTTTCCACAGCACGAAATCGAGCGGGTCGTTCTTGTCCTGGGCGACGTCAACGCGTTCGCCGGCACGCAATTCGTCGAGCGACTTTCCCGACAGCTTGCCGTAGCCGTCAAACTTGCGCACCGCGTAGCAGACGTCGCGGTTGGCCGCCACGTAGGCCAGCCCCTTTTGCTCCAGACGCGAGATCAGGCTCTGCATCTGGGCGACGTAATCGGTGGCGCGCGGTTCATGATCGGGACGCAGCACGCCAAGCGCATCGGCGTCTTTGTGCATGGCGGCAATGAAGCGATCGGTCAGGGTCCGGATCGACTCACCGTTTTCCTGCGCACGGCGAATGATCTTGTCGTCGATGTCGGTGATGTTGCGCACGTAATCAACATCGAGGCCGCTCGCTCGCAGCCAGCGCGCCACCATGTCAAACACCACCATCACCCGCGCATGGCCGAGGTGACAGAAGTCGTACACCGTCATGCCGCAAACGTACATGCGGACCTTGCCGGGTTCGATCGGGGTGAAGACTTCCTTGGAGCGCGAAAGGGTGTTGTAAATGGAGAGCATCGGCAAGACAGGGAGGCGAAGGGAAAGACCACGCCGGCGGCGCGATTGTGAGGGGTGAGGCTTGTTGCTAGAATCTTGCGTCGCCTGAAGCCAAATTCGGCCAGCTACCCGGCCAACGACCCGCGACGGCAGGCCGCAAATATACCACGGCCGGCAAGCCCGCCATTTCATCAGCCCGGTCGTGCCGGGCAGGAACCGCAAGGCTTGCAATCGCCTCTGAGACCTGAAGTCCCATCCAGCCCGAGGCCATGCGGCCGAGCACCGGAGATTCCATGAGAAAACACCTGATCGCATTTGCCGCGCTGGCAACGACTGCACTGAACGTGCTCGCTGCCAATCCCATGGTCGAACTCAAGACCAACCAGGGCGACATCGTGGTCGAAGTCTTCGCCGACAAGGCGCCGAAGTCCGCTGAAAACTTCGTTCAGTACGTCAGGGACGGCTATTACAACGGCACCGTGTTCCATCGCGTCATCGACGGCTTCATGGTCCAAGGCGGCGGCTTCGAGCCGGGCATGAAGCAAAAGAGCACCCGCGCGCCGATCGAGAATGAAGCCAAGAATGGCCTCAAGAACACCGCCGGCACGCTGGCCATGGCGCGCACCGCCGACCCGCACTCCGCCAGCTCCCAGTTCTTCATCAACCTCGTGCCCAACACCTCGCTCGACTATCCCTCACGCGACGGCTGGGGCTATGCCGTGTTCGCCAAGGTCGTCAAGGGCATGGACGTGGTTGAGAAGATCGCCAAGCTGCCCACCGCCAGCCGCGGCTTCCACCAGAACGTGCCGGTCGACGACATCATCGTCGAAAACGCACACGTGCTCGACGCCGCGGCAGCGAAGAAGCCGGGCAAGTAAGCGCACAGCCTCAAGCTCGCCAACGCCGCACCACACCCCCGACAACATTTCCCAGGAGAAGCACACATGGCAGTCAAACTGCACACCAATCACGGCGTGATCACCCTCGAACTCGACGCCGAAAAGGCGCCGCTCACCGTTGCCAACTTTCTCGCTTACGTTGAATCAGGGCACTACAACAACACCGTTTTCCACCGCGTCATCGACGGCTTCATGATTCAGGGCGGCGGCTTCGAGCCGGGCATGAACCAGAAGCCCACCGGCGAGCAGGTCAAGAACGAAGCCGACAACGGCCTCAAGAACGAGCACGGCACCGTCGCCATGGCCCGCACCCAGGATCCGCACTCGGCCACCGCGCAGTTTTTCATCAACGTTGCCGATAACGATTTCCTGAACCATCGCTCGCCAGATCTGCAGGGCTGGGGCTACTGCGTGTTCGGCAAGGTCAGCGACGGCCAGGACGTCATCGACGCCATCCGCAAGGTCAAGACTGGCTCGAGCGGCTTCCACCAGGACGTACCGAAGGAAGACGTGATCATCGAGCGCGCTGAAGTTGTCTGATTCCGGGTCTGGCTCCCGATCTGACGCGGCGCCAGAACGCAGCACGGCCCCAGCTTCAGGCGGGGGCCTGCAGCCGATGCCGGAAGCAATCCATGCGACGCTTCCGGCATTGTTCATTTCAGACCTGCACCTTACCGAGGACGAGCCGGCCAACGTCGCCGCCTTCCTTGGCTTTCTAAAGGGTAGCGCGCGTAAAGCCGCGAGCCTCTTCATCCTCGGCGACCTGTTCGAGTACTGGGCCGGCGACGATGACCTCGCCACCCCCTTCAACGCGCACATCGCCGCTGCGATCCGGGCCCTCGCCGAAGCAGGCACCGCCGTCTTCTTCATGACCGGCAATCGCGACCTGCTCGCCGGCTCCGCCTTTGCCGCCGCCATCGGCGCAAACCTGCTCGAAGACCCCACGCCAGTGCGCTTCGGTGACGCGGCAAACGCCCCGGTGCTGCTGCTCACGCATGGCGACGCACTGTGCACCGACGACCTCGCCTACCAGGCCTTCCGCCGCCAGGTGCGCGACCCCGCCTGGCAGGCCGACTTCCTGGCCCAGCCGCTGGCTGCACGCAAACTCTTCATCGCCTCACTGCGCCAGCAGAGCGAAACGGCCAAGGCCGACAAGACCATCGAAATCATGGACGTCAATGCCGATGCGGTGGCTGCGCTGCTGCGCGAACACGGCTACCCGACACTGGTGCACGGCCACACTCATCGGCCGGACCGCCACGAGTTGATTGTCGATGGGCGCCCCTGCGTGCGCCACGTTCTGTCCGACTGGCACGGTCAAGCCTGCTACTTGCGCTACGACGGACAGACGTTCACGCCCGGAACGGGCGACGTGACCAGGGCTTGAGGGCTGGGGTCGGTTGTTGATGCCAGCTCAGACTAGCTGCACGATCTGTGCCGCACCGCGCCCCCTTAAGGCCTGAGGGTCGTTGAAGTCGGCCAGCAACTTGGCCTGCTCCGCCTTGGCGAGCGCAACGTGGCGCTCCTTGACGTGGCCGTAGCCGCGGATGCTGTCCGGAATGCTGGCGAGCTTGACCGCGATGGATAGGTTGTTGCGGCTCAGCTTGGCGCACAGGGCATCGAGCAGGCGATCGTAGTCCTCGATCGCCTGGCGCTCCATGCGACGCTCTTCGGTCTTGCCGAACACGTCCCATTTTCCGCCACGCAGATGCTTAAGTCTGGCCAGGTGGCGGAAGGCCTTCAGCACCCAGGGGCCGTATTTCTGCTTGATCGGCTCGCCGGTCTCGGGGTCACGCTTGGTCAGCAGCGGCGGGGCCAGGTTGTACTCGACCGTGTAACCATGAGGAAACTGCGCTTCGAGCTCGGCAAGGAAGGTCGGATCGGAGTGCAGGCGGGCAACCTCATATTCGTCCTTGTAGGCCATCAGCTTGTAGACGTAGCGGGCAGCGGCTTCAGCCAGGGCCGAGCTTTCGGGCGCAACGCGCTTTTCTGCTTCCATCACGCTCTTCACCCTGGCCGCGTAGCGGCGGGCATAGGCTGCGTCCTGGTAGCCGATCAGGTCGGAGACGCGAATCTCGAGCAAGCGCTTGAGCTCGCCGCTGGCATTGACCGAATCCACGATCTGGCGCGCTTCGGGGGTGAGCTCGGGCAGCGTGGGCGCCTTGGCATCGTACTTGCGAATTTCGGCGTGGACAAAATCAAGGTCCACCACCGCCATGCGGCCCCATTTGAAGGCCAGCAAGCTCATGTCCACGCCGACGCCGGCCTGCTGGACCGCCTTCTCGATCGAGGCCGCGCTGATCGGCAACGCGCCGGCCTGGAAGGCCGCGCCGACCATGAACATGTTGGTCGCCATGCTGTCTGCGAACAGCCCCTCGGCCAGCGTCTGGGCGTCAAGATAGACATTGTCGTTGCGCCGGGTGACGCGGTCGATGCCCTGGATCAGGCGGTTGATGTCGGGGAACTGCACTGATTTGTCCGAAACCATGTAGCCGGTGGGCGCCTGTCCGGTCGAGACGATCGCGACCGTACGTTCCGGATGGCACTTGTCCAGATTCTTGTTATCGGTGGCGTTCAGGATGTCGAAGCCGAGGTAGAGGTCAGCGCTACCGTCCGAGATCTTGTTCGAGCCATCGAACGGCGTCGCGGTCACCTTGATGTTCGAGATTACGGTGCCGCCCTTTTGCGCCAGGCCGGTCTGGTCCAGGCCCACCGCCCACTTGCCGTCGAGGCGCGCGGCGTTGGCGATGGTCGCCGCGACGGTCACCGAACCGGTGCCGCCGATCCCCATGACGTGGGCGCCGAAGTTGTCCGGATCCGCCTTGAATACCGGATCGGGCAGCGCACGTTCGAGCGCCGGCAGGCGGCCCTTCTTCTTTTTCTTGCCCTCGCCGGCATGGGGGTCGGCGTTCGGGGTGACGGTGAGGAAGGACGGGCAGAAGCCCGTCACACAGGAGTAGTCCTTGTTGCACGAGGGCTGGTGAATGCGCGTCTTGCGACCGAACTCCGTCTGCACCGGCTCCACCGACATGCAGTTCGACTTCTCGCCGCAGTCGCCGCAGCCTTCGCACACGCGCTCGTTGATCACCATCTGCGCAGCCGGCTCGTAGGCCTTGCCGCGGCCACGCTGGCGGCGCAGCTCGGCAGCGCATTCCTGGTCGTGAACCAGCACGGTCGTGCCTTCGATCTCGGCGAGCAGCTTTTGCGCCTCGATGAGGCGGTCGCGATGCCAGACTTCGGTGTTGCCGACAAGGTTGACCGCGTTGTAGCGCGACAGATCGTCGGTGGTGACGATGATGCGCTTGACCCCGTTGGCGGCCAGCTCGGCTACCATCGCGCGCACCGGCTCGGCGCCCATGATCTCCTGGCCGCCAGTCATCGAGGTGTGGCTGTTGACCAGGATCTTGAAGGTGATGTTGGTATTGGTCGCTGCACAGTAGCGCACCGCCAGACTGCCTGAGTGGGCATAGGTGCCGTCACCCATGTTCTGGAAGATGTGCTTGGTGTCGGTGAAGGGCTGCATGCCGATCCACTGCGCGCCTTCGGCACCCATGTGGGTGCCCATGACGACACCGCGATCCATCCACATCGCCATCGTGTGGCAGCCAATGCCGGCCGACACCACACTGCCGTCGGGGGCCTTGGTCGAGGCGTTGTGCGGACAGCCCGAGCAGTACCAGGCGGTACGCGTCAGCGAGGTGAGCGATTTGCGGCCGTGGATGTCATCGAGGCGCTTGATCCAGGCTTCGGCCGACTCCAGTTGGGTCTTGCGCGACAGGCGGGCGTGCAGCGCGCGGGCGATGATGTCGGACTCGAACTCGCCGTGAAAGGGCAGCAGGTCGCGGCCCTCCTCATCGCGCTTGCCGACGATGCGCGGCGCGTTGGCCGTGCCGTACAGGATTTCCTTGGCGAAGAGCTCGATGAAGGGACGCTTTTCCTCGATGACGAGGACTTCCTCCAGCCCGCGCGCGAAGTCGCGGATGTCGTCCGGCTGCAGCGGGTTGAGCATGCCGATCTTGAGGATGCGCACCCCGGCGCGGCGCAGTGCGTCGTCGTCGAGGCCCATTTCCATGAAGGCCTGACGCAGGTCGTGGTAGGTCTTGCCCGCGGTGATGATGCCGAGCCAGGCGTCGGGGTTGGGAAGAACGAGCTTGTTGAGGCCATTTTCGCGCGCGTACTGGCGGGCGAGCTCCTGGCGCCCGTAGTAAAGCGTGCGCTCCATGTCGAGCGCGTCCTTGCGCACGTTCATGCCGAGGTTGACCTCGGGGGTATAGGGACGGCCGTCGAGCTCGACCACCGGGGTGATGAACTTCAGGCGGTCCGGATCGACGATCGCGCTGCCGTTGCCGTCGGCAACGTTGGTGACAATCTTGAGCCCCGCCCACAGGCCGGAGATGCGCGACAGATAGTAGCCGTGCAGGCCGAAATCGAGGATGTCCTGCATGTTGGCCGGATACAGCGTTGGAATGCCGACGTGGTAGAACATCGCCTCTGACTGGCTTGGCAGCGAGGACGATTTGCAACTCGGATCGTCGCCGAAAATGGCGAGCACGCCGCCGTTGCGCAGGGTACCCGTGTAGTTGGCGTGCTTGAGCGCGTCACCCGAACGGTCCACACCCGGCGCCTTGCCGTACCAGGTGCCAACCACGCCGTCGAACTTCTGCTTGCCGACCGTGTGCATCATCTGGGTACCCCAGACGGCGGTGGCCGCGAGGTCTTCGTTGAGGCCATCGACAAAGTGGATGTTGTGCTGAAGCAGGAGCTTTTGCTGCTTGATGAAGTTCGTATCCAGCATGCCCACCGGCGAACCGCGGTAGCCGGAAACGAACATGGCGTTGTTCAGGCCACGACGGCGATCGAAACGGATCTGGTCCATCGTCAGGCGTACCAGCGCCTCGATGCCGCCGATGTGGATGATCCCTTCTTCTGCGGTGAATTGTCTGGTCAGGTCCTGTTTGGACGACATGGATGCGTGCTCCCTGTTGGTGTGGCGCCTTGTATTGATGACGGGCTGACGTGACGCGCGCTGGGGTAGAGCAGAGCGCCAGTCCGCTTATGCGGCGCATTGAGTTGTTTGAACGAAGCGCAGAGAAACTCTGGCGGTGGATTCTGCGCTTGCGGCGTCAACCATCGCAAGGCTGACTTCTGCATCCCGCCTTTGGATTTTACAATCGCCCCAAGGATGGTCTTCGAGAGACATGACGACAACCAGACCGGAAGCCGTAAGTATGGGGATTCCTTGTCGTTAAACCTGGGTGCCTACATCAGCTACGGTACGTAGCGAAGCGCCGTCGTCTGCATTCGCAGCTCAGGTACGCAGCACGCTCATAAGCCCTGTTCGCGAAGCCAATCCAGAATTCGATCAGCCACCCCTTGCCAGTTTGGCTCCAACATCATGTCATGCGACATGTCGGGGAATATCTGCGCCTCAGTCCCATAGGCGCGAGCCGTGGCTTGTGCTTCGGCCACCGAGAATACGCGATCATCTGCAGCCGCCAGCACCAGCAACGGCGTCGTGACCTTGTCCGGTCGTGGCAGGTTGAGCAACAGGGTCTCAAGTTCCATCCGGAACGACTCGGCTTGCAGACGTGCAAAATGCCGGGCGATTTCTTCCGCCGGCACCTGGGGCGAGAAAAAGGTATCCCGCATCAACGCTGGAGTCGCCACCATATGCCAGGGATTCAATAAAAAATGCGCCTTCAGGAATGGCCAGGGGTGTCGCAGACCGAAGCGAACCCCAAAGCCGAAGATGCCGGACACCGGTATGGAGGCCATTAAAACACCTGCGGGAGCCGTATGCGTTTCCAGATATTTCTGCACTACATACCCACCCATGGAGTGCCCCACAAGAACCGGCGGTCTGTGCAGCGTCTGCACGATCCGAGCCACATCGGCGACATAGCCGTGAGCCGCACTATGCCAGCGTATCTCCTCCCGGCCTGCACTCGCCCCATGCCCACGCAGGCTGAGTGCATACGCCGCATAGCCCTTTTGGGCAAAATAGGGCAGGAAATTCTCCCAACACCAAGCCGCATGCCACGCACCGTGTACGAAGAGGATGGGAGTCGCACACGTCACGTCTTTGGCGTCAGCGATGACTTCAAGGTGCATGGGCTTCTTGTCGGTACCTCAGGTCTCAACTATTCCGGTAGAAGCAGCTGGCTGCCCGGTTTGAAGCGACCGGCTCGCTTCACGATCCTACCCCGGGACGCCAGAACCGCTCCATT
This sequence comes from Thauera sp., assembly GCA_035433105.1. Classification (GTDB taxonomy): domain Bacteria; phylum Pseudomonadota; class Gammaproteobacteria; order Burkholderiales; family Rhodocyclaceae; genus Thauera. Next base: position 10,547 of record DAORUJ010000020.1, read on the forward strand.
GAGATGTAGGTGAAGGACGCAGACCAGCCGATCAGGAGCAGTCCGTTCAGCGCCTCTACGCCTGCAAGCAGCCTGACGGGGCCCACGGGGGTGAGATCACCGAAGCCCAGGGACGTGTACGTTTCTGCCGAGAAGTACAGGCAGCTTGTCAGTGAAAAGCCGGCGGCGCCCGTGAGACCGCCAGCGCCGAGCCACGCAATCAAAATGTAAAGGGCTGCGCCGTAGAAGGCCATCTCCGCCGCGTGAGCGACAAACGCACCAAGGATGACAACAATGAGTTTCGCGCGGTCAGGAACTCTGAGTGTCGGCAGGCGAGCGTTCAGTGACCTCAATATCTCGTAATGAAGGATCGTGGTGACGATGACGAGGAGGCAGCAGACGAATATTACGAGCGGCATGAGGCCTGCGATGGTTGGCTTCGGGGCTTGACGACTAAAGCCAGATCGTGATCGTCAAGCGAGCTCCGTGTCAATGCTGGTGACACCATTCGGCACGACGGCCGCGCATGTCTTAGATTGATTCTTACGGGCAAAAAAAGCGATCAGCGCGCCAATCCGCGCGCTAGGTCTGCCTTCAGATCCTCGACCGACTCCAGCCCCACCGCGATCCGCAGCAGGCCCTCACCAATGCCGGCGGCGGCGCGCGCCTCGGGACTGATGCGGCCATGCGTGGTGGTGGCCGGGTGGGTGATCGTGGTCTTGGTGTCGCCCAGGTTGGCCGTGATCGAGATCAGCCGCGTCGAATCCACCACCTTCCACGCCGCATCCCGCCCTCCTTCGACATCGAAGCTGACGATGGCACCGCCGGCCTTTTGCTGGCGCATCGCCAGTTCGTGCTGCGGATGTGAGGGCAGCCCGGGGTAGTACACTCGCGCCACGCCGGGCTGTGCTTCGAGCCAGCGCGCAAGCTCGAGCGATGCGGCCGACTGCGCCTCCATGCGGATACGTAAAGTCTCCAGGCCTTTGAGGATCACCCACGCGTTGAAGGGGGAGAGGCAGGGTCCTGCAGTGCGCAGAAACTTGAACACTTCGTCGGTGACGACCTTGTTACCGGCGACCGCGCCACCCAGCACGCGACCCTGGCCGTCGAGGTATTTCGTTGCCGAATGGACCACCACGTCAGCGCCAAGCTCAAGCGGACGCTGCAGCGCAGGCGAACAGAAACAGTTGTCCACCGCCAGCAGCGCCCCCGCCTCATGCGCGATCGCGGCCACACCTGCGATGTCGACGACTTCGGTCAGCGGATTGGAGGGCGTCTCGATGAAAAACAACCTGGTACGCGGCCTGACGGCTTCACGATAGGCATTCAGGTCGGTCGCCGGCACGAAGCTGGTCTCGATACCGAATTTGGACAGGATGTTACCGAACAACTGCTGCGTGGCCCCGAAGAGACCGGTGGAGGTAACGATGTGGTCGCCCGTCTGCAGCACCGCCATCGCCAGCGACAGGATGGCCGACATGCCCGAGGCCGTGGCCACGCAGGCCTCTGCGCCTTCGAGCGCAGCCAGCCGTGTCTGCATGGCGGTGACGGTCGGGTTGGAAAAGCGCGCATAGACATTGCCCTCCTCCGCCCCCGAAAAGCGCGCCGCGGCCTGCGCCGCACTGTCGAACACGAAGCTCGAGGTCAGGTACATGGCCTCGCTATGTTCACCGAACTGGCTGCGGTCGATGCCGGAACGGATCGCGAGCGTGTCGGGATGAAGAGGTGGGTTATCGGCTTGGCTCATCGCAGTGGGGAGAAAATCGTCGGTTCAATGGGGCCGCGATCAGTTGTCGGAACTGGAGGCCAGGTTGAGATCGAGCTGGCCGTCGTCGTCGTCGTGAGTGTCGCCTCTGGGCGGCTTGAACTGCCCGCGCTGGTTCTCGACACCGTTCAGGTATTCGGCGGTGATGTCGCCGGTCACGTAACAACCGTCGAAACAGGAGGTCTCGAAGAAGCTGATCGACGGATTCAAGGCGCGCACGGAAGCCTTGAGGTCGTCGAGATCCTGGTAGATCAGACCATCGGCGCCGATCTCACGGCAGATCTCGTCTTCGGTGCGATCGGACGCGATCAGCTCGCCGCGCGTCGGCATGTCGATGCCGTACACGTTGGCGTAGCGCACCGGAGGCGCGGCCGAAGCCAGATACACCCTGGCTGCACCCGCCTCGCGCGCCATGCTTACGATTTCCTTGCTCGTTGTGCCGCGCACGATGGAGTCATCCACCAGCAGCACGCTCTTGCCGCGGAATTCCTGATGGATGGTGTTCAGCTTCTGGCGCACCGACTTCTTGCGCGTCGCCTGCCCGGGCATGATGAAGGTGCGGCCGATATAGCGGTTCTTGACGAAACCCTCGCGGAACGGGAGCCCCAGACGCTCGGCCATCTGCATCGCCGACGGCCGGCTTGAGTCCGGAATCGGAATGACGACGTCGATGCTCACGTTCGGCATCGTGCGCCTCATCTTGTCGGCGAGGGCCTCGCCCATCTTCATGCGCGACTCGTACACCGACACGCCGTCGATGATCGAATCGGGCCGCGCCAGATAGACGAATTCGAACATGCACGGCGCCTGTACGGTCTTGCTTGCACACTGGCGGCTGTGGAAACTGCCCTGGGTGTCGATCAGCACCGCCTCGCCCGGCGCGATGTCGCGCAGCAGTTTGTACCCGAGCACATCGAGCGCCACCGACTCGGATGCCACCAGCCATTCGGTGCCGGCCGCGGTGTCGTTGCGGCCGATCACCATCGGCCGGATACCGTAGGGGTCACGGAAAGCGAGCAGCCCATAACCGGCGATCATCGCCACCACGCCATAGGCGCCGCGGCAACGACGATGCACACCGGCGACGGCACGGAACACCGCGTCCTCGTCGAGCTTCAGTCCGTTACAGGCTGCCTGCAGCTCATGCGCCAGCACGTTCAGCAGCACTTCCGAATCACTGCTGGTGTTGATGTGGCGCAGGTCCGACAGGAACATCTCGCGCTTGAGCGCCTCGGAGTTCGTCAGATTGCCGTTGTGCGCCAACAGCAGGCCGAAGGGCGAGTTGACGTAGAAGGGCTGCGCCTCGGCGGCATTGTGGGCAGAGCCCGCCGTGGGATAACGGACATGGCCGATACCCCAGTTACCCTCCAGGCTGCGCATGTTACGCGTTCGGAACACGTCCCGCACCAGGCCGGAGCCTTTGTGCATGTGAAAGCGTCCGCCTTCGGAGGTGGCAATGCCCGCCGCATCCTGGCCACGGTGCTGGAGCACCTGCAGCCCGTCGTACAACAACTGGTTGACCGGAGAGGTGGCAACGACCCCGAGAATTCCACACATGGAAATTTCGCCTATCTGAATCGAATCTTGTCGGCCACCACAGCGGGCAGCCAGGGTTTAGCGGCAATGACCGCTGTTTCCAACGGTGGTGAGAACAACGCCTGCGTCCACCAGGGCTCACGGGACAGACCAGCGAGACCGCCGATCAGGACCACCACCAGGGCCACCAGCAGCCCACGCGCGATACCAAACAGCGCACCGAAGAAGCGGTCGGTGGCGCCCAGGCCTGCCGCCTGGAGCAATTGGCGCAACAAGTAGCGGATCAAGGAAGCAAGAATCAGGACCCCCAGGACCACCAGTGCCGCACCGGCCACCTGGCGCCAAAGCGGCTCGGCGATGAGGCTGGCAAAGACCCGGGCCGCCTGTTCGTTATAGCGCCAGGCAGCGAAAAGCGCGACCACCCACGCGAGCACGGCCGTGACCTCACTGATCAGGCCCCGCCACATGCCGACGGCAGCAGACAGACCCAGAATGGCGAGAAAGACGTAGTCGAAAACCGTCATTGGCGTGATCAGCGCGGTGTAACGACGGTGCTGAAACCCAGCGCTTTCAGCTGCGCTGCCGTCTTGTCGGCTGCTGTGCGACCGACAACGGGACCGATGCGCACACGCGTGACATCGCCGGCCTTCTCGGTGAAGGCCTCAAAACCCTGTTTTTTCAGGTCGGCAGAGATACGCGCAGCCTTCGCTGCATCAGAGAATGCTCCGATCTGCAGCACAAAGCTGTCACCGCGCGGAACCTCCTTGCCTTCGAGGATCGCCCGTGCCCGCGCAGCTTCAGCGTCCCTGGCCGCAGCGCGGGCGCTGTCCGCCTTTGGCGCGTCCGCCCTGGATGTCTTTTCCGCAGCCTCTGCGCGCGCTTCAGCCTTGTCGGGCCTGGTCGGTTCATGCGGGGGCGCGACCGTCGCCGCTGTCGCCGGTTCGGGCGTTGCCTGTGCGGACGAAGGGGCCTGCTCATCGGGAGAGGGGGCTAGGGGCGAAGTCACGGCATCATCGGATGGCGTCGCGATCGGCCGCGACTGGCTGGCATCCGCGTCGCGGTCGGGGATCGTAATCTGGATATCGCCACTCGTGGGCCGCGGATCCTGCTCCATGATCATCGGCAGCAGGATTGCAGCCAGCAACGCAAGCGCAACTGCACCCACCAGCCGGCGCCGGGCGCGTTTCTTGATTTCGAGGTTTTCCGTTTCGCTCACAGCACGATCTCGTCAGTGCCTGGCGGCCTGCACGGCGGCAAGCACCTCGGCCACTGCCAGGAAGGATCCGAAGGCCACGATTCTATCACCCTCGCCGGCTTCTTGCTGCGCCGCAACAAAGGCATCCGCAGCAGAGGCGAAACAGCGCAAACCAACCTCGATACCCGCCGCACTCAAGCGCAGCGCCAGCGCCTCGGCCTTCAGGCCACGCGGCCCCGGCAGATCGGCGAGCAGCCAATGGTCGATTCGGCCCTTCATCAGCGCCACCACACCCTCGACATCCTTGTCGTTGAGCATGCCGAACACTGCCCAGGTTTCCGGGTAGAAACCCATGTTGCCCAGATTCTCGGCCAGCACCCCGGCCGCCTGCGGGTTGTGGGCCACGTCGAGCACCACCGCCGGACGCCCGGGCAAGACCTGAAAACGGCCCGGCACATCGACCAGCATCAGCCCGTGGCGAATCGCCTGCATCGATACCGGCACCCGATCGCGAAGCGCGTCGAGCACGGTCATGACCGAGGCGGCATTGAGCAACTGGTTGGCGCCGCGCAAGGACGGATAGGCGAGGCCACCGCGTTTGTGCAGCGCGCCCTGCGCCGGTGGCGCCTGATAGCGCCAGTAGCCCCACTGCTGGCGATCACCGCCAAAACCGAAATCGCGGCCACTGACCCACAATGGCGCACCGATGGACTCGGCGTGGGCAAGCAGCGTTGCCGGTGGCTGCGGATCGCCGCACACGGCCGGTCGCCCGGCGCGAAATATCCCCGCCTTCTCGAACCCGATCGCATCCCGGGAGTCACCGAGATAGTCCATGTGATCCATCGCGACACTGGTCACGAGCGCGCAATCGGCATCGAACACGTTGACCGCGTCGAGGCGGCCACCGAGGCCGACTTCCAGAATGATCACATCCAGCTTTGTCGCGCAGAATACCGACCAGGCGGCCAGGGTGCCATGCTCGAAGTAGGTCAGTGGCGTGTCGCCACGCGCCGCTTCGACGGCATTGAAGCCGGCGACCAGGGCTTCGTCGCCGACCTCCTTGCCATCGATGCGAACACGCTCGTTGTAGCGCAGCAGATGCGGCGAGGTGTAGCAGCCGACGCGGTAGCCCTCGGCGAGCAGGATGGCCTCGAGCATGGCACAGCAGGAACCCTTGCCGTTGGTGCCACCGACCGTGATCAGCACCACATCGGGATCGGGCCCAAGCTGCGTGCGTACCGCGGCCACACGGTCAAGTCCGAGCTGAATGCTCTGCGCGTGACGTTGCTCGAGCAGTTGCAGCCAGCTCTCAAGCGTCGCGGGCAAGGCGGAATTGGTTGAGTCCATCAGGCGGCAGAATCGGCGGGCTGGCGCAGCAGCAGGTTAAGAAGGCGGGCAAGCTCCTGACGCATCTCGCGGCGGTCGACGATGAGGTCGATGGCACCCTTCTCGAGCAGGAACTCGGCACGCTGAAAGCCTTCCGGCAACTTCTCGCGCACGGTCTGCTCGATGACACGCGGGCCGGCAAAGCCGATCAAGGCGCCCGGTTCGGCTACGACAATGTCACCCATGAAGGCGAAGCTCGCCGACACCCCGCCCATGGTCGGATCAGTCAGCACCGTGACAAAGGGCAGGCGGCGCTCGGCCAGGCGGGTGATCGAGGCCGTAGTCTTGGCCATCTGCATCAATGAAAACAGTCCTTCCTGCATTCGGGCGCCCCCCGAAGCGGTCACGCAGATGAAGGGGACGCGTTGCTCGAAGGCGGCCTTGGCGCCACGCACAAAGCGCTCACCGACCACCGACCCCATCGACCCACCGAGGAACTCGAATTCGAAGCAGGCCACGACGACGGGCACCGACTGAATGGCACCCTGCATCACCACCATCGCATCGGCCTCGCCGGTATCCGAGGTCGCCGCCGACAGGCGCTCGGGGTATTTGCGAGAATCCTTGAACTTGAGCGCATCAACCGGGAGAACTTCAGCGCCGATTTCGAAGCGCCCCTCTGCGTCGAGCAGCATGTCGAGGCGCTGGCGGGCACGCAGACGATGATGATGTCCGCACTTGGGGCAGACGCCCTGGTTGCTGTCGAGGTCGGAACGGTACAGCACCGCTTCACAGGCGCCGCACTTGCTCCACAGCCCTTCGGGAATCGACGACTTGCCGCGGACCGCGCTGTCACTGCGCTTGATCTTGGGCGGCAGCAGTTTCTGCAACCAGCTCATGACTTCACTCCTTGTGCCGGAAGCGCGTCGAGCGCCTCGCGGATGTCGCGCATGAAGGCCTTGACGCGCGCGGCCGCCTGATCAGGCGCACCGCGCTCGATTTCCTCGATGATGCGACTGCCAATGACCACCGCATCGGCCACCGCCCCAATGCGCTGGGCGCTGTCTGCATCGCGAATGCCAAAACCGACGCCGACGGGCATGCCGACCGCGGCACGAATCTGCGGGATGCGGCGCGCAACTTCATCGATGTCGAGCTTGCCACTACCGGTCACGCCCTTCAGCGACACGTAGTAGATGTATCCACTACCGATTGCGGCCACATCGGCAAAACGCTGCGCCGACGATGTCGGCGCCAGCAGGAAGATCGGATCCAGCCCGGCCGCCTTCGCCGCGCGGGCGAAGCTCGCGCATTCTTCAGGCGGGTAGTCGACCACCAGCGCTCCATCCACGCCGGCATCGTGCGCGGCGGCGACGAACACCTCGACGCCCATGGCTTCGATCGGATTGGCGTAGCCCATCAGCACCACCGGAGTGTCGGCATTCTCGGCGCGGAAAGCACGGACGATGTCGAGCACCTTGCGCAGGCTCATGCCCTGCGCCAGAGCACGTTCGGAGGCACGCTGGATCGTGGGGCCGTCGGCCATCGGGTCGGAGAACGGAACGCCGAGCTCGATGATGTCGGCGCCGCCTTCGACCAGGGCGCGCATCAGCGGCAGCGTCATCTCGGGCGCGGGAAAACCGGCGGTGACGAAGGGAATCAGCGCCTTGCGGCCGTCGGCTTGCAAACGCTGGAAAACGGTCTGGATTCTTGACATGTCTCGATCACACTGCGGGCCGCATGGCGGCCCGGGGCAGGTTCAGAACTGGAGGCCGGAGCGCTCGGCGACGGTATGCATATCCTTGTCGCCACGGCCGGAGAGGTTGACCAGCAGGATCTTGTCCTTGGACAGCGTCGGCGCCAGCTTGGCCGCGTAAGCCAGGGCATGGGCAGACTCGAGCGCCGGGATGATGCCTTCGAGCCGACACAGCTTGTGGAAGGCTTCGAGCGCTTCGTCGTCGGTGACGGAGACATAGTCTGCAAGCGCTGAATCCTTCAACCAGGCGTGCTCGGGGCCAACACCGGGATAGTCGAGACCGGCGGAAATCGAATGCGTCTCGATGATCTGGCCGTCCTCGTTTTGCAGCAGGTAGGTGCGGTTGCCGTGCAGCACACCCGGCCGGCCGGCCGACAGGGAAGCCGAATGGCGCCCCGTCTCGATGCCGTCACCTGCCGCCTCGACACCAACGAGCTTGACCCCCGGCACACCAATGTAGGGATGGAAGATACCCATCGCGTTGGATCCGCCGCCCACGCAGGCAAGCACATAGTCGGGCTGGCGGCCGGTCATCTCAGGCATCTGCTCAAGGCATTCCTTGCCGATTACCGACTGGAAGTCGCGCACCATCATTGGATAGGGATGGGGCCCGGCCACCGTGCCGATGATGTAGAAGGTGTCGGCAACGTTGGTCACCCAGTCGCGCATCGCTTCGTTGAGCGCGTCCTTGAGTGTCTTCGAGCCGGACTCGACCGGCACCACGGTCGCACCCAGCAGTTTCATGCGATAGACGTTGGCGGCCTGGCGCTTGACGTCCTCCGAGCCCATGTAGACCACGCACTCCATACCGTAGCGCGCGGCCACGGTGGCCGTCGCCACGCCATGCTGGCCCGCGCCGGTCTCGGCAATCACGCGCGGCTTGCCCATGCGGCGCGCGACCATCGCCTGGCCGATACAGTTGTTTACCTTGTGCGCACCGGTGTGGTTGAGGTCTTCGCGCTTAAGGTAGATCTGCGCTCCACCAAGAATCCCGGACCAGCGCTTGGCGTGATAGATCGGGCTCGGACGACCGACATAGTGTTTGAGCTCGTACTCGAACTCGGCACGGAACTCAGGGTCGGCCTGGCAGGCTGCATAGGCTTCACGCAGCTCGGCTAGGGCCGGCATCAGGGTTTCGGCGACGAATACGCCGCCGTAGGGGCCGAAATGGCCACTTGCGTCGGGAAACGGGTAAGGCGTGTCAGCCATCTGCATGTCGAACTCCAGCAATGAATGCGGCGATCTTCGCCACATCCTTGATTCCCTTGTCACTCTCGACGCCGCTCGACACATCGACCGCCCACGGGCGGACGCGTCGCACGGCTTCGACCACGTTGCCTGCATCGAGCCCGCCGGAAAGCACGAGGGGCCGCCCGAACCCCTCAGGGATCAACGACCAGTCGAAGGTCTTTCCGCCACCACCGTAGCCCTCGACAAAGGCGTCGAGAAGGATTCCACCCGCGCGAGGATGCAAAGAGGAGAATTCTATCAGATCGATTCCCGCCCGCATTCGCGCCGCCTTGATCCAGGGCCTGCCGTAGCGGGCACAATCGGCTTCTGCTTCGTCGCCATGGAACTGCAAAAGTTGCAGTGGTACGTGCTCCAGGACGTCATTTATCTGCTCTTCGGCGGCATTGACGAACAAGCCGGCCGACGTCACGAAAGGCGGCAGCAAGGCGACAAGCTCGGCGGCCTGCTCAATGCTCACCGCGCGCGGACTCGGCGGATAGAACACGAAGCCGATCGCATCGGCGCCGTGATCGACAGCCGCGCGCACGTCCTGCGGCCGGGTCAGACCGCAGATCTTGATTCGGGTACGGGACATTCAGACAAGGGGGAGCTGAGGGAGCGCGATGATACGCCCATCGTTGGGGAGCGACCAGCGCGACGGGTAGCTGACGCCGCACAGGTAAAGGCCATCCGGTGGGAAAGTGGGCGCCGCACGGACGCGATCGCGCGCCTCAAGCAGCTCGCGCATCCACCCCACCGGGTAATGCGACTTGCCCACATAGACCAGCGCGCCGACCAGATTGCGGATCATGTGGTGCAGGAATGCGTTGGCGCGAAAATCGAACAACAGATATTCGCCCTGGCGGGTCACCCGCGCCTCGCGCATGAGTTTCACCGGCGTCTTGGCCTGGCAGCCAGCGGCACGAAAGGACGAAAAATCATGCCAGCCGACGAGGCAGGCGACAGCCTCGGCCATGCGCACTTCGTCGAGCGGCACATGAAACCAGCCCACACGTCCGGACAGCATTGCCGGCCGCGTCGGTGCGTTGTGCAGAATGTAGCGATACTGGCGTTCGGTCGCGAGAAAGCGCGCGTGAAAATCGGTATCCACCGGAACGGCCCAGCGCACGACGACCGTTCGCGGCAAGCGCGCATTCACACCACGCACCCAGGCCGTCAGCGGGCGGGACGCCTGAGCATCGAAGTGCACCACCTGCGCAGTCGCATGCACCCCGGTGTCGGTGCGCCCGGCACAATGCAGCCGCACCGGTTCGGCGGCAATTTCCGACAGCGCCTTTTCAAGCACATCCTGCACCGTACGGCCATGAGCCTGGCTCTGCCAGCCACAGAAGGCGTCACCAGCGTACTCGACGCCCATCGCGATGCGGGTCACGACAGGCTCCACATCAGCAGTACCGTGCAAAGACCAATCACGACGAGCGCATCCACGCCGCCTAGACGCTCACGCACAAGATGGATGGGTTGCAGCTCGGAGCCGCCATCGTCATCACGCAACCATTCCTTCCAGTGCGTAGGACCATGGCCTCGCGGCGAGGCCTCGACAAAGCGCAACACCAACAACAGGCGCAGGGCAACATCGCCCGCTTGCAGCCCGATCAGTGCGAGCGGCCGGCTCAGACTATAGAGCCCCCCCACCAGGCGCTCGAGCGGCAGGCGCTCAAGCAACAGTGCCACCGCACAGACGACCACGATCAGACGCCCACCATGAATCAGGGCCAGCGTCACCCCATCGCGCGCGGGCGACAGCTGAGGCCATTGCGCGAACAAGGCCTCACCCGGCGTAAACCAGCCAAAGAGAACGAAGATCGCCAGCATGAGCACCCTCACCCGCCGCAGCAGGCGTCTCACCCTTGCCTGCGCGAACCCCAGCGCCAGCAGCAAAGCGGCAACGACGACGCCGATCAGCGCAGCAGGCGGCAGAAACTGCACCGACGCGACACCAGCGAACCACAACAGCAGGAGGAATCCGGAATGCATGCGCGTTAACGGCGTTGCCGCTGCAGGGCGGAAACCCTGCAGCGGCAACGCAAAATGTGATTAGGACAGGCGTGCAATCATATCGCGGGCAGCGGTCTGCTGAACAGCAGAGCCCTCCCGCAACACTTCCTCGAGCAACTCGAGTGCGCCTTCCTTGTCACCCATGTCGTCGTAGGCCCGCGCCAGTTCGAGCTTGGTATCCACCTCATCGCTGGATGCCTCAAAAGCGGGTTCGGCCGACTCGAAACGGACCGCAGCCTCATCAGGTTGCGTTCCCCCGACCGCGGGCGGCACGGCTGCGGAATCATCACCCGGCGCATCGAAGTCGCCGAGATCGAGATCGATGGACGTCAGATCCATATCTCCCATGCCCGCGGGCGGGGGGGGCACCGGCGTATCGATGTCGAAATCGAAGTCCAGCAAGCTGCTGTCGAAACTCGTGTTCTCAAGGTCCACCACGGGCACCTCACCTGCAGCGACCTGATCGACCAGCCCCGCGTCGGCGTCCTGCATACCCCTGTCCTGGTCATCGGAGTCGTCGACCACCAGCCCTCCAGCATGCAGGACGGTCTGATTGAGGTCGAAACGCTCCGCCTGCGACGCCTGCAGATCAAGATCAGGCAGCTCAAAATCGAGGCTCGCAGCGATATCTCCGCCCGCGCCAACCAGGGTTTCAGAAGCACCATCGTACAGAGCGGCAGGAGCCGGCACTGTCTTCGGCACCGCTAGTGTTTCAGGCGCGGGCTGAGGCATGACGTCCAGCGCATCAATGGGGGCTTCAGGCTCATCGATCTCAAGATCGAATGTCAGGCCACCATTGTCAGGAAGCGGCACCTCGACCACCTCTTGAGATAACGCCTGCGGAGCCGCCTCTTCATCCCCGAGATCGAGCTCAAAATCGATCGCGCTGACATCGAACTGGGTCGCGATTTCCAGGTCGGGCGCTTCGGCAGCCTCGATCGCGGCAAGCGCCTGATCGATATCCGGCAGTTCGCTGTCGCTCCCTGCGCCACTGTCACCGGCAAACTGACGCAGATCGCCCGGAACGGTCCATGTGTCACGCATCTGCGACTGACTCGGCTCGATCGACCCCGAACTGGTGAAGTCCAGATCAGCGAGCGAGGCGGGTTGCTCTGCGCCGGAATCGAGCGAAACCGCTGCTCCTTGTGCATCGGCTTCGCGCGCCTGCGCACCGAAAGCCGCCGCCGCACCTGCGGTCGCACCAGACGCGACGCTGGCGACCGCAGCGGCCGGCATTTCAGTTGGCGGCGCAAGCGCGTCATCAGCGCTCCGCGCCTCGGCATACAAGGGGTTGTCCGCGTCGAGCTTGCGCCCCAGCGCCGCCGCCTTCTCCCAGTCACTTCCCTGCCCGTTCGTATGGGCAAACAGCTCGGTGGCAACCGTTTCAAACTGACGCAAATCACGCCGCTGCGAGCAGATTTCAAGCAGTTTGAGGTAAATCGCGCCGCGCGTCGGATCGGCCTTGAGGGCGTCGTGCAGGATTTCCTCGGCCTGGGCATCTCTTCCATAAGCGATGTAGACATCCGCCTCGGCCACCGGATCGACACCCTCGTCGGCATCGATCGCGGACAGGCTTGCCTGGCTGAAATCTGTTTGCAAGATGCTGCTGGCACCGGTGTCCACACTCTGGCCGCCAGTCGAGGCAAACACACCCCGTCCGTCAGGACCAAGCAAGCTCTCACCCTCGGCCGGCTGCTGCTTGCGACGCTGCCGCAGCTTGATGCCGAGATACGCCAACAGCAGCGCCAGAACGCCAGCACCGCCGGCAACGACGGCCGTATCCCCCATCATCGACTCCACCAGGGTCGGCTCGGACGGAAGCGGGGGCGGAGGGGGTCGGCGAACTGCGCGCTTGGGCGGCGCCGCCTCTGGCTCTGCGACGCTCGCCGCTTCGGTCGCTGCTGGCGCCATCGCAGGCGGGGCAGCGGCTTCCGTTGCAGACGCCGCCGCTGGAGCCTCGGGCGGGGGGGCAGGCATCGGCTCCGGTGCTTGCACCACCGCCGCTGGTGTCGCGGAGGCAGCAGGCGCAGTCGAGGACGGAGCCGGGGTTGAAGCCTCCGTCGCCGGCGCCTGTTGCTGCAACTGAGCCAGCGTACCGCTGCGCACCTCGAGCAATTTCTGCATGTCACGGACGCTCGCCTCCAGCTGCGCAAGCCTGGCCGTCGCCTCCTCGAGCGCCTTCTCGCGTGCAGCCAGTTCTTCCTCGAGCGCCTGCAGCCGATCGCCGGGATCAGCCGCAGCGACAGTCGCTTCGGGCTGGCTGCGGGAAACCCTGACCTGATCACCCGCGTCTGCAGGCGCCTGTGACTCCTCGACACGGGGCACGATGCGGCCAGCGCTCTGCTGCTCAACCGCAATCTGCGGCGTTGGCGCACGGCGCGCCGTCGCCGTCGCCAGCTCGCGGCGATAGGCATCGAAATCAGCCGACTGCGCGCGAATCTCGCGCCTGGCCTCTGTCACATCGATACCGCGTGCCGCATCCGCAGCCGGAATGGCAAGCACCTCACCCGCACGCAAGCGGTTGATGTTCTGGCCATCAAAGGCATCGCGATTGGCCCGGTACAGCGCAACCAGCATCTGATCGAGCGTCACCCCGGGCGCCAGATTGGCCGTGGCGATACGGTTAAGGGTGTCGCCACGGCGCACGGTGTACGCCTGAGGAGCTGCGCGAGGCGCGAGCGCGGCTCGCGCAGCCAAGGGAGCCTGCGGCCGCGCAAGCGGCGCAGCCGGTGCATTAACTGCGGCTGCCAGCGGCCGCGCGGCAGCCAGATCGACGGGATCGAGCAGGAAGGTATATTCACGCGCGATGCGCCCGTTCGCCCAGTTGAGCTCGACCAGGAGATCCACGAAGGGATCATTGATCGGGCGATCGCTGGACAAGCGAATGACCGGGCGCGAGGCGCGCGCATCAACACTGACCCGGATTGCCGCGGCGGCTGCCGAATAGGCAATGTTTGCCCGGCGGAACGCGTCGGCAGAACCCATGCTCGCCATCAGCGACTGCAGCTCCTGCGGCGTGGCATTGACCTGGATTTCTGCGCGCAGCGGCTGCCCCAGCCCGCTGAAGACATTGATCTGTCCAAGACCTGCCGCCTGGGAACCCAGCGGAATCGAAGCGATCGCCAGCGCGATCAGGGATGCCTTGAGCGAGGTTTTCATCGTGGTCTTCAAACTGCTGTTCCCCCGAGTACCGAGCCCTTCTGTCGAAAAGCATCGTTATTGACTTAGGAATCTAGCATTTTCCAGGGCTAGCCGCAGCAATCCACTTGGATTCGCGGTGCTTGGTCGTGAATTAGTAACGTAAAGCCCATCAGCCACACAACACGAAGGGGGCCAATGGCCCCCTTCAACGGCAAACAAGGCTCCTGCTTAACGCTCAAGCAAAATGCGCAACATGCGGCGCAGCGGCTCGGCCGCCCCCCATAGCAGTTGGTCGCCGACGGTGAAGGCGCCAAGATACTCCGGACCCATCGCCATCTTGTGCAGACGGCCAACCGGAACCGCCAGCGTGCCGGTTACGGCCGTGGGCGTCAGTTCGCGCTCGCTGATCTCACGTTCGTTCGGCACCACCGTCACCCATTCGTTGGCGCTGGCGATGATGTCGCTGACCTCGTCGAGCGGCGCATCCTTGGTGAGCTTGATGGTCAGCGCCTGAGAATGACAACGCATCGCACCGATACGTACGCACAGACCGTCGATCGGGATCGAACCGGCGCTACGGAAAGCTGGGTTGCCGAGAATCTTGTTGCACTCGGCACCCCCTTTCCATTCTTCCTTGCTCTGGCCATGCTCGACCGGCACATCGATCCATGGGATCAGGCTGCCGGCGAGCGGCGTATTGCGGAAATTCTTCTTTGGGAAACCGTCCGATCGAATGGTCTCGGCGACCTTGCGATCGATCTCGAGGATGGCCGACCCCGGATCGGCCAGCAGATCCTTCACCGAGCCATGGATCACGCCCATCTGACTGATCAGCTCACGCATGTTCTGCGCGCCGGCACCCGAGGCCGCCTGGTAGGTCATCGCCGAGATCCACTCGACCAGACCGTGCCTGAACAAACCACCCAGGCCCATCAGCATCAACGATACGGTGCAGTTGCCGCCAATCCAGTTGCGGCCGCCCTTGGCCAGTGCGGCGTCGATGACGTTACGGTTGACCGGATCAAGAATGATCACGGCGTCATCGTTCATGCGCAACGCGGAGGCGGCATCAATCCAGTGCCCGTTCCAGCCCGTGGCACGCAGCCTGGGGAAGACTTCCTTGGTGTAGTCGCCGCCCTGGCAGGTGATGACGATGTCGCATGCCTTCAGCGCGTCGATGTTCGTCGCGTCCTGCAGCGGCTCAGCCGCGTCCTTGCCGCCAAACGACGGCGCCTTCCCACCCGCATTCGAGGTGGAGAAATACACCGGCTCGATGAAGGCGAAGTCACCCTCTTCCACCATGCGCTGCATCAGCACGGAACCGACCATGCCACGCCAGCCAACCAGACCGACTCGATTCATGTTCATTACTCTCAAAAAAAACGTTCTGCAAAAACCTGCCCGATGCCGCGGGCTCTCAAAGCGCTGCAAGCACCGCGTCGCCCATCTCGCGGGTACCAACCCGACTGGTCCCCGGCTCATGGATATCGCCAGTGCGATAGCCCTGTGCCAGCACCTTCTTGACCGCGTTCTCGACGCGCTGCGCGGCCTCTTCCTTGTTGAAGGTATAGCGCAGCATCATCGCCGCCGACAGAATGGTGGCAAGCGGGTTGGCCAGATTCTTGCCGGCAATGTCGGGCGCCGAACCGTGCGAAGGCTCGTACAGACCCTTGTTGTTGGCGTCGAGCGAAGCTGACGGCAACATGCCGATCGAGCCGGTAAGCATCGAGGCCTCGTCCGACAGAATGTCGCCGAACATGTTGCCGGTGACCATCACGTCAAACTGCTTGGGCGCGCGCACCAACTGCATCGCGGCGTTGTCGACCAACATGTGGCTGAGCTCGACGTCCGGGTAGTCCTTGGCGACCTCCTCGGCAATGTCTCGCCATAGCTGGGTGCATTCGAGCACGTTCATCTTGTCCACCGAGCACAGCTTCTTGCCGCGCTTCTGCGCCGCCTCGAACGCCACCTTGAGAATGCGTCGAATTTCGTACTCGGCGTAGATCATCGTGTTCCAGCCCACACGCTGCTGCTTGCCCTCGACCTCACGCAGCTCGATGCCGCGCGGCTGACCAAAGTAGATGTCGCCGGTCAGTTCGCGCACGATCAGGATGTCGAGACCGGAGACGATTTCGGGCTTCAGCGAGGAGGCGTTGGCCAGTTCCGGATACAGGATGGCCGGGCGCAGGTTGGCAAACAGACCAAGGTCCTTGCGAATGCCAAGCAGGCCGCGCTCGGGTCGCTGCTCACGCGGCAGTGCGTCCCACTTGGGGCCACCAACCGCACCCAGCAGCAGCGCGTCAGCCTGACGCGCAAGCTTCTGCGTCGCCTCGGGATAGGGGGTGCCGGTAGCATCCACTGCACAACCACCAAGCAAGGCCTCTTCCATCTCCAGCTTGAGATCGAGCGCCTTCAGCACACGCACGGCTTGCGCCATGATCTCGGGACCGATGCCGTCACCCGGCAGCACGCAAATCTTCATCGAATCGTTTTCCTTGGTTCTGGGAACCCTGCGGCTTCAGCCAAAGCAGGCTCAGGCAAAATAATAGGGGTGCTCGGCGCGGCGCGTGTCTTCAAAGGCACGGATCTTGTCGGCGTGACGCAGGGTCAGGCCGATGTCGTCCCAGCCGTTGAGCAGGCACTCCTTGCGGAAGGGGTCGATGTCGAAACGGTTCGATTTCCCATCCGGGCGGGTAACGGTCTGCGCGGCCAGGTCGACGACCAGGCGATAGCCCTCGTTCGCGTCGCACTGGCGGAACAGTTCGTCGACTTCGGCTGTATCCAGCCTGATCGGCAGCAGGCCGTTCTTGAAGCTGTTGCTGAAGAAGATGTCGGCGAAGCTCGGTCCGATCAACACGCGAAAGCCGTAGTCCTCGAGCGCCCAGGGAGCATGTTCGCGCGAGCTACCGCAACCGAAGTTGTCACGCGTCAGCAGAATCTGCGCTCCCTGATAACGCGGCTGATTGAGGACAAAATCAGGATTGAGCGGACGCGCGCTGTTGTCCCGGCCGGGCTCGCCGACATCGAGGTAGCGCCATTCATCAAACGCGTTCGGGCCGAAGCCGCTGCGTTTGATCGACTTCAGGAATTGCTTGGGGATGATCGCGTCGGTGTCGACATTGGCGCGGTCGAGCGGTGCGACCAGGCCATCCAGCGTGGTAAACGACTTCATTACTTGACTGCCCTCTGGATGGCTTCGCCACCCCTTTCGATGTCCTTGCCGACGCCCTGCACCGTGTTACACGCCATGGAGGCGTAACCGGCGACCAGCACGGCGGCGATCAGTGCAAGTTTGCTCATTGCATTCTCCCGTTGGTGAATGACCCGGATCAGGTCAGCTTGCGGACGTCGGTGAAGCGGCCTGTAACCGCAGCTGCCGCAGCCATCGCCGGACTGACGAGGTGGGTACGGCCGCCCGTACCCTGACGACCTTCGAAGTTGCGATTCGAGGTCGAGGCGCAGCGCTCGCCCGGCTCGAGACGATCGGCATTCATCGCCAGGCACATTGAACAGCCCGGCTCGCGCCATTCGAAGTCCGCCTCGATGAATATCTCGTGCAGCCCCTCTTCCTCGGCCTGGCGCTTGACCAGCCCCGAGCCCGGCACCACAAGCACGCGCTTCACGTTGGCGGCCTTCTTGCGCCCCTTCGCCACGGCAGCCGCCTCGCGCAGATCCTCGATGCGCGAGTTGGTGCATGAGCCGATGAAGACCTGATCGACCTCGATGTCGGTCATCGGCGTGTTCGGCTCCAGGCCCATGTACTTGAGCGCGCGCTCGATGCCTTCACGACGCACCGGATCGGCCACCGCCGCCGGATCGGGCACACAGCCATCGACCGTCGTCACCATCTCGGGCGAGGTGCCCCAGGTGACCTGCGGCTGAATGTCCTCGGCTTTCAGTTCGACGACCCGGTCGAACTGCGCACCCTCATCGCTCTTGAGCGTGCGCCAGTAGGCCACGGCCTGATCCCAGGTCTCGCCCTTGGGCGAGAACGGGCGCCCCTTGAGATAGGCGATGGTGGTTTCATCCACACCAATCATGCCGGCACGCGCGCCCGCTTCAATTGCCATGTTGCAGATCGTCATTCGGCCTTCCATTGACAGCGTCCGGATAGCGCTGCCGCCGAACTCGATCGCATAACCGGTGCCGCCCGCCGTTCCGATCTTGCCAATGATGGCGAGCACGACGTCCTTGGCAGTCACGCCCGCGCCAAGCTGGCCGTCGACCCTGACCAGCAGGGTCTTCGATTTTTTCTGCAGCAGGCACTGCGTCGCCATCACATGTTCGACTTCGGAGGTACCGATGCCGTGCGCAAGGCAGCCAAACGCACCATGCGTGGACGTGTGCGAATCGCCACAGACCACGGTCATGCCCGGCAGCGTGACGCCATTTTCGGGTCCGATGACGTGCACGATGCCCTGGCGCTCGTCCTTGAACGGAAAGTATGCAAGCGAGCCGACTTCCCGAATGTTGGCATCGAGCGTCTCGACCTGCTGGCGCGACACGGGATCCTGGATGCCTAACTCCCAATGGTCGGTCGGGGTGTTGTGATCCGCAGTGGCAACGATCGAGCTGATGCGCCACGGCTTGCGCCCGGCCAGCTTCAGCCCCTCGAAGGCCTGCGGACTGGTGACTTCGTGCACCAGATGGCGATCGATGTAGATCAAGGCCGTGCCGTCGGCTTCTTCATGAACGACGTGGCTGGACCATAGCTTTTCGTACAGGGTTTGAGCTGCCATCCCGTGTAATCCGCACTAAAAAAGGAATCGATTATTCCACAAAGCAATGAAAACTGCCCATAAGCGGCACCGCCTGCCACGAAGGCTCAGCGTCGCACACCCTGGTACAGCGGCATCACCCGCGCCGCGTACTCGGCAAGATCGCGCTGGCGATTGGCGTGCGAGGGATGGGTGGACAGCCATTGCGGCGGCGCACCGGCCGACTGCGCAGCCATCTTGTTCCACAGGGTGACGGCCGCACGCGGATCGTAGCCAGCACGCGCGGCAAGCTCCACGCCCATGCGATCGGCCTCGGACTCGTGCTCGCGCGAATTGGGCAGTTCGAACGTCACTTTTGCCAATGAACCCATCAGATCCTGGCCAATCTGCCCGACGCCCAGCAAGGCGCCCGCCATCGAGATGCCCAGCCCCGTCGCCATCGACTTCGATACCCGTTCGCGCGCGTGCTCACGCAAGGCATGCGCAATCTCGTGGCCCATGACCGCAGCGATCTCGTCATCAGTGAGCTTAAGCCGGTCAATCAAGCCCGTGTAGATCGCCATCTTGCCACCGGCCATGCACCAGGCGTTGAGTTCGTCGGACGTGATCACGTTGGACTCCCACCGCCACGCCGGCGCATCCGGACGGAAAGCACCCGTCTGCGCCGTCAGTCGCGACACGATACGGCGCACCCGCTGCACGGTGGCAGCGTCGCGATTGAGCGCATTCTTGCTTCTGGCCTCGGTCAGCAGCGCCTGGTACTGCTTGGTGGACGCCTGCTCCACGTCCTGCGCCGACACCATCATCAGTTGCGTGCGCTGCACGCCCACGGCGCCGCCCTGCGTCGTCTGCACACTCTGGCAGGCGACGGTAAGCGTGACCACCAGCGTCGCAGCAAGCAGGCTTCCAAAGGCAGACTTCATTCCGAATCCCTCATCAATTAGCGTTCTGAACCGACGCGGATGGCGGCCAGCCGCGGATCAGCCAGACTAGCCCCAGGAGCGCAAACACCGACCCCAGCGTAAAGGTCCATTCCGGACCGATGGTTTCCCAGGTGTAGCCGCTCAGGAGCCCACCCAGCATGCCGCCAGCGCCGAAGGACAAACTGCCATACAAGGCCTGTCCACGCGATTGGAGGCGCCCCGGGAACCAAAGGTTCACCATCGCGATGGCCGCGGCGTGGTAGGCGCCGAAGGTGGCCCCATGAAGCACCTGGGCAAACAGCAGCACCGTGAGGCTGTCTGCCCCCCAGCCAATCAGCACGAAACGAAGCACCGCGCAGGCGAAGGAGAACACCAGGATCGAACGCAGGTCGAAGCGCCGCATGATGCGCGGCATCAACATGAAAACGATGATCTCGGCGATCACGCCCAGCGCCCACATCCAGCCCACCAGCGCCTTGTCCCAGGCCTTGTCCACCAGATAGATGGAGTAGAAGACGTAGAGCCCACCGTGTGCCGCCGACATAAGGAAACAGGCACCCAGCAGCGCCTTCACCTCGCGCCGGCGCAGAGTTTCACGAAGGCTGAGAGGCGCTCGCTCGAGATGCACCGGTACCGACTCGGGAATGGTGAAGGAACAGGCCAGAATGCCCGCCAGGATGGTCGCCGTAACCCACAGCACGGCCTCGACCGGGACACGGTCCAGAACCTGGCCGAGTGCGAGCACGGCAACGATGAAGCCCACTGACCCCCACACCCGGATGCTGCCGTAGCGATGCCCCTCGGCGCCAAGATGCGAGAAGGTGAGCCCCTCGATCAAGGGCAGTGCCGCACTCCAGAAGAAGGCCATCAGGGCCATCGCCGCAAACAGGCCGCCGAATTGGATGCTGAGAAAAAAACCGCTGAAGCCGAGCAGGCTCATCAGCGCCGACAGGCGCACGATCATCACCCGCATGCCGAGACGCTCCGCCAGCCAGCCCCACATGGTGGGCGCGACGATGCGCATCAACTGCATCAGCGACATCAGCAGCGCAATCTCGGTCGCCGTCAGCGAGATCGCCTGCAGGTAGAGCGCGAAATATGGAGAAAAGGCCCCAACGAAGGCGAAATAGAAGAAGTAGTACGCCGAAAGGCGCCAATAGGGAAGCATCGCAGAACTCTATGCGGGGGGCAGCGCTCGATGCGGGGCCAGACACCAAGGAAGGCAAGGGAGCGCAGCGCATGCAGGCCCGGCCCGCCCTTGCGCCCCCATCACCTGGTGAGGTTCTGCTGTGCGACAGTCAGCGCGGCGACGGCATGCGCTGCCGACCTTCCGGGGACAGCCCGGCAACACGCGGCGTTTCGGTATGCACGTCGGCGCACTGAGCACGGTGACGCAGCGCATGGTCGATCAACACCAGGGCCAGCATGGATTCGGCAACTGGCGCCGCACGAATGCCGACGCAGGGGTCATGGCGGCCATGGGTGTTGACGATCACCGGCTCGCCCTGACGGTCGATCGAGCGTCGATCGAGGCGGATGCTGGATGTCGGCTTGATCGCGATGCTGGCGATGATGTCCTGCCCGGTGGAAATGCCGCCGAGCATGCCGCCCGCGTTGTTCGTCAGGAAGCCCTGTGGCGTGATTTCGTCGCTGTGCTCGGTGCCACGCTGGGTGACCGAGGAAAAGCCCGCGCCAATCTCGACGCCCTTCACCGCATTGATACCCATCATCGCGTAGGCGATGTCGGCATCGATGCGTCCATAGACCGGCTCACCCCAGCCGACCGGCACGCCACTTGCGATCACGTCGATGCGCGCTCCGATCGAATCGCCCGACTTGCGCAGTTCGTCCATGTAGGCTTCGAGCTGCGGCACGATGTCGGCGTTGGGTGCAAAAAACGGATTGCAACCGACCTCGTCCCACGACACGAAGGGAATGTCGATTGGACCCAGCGCCGTCATGCAGGCGCGGATCACCACGCCGTAACGCTCCTTCAGCCATTTTCTGGCGATCGCACCGGCGGCGACACGCACCGCCGTCTCGCGGGCAGACGAGCGCCCCCCCCCGCGCGGATCGCGGACGCCGTATTTCTGCCAGTAGGTATAGTCGGCGTGCCCCGGGCGAAAGGTCTCGGCGATGTTGCCGTAGTCCTTGCTGCGCTGGTCCTGGTTGCGGATCAGCAGGGCGATCGGGGTGCCCGTGGTGAGGCCCTCGAACACGCCGGACAGGATCTCGACTTCGTCCGGTTCACGCCGCTGCGTCACATGGCGCGAAGTGCCCGGTTTGCGACGGTCGAGTTCAATCTGAATGTCGGCTGCCGTCAGCGCCAGTCCCGGAGGACATCCATCAACCACGCAGCCGATGGCCGGACCATGCGATTCGCCAAAAGAGGTGACGGTGAAGAGAGTACCGACGGTATTTCCGGACATGGATGGTCTGCCTGATCAGCGATGAACGCGCAGGCTCGCCGGCCGCGCAAAAACAAAAAGGGGATGGGGCACAAGTCTAGCATGCGCCCCATCCCCTCCGACCACGGCGCACAGGGCGCCGCGGACTCGGAGCGCCGCGGCGCTCAGCGGAAGAAGTCCTCCAGACGCTCGAACACCTCGTGCTCGGCGCCATGGCGACGTACGGCGAGAACATCCTCCAGCTTTTCGACCTGGCGAACCATCTGCTCCAGCCGGGAGTCGTCACAGACCAGCAGCCAGATACGCGAGCGCGAGCCGTCGGCTACCGGCATGCACAGGATGCCTTCAACGTTGAAGGCACGCCGCGCAAAGAGATTGCAGATGTGACTCATCACGCCGGGGTGGTTGTTCACCTCCAGCTCGAGGATGACCTTGGCGCAACTTGTTTGCGGCAGCGGGTCGGCGACCTGTTCGATCATAATCAGCCTCCGATCATTTCGGTGTTGGCGCCGCCCGGCGGCACCATGGGATAGACGAATTGCTCGCGATCGATCGTCGCGTGGATCAGGCAGGGCCCAGGCGTATTGAGCGCCTCGGCCAG
>DAORUJ010000021.1:0-33116 GCA_035433105.1 Thauera sp.
AACGACTGAATTTTACAGAGAGCCTCTTCATGATCGAAGCCGTCATCGTTTCCACTGCGCGTACCGCGCTGACCAAGTCCTTCCGCGGTTCCTTCAACGACACCGAAGCGCCGGTGCTGGGCGGCCATGTGGTGCGCGCTGTGGTTGAGCGTGCCGGCATCGAGCCCGGTGCGGTTGAGGACGTGATCATGGGCGCCGCCGTGCAGCAGGGCACCCAGGCTTACAACATCGGCCGTCTGTGCGCTTACACCGGCGGTTTGCCGGACACGGTGCCGGGCATGGCGCTGGATCGCATGTGCGCTTCCGGCCTGATGACGATCGGCCTTGCCGCCAAGAGCATCATCACCGGCGAGATGAAGATCGCCATCGGCGGCGGCGTTGAATCACTGTCGCTGACGCAGAACAAGTACAAGAACGCCTACCGCTCGCAGTCCGAGGCGGTGAAGGCGATCGTGCCCGCGGCCTACATCCCGATGCTGGAAACCGCCGAGATCGTGTCCAGCCGCTACGGCATCTCGCGTGCCGACCAGGACGCGTACTCGCTGCAGAGCCAGCAGCGCACCGCCGCTGCCCAGGCCGCCGGCCTGTTCGACGACGAGATCGTGCCGCTGGCGGCGAAGAAGCTGCTGTTCGACAAGGAAGGCAAGCCCGCTGGCCACGAAGACGTGATCGCCAACCGCGACGAGTGCAACCGCCCCTCGACCAAGCTCGAAGATCTGACCAAGCTGCAGCCGGTGTTCAAGGACGGGCAGTGGGTGAAGCAGGGCGAATTCATCACCGCCGGCAATGCCTCGCAGTTCTCTGACGGGGCCTCGGCCGCGCTGCTGATGAGCCATGATGAAGCCAAGCGCCGCGGCATCGCGCCGCTGGGCATCTATCGCGGTATCGCAGTCGCCGGTTGCGCGCCGGAAGAGATGGGTATCGGCCCGGTGTTCGCCATTCCCAAACTGCTCGACCAGCAAGGCCTCAAGGTCAGCGACATTGGCCTGTGGGAAATCAACGAAGCCTTTGCCTGCCAGGTGCTTTACAGCCGCGACAAGCTCGGCATCCCCAATGACCGTCTCAACGTCAATGGCGGCGCCATTTCCATCGGTCACCCCTTCGGCATGTCGGGTGCGCGCATGGTTGGTCACGCGCTGATCGAGGGCCGTCGTCGTGGCGTGCGTTACGTCGTGGTGTCGATGTGCATCGGCGGCGGCATGGGCGCAGCGGGCCTGTTCGAGGTGCTGTGATGAATCTGACGCTTTCCGACGAACAGCGCGCGCTGCAGGAAACGGCCGCCGATTTTCTTGCGGAGCAGGGCAACGCGCGCAAGGAAACGGAAGGCGATGCCGGGCTCTGGGCCCGCATCGTCGAGCTGGGCTGGGCAGCCGTACAGGTGCCCGAAGAACTCGACGGTCTGGGACTGGGGCAGGTCGAACTGGCCCTGCTGATGGAAGAGATGGGGCGCCGCCTGGTGCGCACGCCTTTCTTTTCCACCGTGGTGCTGGCGCAAACGGCCTTGCTGCAGGCGGGTACCGCCGAGGCGCAACAGCGCTGCCTGCCGGCGCTGGCCTACGGCGAGCAAGGCGCGACGCTGATTCTTGGTCCTGGGCTGGATGCGGACCCGGCGACGCTCACGCTGCAAGCGCGCCGCGACGGCGAGGGCTGGCGGGTGCACGGCGACGCCGCACAGGTGCTTGATGATGGGTTGATCGAGGTCGCCTATGTGGCGGCGCGACTGGAAGGCGAGGGTGGTGTTGGTTTGTTCGAAATCCAGGCCAATGCGGCCGGGATCGAACGCACGCCACTCGAAGTATGGGACCTGACCCGGCCGCAGGCGCGCTGGCGCTTCGACGACGTTCGGCTGGGTGCAGAGGCACGCGTCGATGATCCGGCGAAGGTGCTGGCCGGACTGGCCCGCACCTGCGTGTTGGCCGCCCTGCAACTGGCCGCCGAGCAGGTCGGCGGTGCGGCGCAGTGTTTGCAGCTTGCGGTCGATTACACCAAGGAACGGGTGCAGTTTGGCCGTCCGGTGGCGACCTTCCAGGCGGTCAAGCACCGCGTTGCCGAGATGATGGTGCGCATGGAAACCGCGCGCTCCACGGTGCGTGGCGTGGCGGCACGCGTGGCAGCTGGCGGCGAGTCCCTGGACGATGCCGCTCTGGTCGCAGAAGTGACTGCCGCCCGCGTGCTCGCCACTGAGGCTTACCGCTATTGCGCACAGGAGGCCATCCAGCTGCACGGCGGCGTGGGCTTTACCTGGGAATACGATCCGCAACTGCATTTCAAGCGTGCCCAGTGGGCCAGCCAGTGGTTCGGCGCGACCAGCGCCTGGCGCGAGACGCTGGCAGCACAGCTGCTGGATGTAGCCTGAGCGCGACCTGAGAGGACGGATGAGCATGAACGAACAGGAATTTCGCAAGGAAGTCGCCGACTGGATGGCGACCCACCTCGTCGGCCGCTTCGCCTGCCTGAAGCACCGTGGCGGGCCGGGTGACGAGGAAGCCTATCCCGCGCTGCGCAAGCAGTGGGAGCAGGAAATGGCCGGCGGCGGCTGGGTTGGCCTGGGCTGGCCGAAAGAGCACGGCGGGCGCGACCTGCCGCTGTCACTGCAGCTCGCCTTCCATGAAGAGTACGTGCGCGCCGGCGGTCCGGGGCGCATGGGCCACATCGGCGAGACGCTGATGGCACCGACTTTGATCGCACTGGGCACGCCCGAGCAGCAGCGTCGCTTCCTGCCCGGCATCCGCGAAGGTCGCGAATACTGGGCGCAGGGCTATTCCGAACCGGGTGCCGGCTCCGACCTGGCCGCGATCACCACGCGCTGCTGGCAGGACGAGGACGGGCGCTGGCGCGTGCAGGGGCAGAAGGTATGGACCTCGCTGGCGCATGAATCCGAATGGATTTTCGTCATCGCCCGCAGCACGCCTGGCTCGATCGGGCGCGAGGGCTTGAGCTTCCTGCTGATGCCGCTCGACCAGCCGGGCATCGAGATCCACCCCATCCGTCAGCTGACCGGCGAGGCCGAGTTCAACTCGGTGTTCTTCGACGGCGCGGTGGCCGAGGCCGACTGCATCGTCGGCAAGCCAGGCGAGGGCTGGAAGGTGGCGATGGCGCTGCTCGGCTTTGAGCGCGGGGTGTCCACGCTCGGTCAGCAGATGCACTTCAGCCATGAGCTGGACTTGCTCCTCGAAGTGGCGCGCGCCAATGGCGCGGCAAAAAATCCGGCGATCCGCCAGCGCATCGCTGACGCCTGGATCGGCCTGCAAGGCCTGCGCTACAACGGCTTGCGCATGCTGGAGGACGACACTGGCTCGACCAAGGTGCGCCCCGAGGCACTGATCTACAAATACGCCTGGTCGAACTGGCACCGTGAGCTCGGCCAGCTGGCGATGGACGTCATCGGCGTGGCGGGTGACGTGCGCTCCGACGAGGCGGCGGTGCGGCGCTTGCAGCAGGTGTTTTTCTTCTCGCGTGCCGACACCATCTATGCCGGCACCAACGAGATCCAGCTCAACATCATTTCCGAGCGTGGGTTGGGCATGCCGCGAGGCTGAGCCTGACGTGGTCGCACATGTTTGGCGGCGGACCCAATGAGGTCCGCCGCTGTTTTTTCGCGGTTTGAAATCTGCTTGTGGAGGTGACGGAATGCCCGTTCCAGCGTTGTTCAAAGGGCGGCTCGCGCTGCCCCTGATCGGTTCGCCGATGTTCCTGGCCAGCGGCCTGGAACTGGTGCTGGCCCAGTGCAAGGCTGGCGTGGCCGGCAGCTTTCCGACGCTCAATGCGCGCACGCCCGAACTGCTCGAGCAGTGGCTCGAGCGTCTCAAGGTCGAACTGGCCGACTGGGACGCGCAGCACCCCGACAGCCCTGCTGCACCTTTCGGTGCCAACCTGATCCTACACAAGTCCAATCCGCGCCGCGATGCGGATCTCGACTGCGTGGTCGCGCACCAGGTGCCCTTCGTCATCACCTCGGTGGGGCGTCCGGATGCGGTCGTCGAGCGCGTGCATGCCTATGGCGGGCTGGTTTTTCACGACGTCATCAGCGTCGAGCATGCGCGCAAGGCTGCGGCCGCCGGCGTTGATGGGCTGATCCTGGTGTGCGCCGGTGCAGGCGGCCATGGCGGCACGCTGTCGCCTTTTGCCCTGGTCGCAGAGGTGCGCAGGTTCTGGGACGGGCCGCTGGTACTGGCGGGCGCCTTGTCGGACGGCCGCAGCCTGCGCGCCGCCGAAGTCTTGGGCGCCGATCTCGGCTACATGGGCACACGCTTCATCGCCACCCGCGAGGCTACCGCAGACCCGCGTCACAAGGCCATGATCGTGGCCGACGCGGTGGCAGACATCGTCTATACGCCGGTATTCAGCGGCATCTGGGCCAACTACCTGAAGAACAGCGTGCGCGCGGCAGGCATCGACCCCGACACCCTGTCGGGCAGTCAGGATGACGGCAAGATAGACCTGTTCGCCACCACCGAGGCCAAGCCCAAGGCGTGGAAGGATGTCTGGTCCGCCGGGCAGGGCATCGGCAGCATCGACGACGTGCTGACCGTGGCTGAGCTGGTGGCGCGGATGAAAGAGGAATACGAGGCCGCGGCCGCAGTGCCGGCAGCTTTTGTCAGGCCTCGAGCTGCAGCGGGTGTGCAATGAGTCAATGGAAGATGATCTATCTCGCCCGCCGCAACCCAGCGCTGGCAGCCGAGGACTTCCCGCAAGCCTGGCGTGAGCATTCGGCGCTGGGGCGCCAGTGTCACAACGTCGCGGACAGGGTGAAGTCGGTCGCACAGTGCTCGCGCGTGCTCGAACGTCCCGATCTGCCGCGGGGCGCGACCGCCGACTACGACGGTGTGAACCTGCTCCCGCTGCGCGACCGCCAGTCGGCTGACGACATCTGGAACGACGCCGAAACGCTGCGCATCATGCGGCCCGACGAACCGCGGGTGTTCTCCACCTATGTGCGCAACTTCGCGCTTACCGCGCGCGAGACGGTGATCGTGGATGGCGCGCAGACGGACATCTGCGTGCAGTTATTCCTGAAGCCCAGCGTTGCCGGAGCGCTGGACGAAGCCGTTTTTGCGCCGCCTTTCACCTCGGCCTGGGCGCAGGCCCAGCGCCTGGTCAGCAACCGGGTCGACGGGGTGCGTCCGAGCGGCTATGAATATGATCTGGTGGTGGAGGCTTGGTATGCGTCTGTTGATGCGGTTGCTGCCGCCTTTGGCGAGCAATCGGTGTGGGACTCGCTTCCTGGAGAGCTGGGTGAGCGGATTGATGACGCCGCTTCGGTCTGCATATTGACCCGGGTGACGCATCGGCGGCCCTGAGCGACGGCACTGAGCCTCGCTGCTCTGGCGGAATCGAAGCAGCGAGGCTCTTACTGCTCGTTCCCCTTGACGCGCAGATAGCTCCAAATCTGCTTGGCGACGGCTTCCGGCTGTTCCGGCAATAGCGCATGTCCGGCCCGTGGCACGAGAAGGAACTCGACCCTCGCCCCCAGCTGGGCCGCAAGCGCTTGCGCATCGGCGGGTGGAGCCGGTTTGTCTTCGGTCGGCTGCAGGATCAGCATCGGCGTATCGCCGCCATGGCTCCAGCTTGAATAGGCTTGCGCGGTCGTCGCGCGCGCCTGATGCAGCGCAGCGAGCGGATACCATCCACGCAGCCATGATGGCGGAACCGTGCCGTCAGCGAAGAAGGCCAATGCGATGGCCTTTTCGCGCTCCTCATCCGAAAACCCGAATATCCCCTTGCGAATCGCTGCATTGATTTCCGGCGAGGGCGGTTTGCCGCCGCCCGCGGCGAGCAGGACGAGTTTTTCCACTCTGTCGGGGTAGTACACCGCGAATACCCGCGCTACGCGATTGCCGTAAGCGTGGCCCACGATGGCCCTCGCGCTGAGCACGCCTTCTGCCTTGAGGATGGCGGCAATGTCGGCAGCGTAATCACGCAGGCTCGGATCAAACCCACCGAACGACGAGCCTTCGATGCCGCGCGGCTGGATTGCCAGGGTGCGATATCCGGCTTCAGCCAATGCGCGTGCCAGTGCGTTGAAGTCCGCCGCCGAGCGCGCAAAGCTTGGCACCAGCACGACAGCTTCGCCCGATCCAAGTCGGTGGTAGACCAGATCGCCCGCAGGGCCGGAGATCCGTACTCGCTCGCCAACCGCAGCTTCTGCAGGCCGATCCTGCAGCATCACGACGCCGATTGTCATTACCAACGCCACAAGCACTGCAAGGCCGAGGGCAATTCGTTTTATCAGGGCCATGCGTTCAGTCTCCTGGCGTTTTCTTCGTCTGATCGGCTGTTCGAGAAGGGCGTCGCATGGATCGGACCACGTTTATCGCGAAACCTCGGCTAGATCGTGAAGACTCTGGTGGAGGCACTCATGGGGTCACTCCGATAGATGCTGCTGACTGGGTCGCCGACATGTTGCGGCGCTCAGGGGCTCAGACGAGGTAGCTGCGTGTGGCGGTTGCGCTTTCGCGCTCGGCTCGTCGGGCTGTCTTGCAAGGCCTGCCGCAAAGCCTGCCACAGGCCGCGTCCCGTCCACCCGCTTGCTGTGAAGGAGGCAGGTGGGCCATGGAGGTAGCGCTCCAACGCGTCGATGGCCGCGGTGCATGCCTTGTCGGCATGAATCGCCTCACGCCTTGCGGCGGGGAGCTGCCAAAGCCAGATGGCCAGAGCGTGTTGCGCCGCTGCCGGATCGTCCCGCAAGCAGGCCCGGCGCAGGTGCCAGCGTGTGCGCAACTCCTCAACGCCCCACTGCTGCAATCGATATAGCGCAGCTTCACGTGCGGCCTTGCGCCGGCGCCAGCCCCAGCTTGCGAGGGCGAGGCCCAGCATGGACGCGATGCCCCAGGACCAGGCGCTTGCGCTTGGTGTCGAGCTGAAGGGCGAGAGGGGCGGCGACGGCTTGCCGGCTTCAGTCGCCGGTACGGTGGACAGTGCGGTCTCGGACGAAAAAGGATCGGGGCGGGCAGCGGCAGACTCCACTTTCAGGGTGAGGCCAGGCAGCCGGCTCACACGCACCCGAGCTTGCTCGATATCCCACCAGCCGATCTCGATGGCCGGCAGTTCCACGGTGCCGGCCGTCTGCAGCACGTAAGTGGCGCTGTGTTGGATGCTTAGGGAAGGGGGCGGGTTGGCGCTGGTCTGAGCCAGGGGCTGTGTCCCGGCTTGCTGCGGTTTGCGGGTGCTGGCATGAACCCTTGGCTCGACTCCCGCGGGCGAGCCGAAATTGGGTGCGGGCAGCAGGGGCGAGCTACTGTCGGTGTTCAGTTCGATGTCGCGCCGAATGGCATCGCCCACCTGCCAACGCGCCTCCGGGGTGATGTCCGGCTGCCACTGCTGGTGCAGCTCAAGCCGGCGCGCAGCAACAAAGGGTTGCAGTCCTTCGGCGCCGGTCGGTACTCGCACCGCCAGCCGCAACGGCTCGGGCGGGCGCACCTGTTGCGGCTGGCCCTCGCCGCGTCCGGGCAGTATTTCGAGGGGGGCGGCAAGGTCGAGCGTCACCTCGCCCGGCTGCAGCGGCTGTACCCGGTAGCGATGGATCAGACCGGTCCAGCGCTGGTCGGCCAGCTCTTCAAAAGCGGATTGGGGCGAGCCGCCGACCTGCTCGCTGAGGGCGGTGTCGGTGGCCAGGGTGGCGGGGAAGTCGATTGGCGCCAGAAACCAGGTGGACACCCACACTTCCAGGCGCACGATGACGGTATCGCTCAACGCCAAGCTCGGGGTGTCGCTGCCGCGCTCTCCAGCGCCGTCGCCATCGTGGTTGCCATCGACGCCCCAGCGCACGCGCACCCTGGGCTGGGGCGAGCCTGCCGTTTCGGCTTGTGCCAGACACAAGCCCTGCGGGCCGCCAAGCAGGCCAAGCGGGATCAGGCCGGCGACGGCGGCAATGCGCAGTGTTTTGCGCCGGTGCAGGTCGATCGATTCGAGGCGGGCGGGCGTCATTGTGGAGCTTGAGTCTGAACTGAAGGGGGCAGGGCTTTCATGGGCTGCGCCTGAGCTTCGAGCGCGAACTTGCGGCGCAGAAAGCCGGCTGGGCTGGTGTCGAGGCGCTGCAGCCACAGTTCGGCCACTTCGCTTTCAGACAATGGGCGGGCTTGATGCTCGCGCGGTGCTGGGCTGGCATCGCCCTCGCCGGGCGTGGCGGAGGGTTCGCCGGGAGCAGGCTCCGCTTCAGCGGGTATCAGGCTGCGTACCCGCGCCTGGTCGGCCAATGCTTCGGGCCAACCCGGTGCGCGTGCGAGCGCTTCGTCATAGGCGGCAACGGCGTCGGCGTAGCGACCGAGCCGAGCCAGCATCTGGGCCTGGTTGAACCAGCCGGCGGCCGAGTCGCTGCGGGCAAAGGCGTCGGCGGCAGCCTGCCATTGTTGCGTACGGGCATGGGCTGCACCGCGCCACAGTGGATCGTCGAAATGCGCGGCGGCGCGCTCGGGCGCGTTGCGCTCCAGCCACCAGCGGCCCTGCTGGTCGGGCGTCAGCCACCAGCCGATGAAGCGCTGGCAGAGGGATTGTGGCGGGACGGGGGGGGTGTCCTGGGCGAGGGCGGGCACAGCAGCCGTCAGCAGCGACAAGGCCAGGCCGGCCGCCAGCAGCGGCGCGCAGGCAAGCGGCCAGCGCAGTACCCAGCCCCGTCGGAACGACATCAGCACGGCAAGCAGCCCGGGCCAGATCCAGCCCACTCCCTGGTCGCGCCAGCGCAGGCTGGAGTCTTGCGTGGCAGCGGCGGCACGGTGTTGTGCGATCAAGGCCTGCACGCGGTCGACGTCGCTGTCGTCCTGGCTCACTGTCACCAGGGCGGCATCCGCTTGATCGCGCAGCGCGCTCAAGCCAGCGACGTCCAGACGGGCTACGCGCGCCTGGCGCTGACTGTCGCCCGCATCACGGTCACTGGCGTCGCGGATCGGGCCACCCTCCACCGTGCCGATTGCCCACACCACCAGGCCGTGACGTGATTCGGCTTGCGCACGCACGGCGGCGAGTTCGCTGGACGGCCAGTCTGCGGTCAGGAACAGCACGGTGCCGGGCACGGCGGCGCGATCCAGCCAGCTGTGTGCCAGCCGCAGTGCAGCGGCCGGGCGGCTCGCACCTGCATCGGGCATCAGCGCAGTGGATAAGGCGTCCAGGTAAGTGGACAGCAGCTGGCGGTCCTGTGCGGGGGGCAGCACCAGGTGGGCACTGCCGGCATACACGATCAGCCCGGTCGGTGCGTCGCCGCGCTGCCGCAGCAAATGCTGCAGTTTGAGGCGTGCACGCGCCAGCCGGCTCGGCGCCAGGTCCACCGCGTCCATCGCCGCCGACAGGTCCAGCACCACCATCAGCGCGGCCTCTTCACGCGCCAGCGGTGGCGTTTCGCGTTCCCATGCGGGCCCGGCGAGCGCCACGCTGAAGCACGCCACGGCCAGGGCGAGCGTATCGGCGGGTTTGATCCACTGGCGCTTGTTGCCACCCACCAGCAGGTGGGGCAGCAGATGTGGGTCAATCAGCCCGTGGAAGGACTGGCCTGGGTCGGCGCGGCGCCCGAATACGGCCAGCAGCAGGGCCAGCGGCAGAACCCCCAGTGCCCAGGGGCGCAACCAGTGCAGGGGCAGGAGTGTGCTCAGCCATTCAGCCATGGTCGGCCTCCACGTCGGCGCTATCGCGCTGTCGGGTCGGTCGGCCCAGAGTGCCGCTGAACCCCGCTCTGAGCGTTCCACCGAGTACCCCACGCAGCAGGTACACACCCAGCAGTGTCAGCGCCGCTGCGACCGGCCAGTGGAACAGTGGCCGGCGCGGGCGCACCGACTGCGTCTCGTGCTCGTGTGTTTCCAGCGCATCCAGCTCGCGGTAGATGTCCTTCAGGCTGCTGCGATCGACCGCGCTGAAGGCGCGGCCGCCGGTGAGGGTGGCCCAGGCGCGCAGGCCTTCCAGATCCGGGCGCTCCCCGGCAGGGGCGTCCTCGGTGCCGATGGCCACGGTGTGGATGCGCACGCCGCGCTGCGCCGCAATTTCGGCTGCCTTCGCCGGCGGCACGCGGCTACCGGTGTCGGCGCCATCGGTCAGCAGTACCAGCGTGCGCTGTGGGGCCGGTGAGGCGTCGAACACACGCACGGCCAAACCGATGGCATCGCCGATCATGGTGCGCGAGCCGGCCATGCCGATGCGCGCCTCGGCCAGCAGCGCCCTCACCGCGCCATGGTCCAGGGTGAACGGGGCCTGCACATAGGCTTGCTCGGCAAACAGCAACAGGCCGATGCGGTCTTCGGGCCGGCGTTCGAGGAAATCATCCAGCACGTCCCGTATAACCGTCAGACGGTCCACCGAGTGTCCCTGCGCATCGCGAAAGTCACGTGCGCGCATCGACGGTGACAGATCGATTGCCAACAGCCAGTCGCGCGTCGGTTGAGCGCGGGGCAACGGTGGCTCCACCCAATGCGGCTGCATCACGGCGAGGATGCCGGCGGTCCACGCCAGGCCCAGCAGCATCCAGCCTGCAATGCCGTGCGGTAGCACCGTCGCCCCCGGACGCGGTGATTCGCCGGTGGCGGCAACGGCCAGGGCGAAGAATGGAATGCGCAAGGCGGTCTGGCTGTGCCGATGGGGTGGCAGCAAGGGCAGCAGCAAGGCCAGAGGCCACAGCAGCGCAAGCCAGGGTTGCGCCCATTCGATATGGGCGAGCCAGCTCAATCCATCCAGCCCGACCCAGCCAGGCCACGGGCTCATGGCTTGAGCTCCTGCACGGCAGGTCTTTCAGGCACTTGATGCTGACGAATCCAGCGCTCGAGCAGCGCGAGCAGGGCTGGCAGCGTGTCCCACGGCAGCTGCTCGGGCGGGAGGTAGGCCCAGTCGCTCAGGCGCTGGCCCGCGCCCTGCGTGAAGGCCTGGCTTGGTTCGCTGGAGCTGCGGCCGACCTTGCGTTCGAGGCTGCGATCGAGCCACGCGCTCCACGCTGCCCCCTGCAGGCTCGCCACCTCGTGGCGTGGCGCGTGTGCCAGGGCCAGACGCCGCACCAGTTCGGGCAGCTGGCGCGCGGCGGCAAGCCGTGCTGCAGGGAGTTCAGGGAATTGGGCGGACTGCAGATCGAGGCGCAAACGCGTCAGCTCAGCCAGAGCCAGACGGCGAAACCGTCCCGCCCGCCAGCGCTGCATGCCGCGCCATGCGGACCACAGCAGTGCCATCAACACGAGCACCGCCAGCACCGCCCATCCCGCAGTCTGCGGCGTCCATGCGGGCAGGGGGGGCAGCAGCAGCGGGTGAAGCTGGTCGAGCACGGCCTGGGTGGCGGCGTCCGGTGGTGATGACGGGAGGGGCGGCAGGAGCGGCCCTGCGCTATCGATCACGGTCAGTACCAGCCTGGCTGGGCGCCGGGCTCACCATCGACGCGGGCCTGCGGCCGTCCATGCCGCGGGCGAGTTGCACCAGCGCGGGTTCCGAGGTCAGCAAGGGCATGACGGCGCAGCCGAGTTCGGCACGCAATCCCAACAAGTCGTGCATCCGCTTTTGTGCAGCCTCGGCCAGGCGTGCGCGCACCTTGGCATTGGCGTGGTCGACCGGCAGTTGCAGGCTGCCATCGCTGACCACGATCCGCGCCGGGCGCAGTGTTTCGGGGTCCTCCCACACCGGCAGCAGCACCAGGTCGTTATGGCGCGAAAGTGCCAGCAGGCGCGTGCGTGTGGCGGGTCCGAGACCGTCGAAGGCGGAAAAGACCGCCACGATCGCCTCGCGCGGCGCCTGTCTTGCCAGCAGTGCGAGGGCGGCGTCGAGTTGTTGCGGCTGGCCGGGTGTGGCTGAATCCGCGCGCAGCGCCTGGTTGCGGGCCGCGAGCCGATTCAGCAGGTGGAGCATGGAACGCCGCCCGCGTCGCGCTGTGACCAGGTCGATGCCGTCATCGCCAAACACGATGCCGCCAACGCGATCGCCGCCGGCCAGCGCACGCCAGCCCCAGATCGCCGCCGCTTCGGCCGCCACCACCGAGCGCAGGGCGCCGCGGCGGGCAAAGAACATCGCGATGCGCTGATCGACGATCAGCCAGGTGGGGCGCTCGCGCTCCTCGGCATACACCCTGAGCTGGGGCTTTCCGGTGCGGGCGCTGGCCCGCCAGTCGATGTTGCGGGTGTCGTCGCCGGGCAGGTAGTGACGCAGCTCGACGAAATCCAGGCCGCGGCCGCGCACGCGCGAGCGGTGCCGTCCTGCCAGCAGGCTGTGTGCGGGAGCCATGTTTGGTGGCCAGCGCAGCTGGCGGGCCGGATGCTCCAGCGCCAGCAGTTGCAGCAAATCGACATAGACGCCGGGCACTGCAGCTGTGACTGAAGTGGGTGGCGAGGCGCGTTCCGCCGCCGATCCTGCCTCGTCTCGCTCCGCTGCCCCACCTGTCGCGTTGCTGCTGCGCGACCACGGCCACCAAGGGCTGCGAGAGCGGCGCGCGGTCGAGGTCATGGCGCGGCGACGAGTGCGACGACGCGATCGATCACCTGGTCGGCATCGATGCCGGCGGCTAGCGCCTCGTGGCTCAGTACCAGACGGTGGCGCAGGCAGGCGTGCACCACCGCATGCACGTCGCTCGGACCGACGAAGTCGCGCCCCTGCAGCCAGGCGTGGGCGCGCGCGCAGCGATCGAGCGCGATGGTGCCGCGCGGGCTGGCGCCCACGTCGATCCAGCGTGCCAGCTCGGCATTGAGCGGGTCCGGCTGGCGCGTTGCGTGTACCAGATCCACCAGATAGTCTTCGATCGCCGGTGACACGTAGATCGTGCTGACCGCCTGGCGTGCGGCGCCCAGCATATGCAAGGCTGTTGAAGACACGGACGTGGCCACCGTTGTGGCAGCTGGGGTGGTTGCTGCCGTGGCGTTGTTAGCGTGCTCCGGTGCAGGCGGTGAGGTTTGCGAGTGCTCGATGCTCCCCAGCTTGCGGCCTTCCTCCGCACGCACCAGGCGCAGAATTTCACCTTCCAGCCTGCGCTCGGTGTAGCCGATCACGACCTTCATCAGGAAGCGATCGGTCTGTGCCTCGGGCAGCGGGTAGGTGCCTTCGTGCTCGATCGGGTTCTGCGTGGCCATGACCAGGAACGGGTGTGGCAGCACATGGGTCTGGCCTGCCACAGTCACCTGGCGCTCTTCCATCGCTTCAAGCAAGGCCGACTGCACCTTCGCCGGGGCACGATTGATCTCATCGGCCAGCACCAGCGGCGCGAAAATCGGCCCGGGCTGGAACACAAAGTGGCCATTGCCCTGGCCATCGTGGCGGTAGATCTCGGCGCCCAGCAGGTCGGAGGGCAGCAGGTCGGGGGTGAACTGGATGCGCGCGAGGCCCAGGCCCAGCTCACGCCCCAGGGCCTTGATGGCGCGCGTCTTGGCCAGACCGGGCAGACCTTCGAGCAGCAGGTGGCCGTCGGCCAGCAGCGCAATCAACAGTGCCTCGACCACCGCCGGCTGGCCGATCACGGCCTCGCCCAGGCGCTCGCGCAGTTCGACGAAGGCCTGCAG
The DNA here is from genome assembly GCA_035433105.1 of Thauera sp. GTDB lineage: Bacteria > Pseudomonadota > Gammaproteobacteria > Burkholderiales > Rhodocyclaceae > Thauera. Next base: position 13,440 of record DAORUJ010000021.1, read on the forward strand.
CGCGCTGGCGCTCACTGGTCTCCCATCCGCAGCGAGCCTCCCTTCTGGCGGGGCGCGCATTCGCGGAAAGAGGCGATGTGGGCGCCCACGGCATCCGCGACCTGGCCGCCGAAGCCCACGCCCATCTTCATCGCCAGATCATTGCTCTTCTGGCCGTCCTGGCGCTCGTAAGGATCCATGCGCAGGTTGAACACCAGCGAGCTCTGTTTCTGGCTGTCGAAGAAGCCTTCGCGGGTCTTGAAGTGCGACTTCCACGGGCCGATGCGAACCGCGCTGAGTTCGCTCTCGTTGTAGTAGTACACGACGTTTCGTGCCGAAGGCGCGGTGCCGGTCCAGTGCGCGAGGTTGTCCACGCCATCGATGCAGACCTTGTTGCGCTCCTTGAGCTTGGCCGGTGCGTCGGCATAGCCGGCGGCCGCGGCCAGGGTGGTGAACATGTCCTCGTGGGTCTGGATGCCGTTGGAGGTCTTGCCCGCCGGGATCCTTGCCGGCCAGCGCACCAGCATGGGCACGCGCACGCCGCCTTCCCAGGTGGTGGCTTTTTCACCGCGGAAGGGCGTGGTGCCCGCGTCCGGCCACCACGCCACCTGGGCGCCATTGTCGGTGGTGTACACGACGATGGTGTTGTCGGCGATCTTCAGCTCGTCGAGCAGCTTGAGCAGCTGGCCGACGTGGCCGTCGTGTTCCATCAGGCCGCTGCCGTAGACGTCGAACTCGCTCGAGATGTCGCTGGCAAGGTGGCGCGAGGCCGGCTTGAGGTGGGTGTAGATGTGCATGCGGGTGGGGCTGAAGTAGGCAAAGAAGGGCGTGCTCGCCTTTGTCGACTGGGTGATGAAGCGCTTCGTGCGGTCGAGGAATTCCTCGTCCACGGTTTCCATGCGCTCCCGGGTGAGCGCGCCGGTGTCGCGCACCTTTTGCTTGCCCACCTTGCCAAAGCGCGGGTCCACCGTGGCGTCGTCTTCCTGCGTGGCGACGCTGTCGATCACGCCGCGCGGGCGGTAGCGCGCGTTGAAGCCGGCGTCCTTGCCCCACATGCGCAGCTCGGGCTCTTCTTCGGCGTTGAGGTGGTAGAGGTTGCCGTAGAACTCGTCGAAGCCATGCACCGTGGGCAGGTGGTTGTTGCGGTCGCCGAGGTGGTTCTTGCCGAACAGGCCGGTGCGATAGCCCTGCTCCTTGAGCACTTGCGCCAGGGTGGGGTCGCGCTCGTCGATGCCGATCGGCGAGCCGGGCAGGCCGACGGTGGTCATGCCGGTGCGGATCGGAAGCTGGCCGGTGATGAAGGCGGCGCGCCCGGCGGTGGAGCTGGGGTGGGCGTAATGATCGGTGAACAGGATGCCTTCACGGCCGATGCGATCGATGTTGGGCGTGGGCACCATCATGCCGTGGCTGTAGAGGCCGACGTTGGCGTAGCCGATGTCGTCACCCATGATGACCAGGATGTTGGGCCGCGTGCTGGGCTGGACGGGCTTGGTGTCGGGGCTTGCATCGCCGGTGGCCGCGCTGGCTGCGCCAGCGCCCAGGCTGGAGAGGGCGGCGGCGAGCGCGAGGCGGCGCCAGCGCGGCGGCGATTGGGGCAGGGTGGATTGAGTCATGGTGGAGTCTCCTTTGTATTTTTTTGGTGGTGATGGTGCCGGCTCACGGGCTGGCAGGGGCTTGAGTTGTGGGTGACGCGGCTCAGTGCTCGGGGCTCAGCGCTCAGCGCCCCAGGCGTCGTCTGATGTCAGGCATGTCGCGCTGTACTTGGGCGTAGAAGCGCTTCAGTCCTTCGCACAGGTAGTTGAGGCCGGGTTCGCCCTCGGCGCTGCGCAGCAGACGGTTCTTGGGGCACTCGCCCCAGCACAGCTTCAGCTGCGGGCAGCGCTTGCAGCAGCCGGGCAGGCTGTCGTGCTTGGCCAGGCCGAAGCGCGTCTGTTGCTGCGAGAAGGCCAGATCGCCCTGGTGCACATCGCGGATGTTCCCAAGGCGAAATTCGGGGTAAACGAAGTGGTCGCAGGCGTAGAGCTCACCGTCGTGCTCGAGTGCCATCGCCTTGCCGCACACCGGCGCGCTGGTGCACATCTGCGCCGGTAGATCGAGCGCCTGCGCCACCGCGGTTTCGAACACATTGATGTGCAGGCGGCCGAAGTCGTGCGCCAGCCACTCGCGCCACAGCGTGCACAGGAATTCGCCGTAGTCGCGCGCATCCACCGACCACTCGGTGACGATAGCCAGCGGATGGTCGGGGCGGCTTCGCGGCGTACCCAGTAATGGCATGTCGGCGCTGCGCGCGAGGCCGGGCGCGCGCAGCTTGAAGTCGCGCGTTTCCACGCAAGGCGTGAACTGGATGCGAAAGCTGCCCGGGATGGCACGCAGGCTGCGGTACACCTCGAGCGGGGCGCGTGCCACGTCACGATTGACCACGCACAGCAAGGAGAACGGCACCTCGGCCGCGGCCAGCCTGGCGGCGGCCGCGAGGGCGCGGTCGAAGCTGGGCTCGCCGCCCTTGGTGGGGCGGTAGCGGTCGTGCAGTTCGCGCGTGCCGTCCACGCTGAGACCGACCACGAAGCCGTGTGTCTTGAGGAAGGCCACCCACTCATCGTCGAGCAGCAGGCCATTGGTCTGCAGGTCGTTCTCGATGCGCTGGCCTGGTTTGCGATGGCGGGCCTGGAGCTCGGCCACGCGGCGAAAGAAATTCAGACCCATCACCGTCGGTTCGCCCCCCTGCCAGGAGAAGATGACCTCGTCCCCGGTCTGGGCTTCGATGTACTGGCGGATGTGGGTCTCGAGCAGGCTGTCGTCGATACGCGCGTTGCGCTCGTGCGCCAATAGATCGGTCTTGTGCAGGTAAAAGCAGTAGGGGCAGTCCAGATTGCACAGCGCGCCCGCCGGTTTGACCATGACGTGGTAGCGGTAATGGCGGCCAGGGGGCAGCGGGGGCAGGCTGCAACTCGGTGCGCCGTGCAGGTCCTCGGAGTGGATGGCGGGCGGACTCACGTCTCGTTTGTCTCCTCGTTAGCCTTGGTCTTGGGGGCGCGGCCTGTGCCGAAGCGCTGAAGGATCGCGACCATGAGAGTATAGGGAGCCCGGCGCACCCCCGGAATTCGCATTGACGCGTTCCATTGGTTTCGTTCAATCATCTGATTAAATTGAGGAAAAAAGTTGTGGTGGGTGCTTTGCGGCGCTCGCCTCACGTTCTGCATGAGCCATAGAAAGCGTGTTCCTGCCGCTCCGCCTGCGCCTGTGCCCGAGCGTGCCGAGCGCGACGCTCGCCTGCCTGCCTTGCGCAAGCAGCCGTCGCAGTCGCGCTCGCGTTCGCTCGTCACTGCGTTGCGCGAGGCCTGCATTCAGCTTCTCGAGCAAGAAGGCGTGGAAGCCTTGACGGTGAATCGCCTAGCGGAGGTGGCCGGCGTCGGCGTGGGGTCCTTCTACCAGTACTTCCCCAATATCGAGGCGGTGGTCGGGCTGGCCTTCGATCACGTCCTGCATGAAGAGGTGACCGTCTTCGTGCCTGCGCTGCGCGCCGCGATCACCGGCTTGCCGCTGGGCGCGGCGCTGGACGCAATCCTGCGCAACATGGTGCGGATGGAGCTGCGCCTGCACCGGCTGCATCGCGAGTTTCACCTCAAATACCATCCGGCGCTGCAGATGGGCATGCGCATCGGCCCTTACGCAAATTCACGCGAATACGTCGACGACGCCTGGCTGCCCTTCGTCGCCCTCTACGTGCCCGAGCTCGCGCCCGAGCGCCGTGAGATGGCGGCCTATATGTTGTGTATGGCGATGCGTGCGGCCATTCGCACCGCACTGGAAGACGCGCCGGAGCGGGTTGAACAGCCCGTCTTTGTGGACTGCCTGCGAGCCATGGCGCTGGGTGTGCTCGACCCCGATCTGCCCGCCCGGGTGCGCTGAGTGCGACGCTCGGAAACGTGAGAACGGCGCGGTGGCGTGTCCGCGTTGATTATCTTGTCGTTCAAAATCAGGGTCTTGGCGCCGGTGTTCGGAACCGCCCAATGCGAATCACGGTGCCCGTTCGGGCTCTCTATACTGGTTGCGGCCCGGCAGATGGCTGGTCGCCGGGTCCAGACAGCAATGACGATACGCCTGCACTGCGGGCAGATGCAGCACAGAGCGCCGCTGCGAGGGGCGCCTGGCGCTGAGCCGGTCGCGGCGGCGTCGCCTCACGCGGACCACCAAGGAGCCCGATCCCATGAGCAAGGTTTTGACCCACATCGACGGCCATGTGCTGACCGTCACCATCAATCGTCCCGAGGCGATGAACGCCCTCGACCCGGAGACCCAGGCCTTGATGTCCGCCGCCTTCGACGCCTACGCCGCCGATGACGCGCTGTGGGTGGCCATCGTGCGCGGTGCCGGCGGGCGGGCGTTTTCGGCCGGTGGCGACATTCGCGCCATGCGCACCGCGCTTGAAGGCGGCGCGCCGTACACGATTCCGCCCACCGGCTACGGCGGCCTCACCAGCCGCTTTGATCTGGACAAGCCCGTCATCGCCGCGGTGGAAGGCATCGCCATGGGAGGCGGCTTTGAGGTGGCGATGGCCTGCGACCTGGTGCTGGCGACGCGGGCTTCGTCCTTTGCCCTGCCCGAGCCGCGCATCGGCGCCGTGGCCTACGCCGGTGGCATGCATAGGCTGCCGCGTCAGGTGGGCATGAAGCGCGCGATGGAGCTGCTGCTGACCGCGCGCAGCATCGGCGCCGAGCAGGCTGCCGAATGGGGGCTGATCAACGAGGTGGTGGAAGAGGGCGGCATGGACGCCGCGCTTGCGCGCTGGTGCGCGCTGCTGTGCGCCAACGCCCCGCTCGCGCTGCGTGCGACCAAGGCCGCGGTGCGCGATGGTCTGGCGCTGCCAGTGGACGAGGCCATCCGCCGCCAGGACGAAGGCGGTTACCCCGGCATCGAGGCGATGCGCAGCAGCCGCGACGTGATCGAGGGCGTGATGGCCTTCAACGAGAAGCGTGCCCCGGCCTGGGAAGGGCGCTGACGCCGCTGCGCGACGCCCGTGCTCACGGGCTTTCGAACCACTTTTCCGGCACACTCCGCACAGGAATCACCCATGCAACTGCCTGACATCGATCACGCCACCGTGTTTGCCGACATCGTCGACCGACGCGTTTCCACCCGTGCGTTTCTCCCCGACCCGCTGCCACGCGCGGACATCGAGCGCGCGCTGGCCCTAGCCTGCCACGCCCCGTCCAATTGCAACACCCAGCCGTGGATGATCGCGGTGGCCTCGGCCGCGGTGCGCGACCGCCTCGCCGCCGGCATCAGCGCGCAGATGATGGCGGGCCGAATGAAGCCCGACCTGCCCTACGACAGCCGCTATCAAGGGGTGCACCGCGAGCGCCAGATTGCCGCGGCTGAGGCCTTGTACGCCACGGTGGGCATCGCGCGCGAGGACAAGGCCGGGCGCCAGGCTCAGTTCATGCAGAACTACGCTTTCTTTGACGCGCCCCATGTCGCCTTCTTCTTCTTGCCGGCAGGCTGTGGCGTGCGCGAAGCGGCGGATCTGGGCATGTGCGCGCAGACCTTCATGCTCGCGCTCGCCAGCATGGGCTACGGCAGCTGCCCGCAGACTTCGCTCAGCTTCCATCCCGATCTGGTGCGTGCCGAGTTCGACCTGGCGCCGGAGTCGCAATTGCTGTTCGGGGTGTCCTTCGGGCGCATCGACACGACGGCGGCGGTCAACCGCGTTCGCGTGCCACGTGATCTCGCGCGCTGCACGCAGATCCGGGAGGGCTGAGATGGACAGCTTCGACTACATCGTCGTCGGCGCGGGCAGCGCGGGCAGCGCGGCGGCGGCGCGCCTGTCCGAAGACCCCGCTTGCCGCGTGCTGTTGCTCGAGGCCGGTGCGGGTGACGACAATCTGATGATCGACATGCCGGCGGGCTGGGGCAAGACCCAGGACCCGGGCAGCGCCTTCAACTGGGCGTTCGAGACCGAGCCCGAACCCGGCCTGGGCGGCCGGCGCGTGCCCTTGCCGCGCGGCAAGGTGCTCGGCGGCAGCTCGGCCATCAATGGCCTGATCTACATCCGCGGCCAGCATCAGGACTACGACGACTGGGTGGAGGCGGGGGCGCCGGGCTGGGGCTGGGCCGAGGTGGCGCCTTACTTCCGGCGCATGGAGCGCAATCTGGGCATCGCCGATGTCCATCACGGGCAGGACGGCCCGATTGCGGTGTCCGACCTGGTGGACCCCACGCCACTGGCCGAGCTGATGATTCAGGCCGCCGAACAGGCAGGCATCCCGCGCACACGGGATTTCAATGGCGCCACCCAGGAAGGGGTGGGTTTCTATCAGGCCACACTCACGGGTGCACGCCGTTGTTCGGCGGCGCACGGCTACCTGAAGCCGGCGCGCGGGCGGAGCAATCTGCTGATCCAGACCGGGGCGGTGGTCGCGGAGGTGCTGATCGAGGGTGGGCGTGCGCTCGGCGTGCGCTATCGGGTGGATGGACAGGAGCGCGTCGCGCGTGCGCGTGCCGAGGTCTTGTTGTGCGCGGGGGCGATCGGCTCGCCGCAGATATTGATGCTGTCCGGGATCGGCCCTGCCGCCGAGCTCGCCCGTCACGGCATTGCGCTCAAGGTGGATGCGCCCGAGGTGGGTGCCAACCTGCAGGACCATCTGGTGGTGCCCTTGATGTGGCGGCTCAAGGACGGCCAGGCGTCGATGAACCAGCGTCTGGGCGGCATGCGGGTGTTGTTTGAGGTGCTGAACTACCTGCTGCGCAAGCGCGGCGCGATGACCATGCCGGCGGCTGAGGTTGGTGTCTTCCTGCGCAGCCGGCCCGAGCTGCTGCGCCCCGACTTGCAGTTTCACCTGCTGCCGCTGTCGGGTGAGCTCGAAGGCGAGAAGAAGGCGCTGCACCCCTTCCCCGGTTACACCCTGGCGCCCAATGTGTGCCGGCCCAGTTCGCGCGGCCGGCTGGCGCTGGCCTCGGCCGATGCGGCGGCGCGGCCTTTGCTGCAGATGAATTACCTCACCACCGATGAGGACATCGACACCACGCTGGCGGGCATGGCGTGGGCGCGCCGCATCGCAGCCGCACCAGCGCTGGCTGCGATCACGGCCAGCGAAGTCTATCCGGGCAGTTCGGCGAGCACACGCGAGCAGCTCATCGACTATGCGCGCCGTGCCGGCTCCACCGGCCACCATCCGGTGGGCACCTGCAGGATGGGCGAGGACGAGGCCGCGGTGGTCGATACCCGGCTGGCGGTGCGCGGCGTCGCAGGCCTGCGCGTGGCCGATGCCTCGGTGATGCCGCGGCTGATTTCCGGCAACACCAATGCCACCGCAATCATGATCGGCGAGCGTGTGGTCGAGTTCGCGCGCGCGGCGTGCGCCTGAACATCGGGCGCGCCACTGCCACCGCCTTGGGTGACGTCGCGCGGTGTTTGTTCAGATGAGGGCGGCGATTGCGAACGGTACGCCGAGCACGCCCGCCCAGCCCAGCCTGCCCCACAGCGCGAGCTTCGGGGACTGATGGTTCCACAGGCCGAGCGCGCCGAAAGCGCCCATTGCGCCTGCGCCCGCGATCCAGAAACCACTGATGCCGGCCAGACCGGCGATGCCCAGCAGGCGAATGAGGGCGCCGGGCTGGGTCTTGAGCGCGGGATTGCGGATGCCCGCCAGGCCGGCCAGTCCGATCAGGCCGATGAGCCCGACCCAGGGTGCGATTTGTGTAAGTGTCATGTCTTGATCCAGGCTACTGTGCGTATCGTCGATGACCGCGCCGGCTGCGCATTCAGATGCTGATGAAGGCCGCTGGGGCAGAAAAAATGCGGCCTGTCCGCAGGGACAGGCCGCATTCACATCAGCTTGTGCGGAGCAGGCTCAGGCTGCTGCGGGCGCGCCGTCAGTGAACGGGGCGATGCCCTTGGGCACGTAGAAGCCTTCGCACTGCTCGAGGTATTCGTGCTTCTTGGCGCGCGGGTTGAAGAACTGCTTGTACCAGATGCGGGCCTTCATGAAGGGGCCGTCGCTGGGGATGAACAGACCGTTCAGGCACGGGCCCTTGTTGGTCCACACCTCGAAGTCCTGCGCAAACGCCAGACGGCTCGATTCCTGGAACTGGCGTGCGGCGATCATGTCGGTGTGGGTAGCCACGGCGCTGCCGCTGGGCGACTTGACCAGCAGGGAGTGCCAGACCTTGATCGATCCGTCTTCCACCGGGGTGTGGGTGATGAACAACACGGCTTCGTACAGACCGCCGAGGTGCGAGATCAGCACGCCCGGGCCGTGATAGACGGTGACGGTGGACAGCACCGGGCTGGCGCCGTTTTCGCCCACCAGGGTGCGGTGCGGGCCGCACTGGCGCTGAATGGCGTGGTGGCCCTGGAACTCGTTCTCGTACTTCTGCACGGTCGAGCCGTGGATCGGGCTCAGGTGGCCGTAGTCACAGATGTTGTCGATGACTTCCTGCGGGTGCTGGTTGAGGATGCCGAGGTGATCGAACTTCCAGCGCACCCAGGACGGATCGTCCCATTCCTTGAGGCTGGGATGCTCCCATTCCGGCTCGCCGCCTTCGGGGTCATACCACACCCAGATCGCGCCCAGGCTCTCGACCACCGTCCACGACTTGACCTTCGCCGCGGCCGGGATCTGACCGTCGTGATAGGGGATGTCGTTGCACTTGCCGTCGGCGCCAAAGCGCCAGCCGTGGTAAGGGCAGCGAATGTCGTCGCCCTCGACGTTGGAGCCACCGCCGTCGATGACGACATAGGAGGTGGTGTTGGGGGCAGCCAGGTGGGTCTTCATGTGCGGGCAGTAGGCGTCGAGCAACACCACCTTGCCGGTTTCACGGCCGCGGTACAGCGCAAAGTCTTGACCGAAGAAGCGCACCGAAAGGGGCTTGTGGGTGTCGAGCTCGGTCGATTCCGCGATCATGAACCAACCGCGCGGAAAGGTGAATTCACCAATGCGATAGTCTTTCGTTGTGGCCATGTGGGCCTCCTTTTTGTAGTGATTCTCTCTGCGATCCAGCGGGCCGGCGCCAGCAAGTGCGCCAGTGGCCTTGAGTCTGGCTGATTCTGTCCAGCTGTGCTACGACAGACATCCCTTATTTGGACGATGGCCGAACATCCTCGATGCGAAGGTGTCGCTGGACATCGTCCTTTTGGACGTGTCCGGACCACACTGCCCCGCCTAATGTTAGGCCTCAATAATTACGCTAAAAAACGGAGACTTCATGGGCGACACCAGGCAGCCCCCAGAAAATGCAGTGTCCCATGGCGGGACGGGGATCGAGTTTCCGTTTGTTCCCCCGCAACCCGATGGCGAAGTCGTCATCCTTGCGCCGGGCGTGCTGTGGGCACGCCAGCCGATGCCGATGCAGCTGGACCACATTAACGTCTATCTGTTGCGCGACACCGATGGCTGGTTCATCGTCGACACCGGGCTCAATCTGGCGAACTCGCGCGCGCTGTGGGAAACCATCGTCGACCGCCACTTCGGGGGCTTGCCGCTGAAGGGCCTGATCTGCACCCATTTTCACTATGATCATGCCGGGCTGGCGGCATGGTTCACCGAACGCTTCAATGTGCCGCTGTACATGACCTACGGTGAATACTTCACCATGCGTAGCCTGGGCGGGCTCATGCCCGAGCCTTTGCCCGACTCCCTGATGCAGTTCTATCTGCGCGCGGGCATGCCGCTGGCCAGGATCGAGGAGATGTTCGCCAAGTTGCGCCGCGACCCGTTCATGCCGCCGCAACCAAACGCCTTCACACGACTGCGCGAAGGCCAGGTGCTCAGCATCGGCGGGCGCGAGTGGCGGATTGTGATCGGTGAGGGCCATTCCCCCGAGCATGCCTGCCTGTATTGCGAGCGTGATCGTCTGCTCATTGCCGGCGACCAGTTGCTGCCACGCATCACCTCAAACGTGCTGGTGTCGGACATCGAGCCCGAGGCCAATCCGCTCAGGTTGTGGCTCGATTCGCTCGATCGACTCGCCGCCCTGGCGCCCGATACGCTGGTGCTGCCCTCGCATGAACGCGTTTTCCGTGGTCTGCTGCCGCGCGTGGCCGAGCTGCATGAGCACCACACCCAGCAGTTCGATATCGTGCGTGATTACCTGCGCGAGGTGGGCGCGGCCACCGCGTTCGAGACCAAGAACCGGCAATTCCCCAAGGTGCGCAGTGCCGTCGAGGACATGATGGCGCTGGGCGAGACCATTGCTCATCTGTCCTGGTTGCGTTATGCGGGCGAGGTGAGGCGTGTGCTGGATGATGACGGGCTGTATCGCTTCAGCCTTGCAAACTGATTCTTAGGAGTAATTGATGTCCCAGCTTTCTGAACTTGCCCACAAGATTCGCGCCCAGCTCACCGCCCCCGGTGCGCCGTTCGAGCTCGCCGAGGAGGTCGTGGATGGGCGCACTGTGCGGGTGTATCGCAATGCCTTTCGCACCTTGCCCGAGCTGCTGTCGAGCGCACGTGCGCACGGTGACAAGCCCTTCATCAGCTATCTGGGCGAGACCTGGACCTTCGATCGCTTCTTCGCCGAGGTCGATGCGGTGGTCGCGCAGTTGCGCGCCTGGGACGTGAAACCCGGTGATCGCGTCGCCATCGCCATGCGCAACCGCCCCGAGTGGGCGGTGGTGCTGGTCGCGACCGGTCTCATCGGCGCGGTGCCGGCCCCGCTCAACAGCTTCGGGCTGGGCGAGGAGCTGCATGCGGCGCTGGCCGATGTCGAGCCTTGCGTGTTCGCCTGCGACAACGATCGTCTCACCCGAATCGGCGGCGACACCCGGGTCGCGGGTTGCCGCATTCTGTGCGTGGGCGCGACCGAGCTGCCGGCAGGCGCTGCCGACTATCAGTCCGTGGTCAGTCAGGCCGCCGAGCCGCCGGCACTGCCCGAGCTCGGACCCGATGACCCCGCACTGATTCTGTTTACCTCCGGCGCCACCAGCCGCGCCAAGGGCGCGCTGTCGTCGCAGCGCAGTGTGTGCCAGGCGCTGTTCAACATTGACTTCATCGGCGCCTTCTCGGGCATGACCTCGCCCGAAGCGGTCGCGGCGCTAATGGCACGCGGCTTGACGCCGACCACGCTGACCGCGGTGCCCCTGTTCCATGTCAGCGGCCTGCATGCGCAATTACTCAACTCGCTGCGAAACGGCCGTCGATTGGTGTTCGTCAACCGGTGGGACCCGGCGCAGGCGATCGAGGTGATTCAGGCCGAGCGCATCACCCAGTTCAACGGTGCGCCGTCGATGGTCATGCAGTTGCTTTCGCAGCCAGGTTTCGATGACCCGGCACAGACCGGCACCCTGATGGGCCTGGGCTTTGGCGGCGCGGGCTTGTTCCAGCGCGTCATTGATGAATTGCAGCGACGCCGTCCGAACTCGATGTCGGGTGTCGGTTTCGGCCTTACCGAGACGAATGGCGTCGGTGCCGCCGCCTCGGGCACGCTTTTCGCCTACAAACCGCATAGTTCCGGCGTGCTCTCGCCCATTGTGGACGTGCGGATCGCAGATGCCTTGGGCCAGGCCTTGCCAACAGGCGAGCAGGGCGAGGTCTGGTTGCGTGGTGTCACCGTCATGCAGGGCTATTGGCGTGACCCGGCGGCGACCGCGGCCGCCATGAGCGAGGGCTGGTTCCGCTCCGGCGACGTGGGCTATCTCGACGATGAAGGCTTCATCTTCATCGTCGATCGTATCAAGGACGTCATCAATCGCAGTGGCGAGAAGATCGCCGCGGCTGAGGTCGAGTCGTGCTTGTTGCAATTGCCTGAGGTGCTTGAGGCGGCGGTGTTCGCCGTCCCGGACGAAGACACCGGGGAGATGGTGGCTGCGGTGGTGTCGGTGCATGAGGGGTGCAAGCTCGACGCACAGGCGGTGCGTGCGCATGTTGCAGCGAATCTGGCGGCCTACAAGGTGCCGGCGGTGGTGCAGGTCGTTACCGAGTCGCTGCCGCGTAATCCAGCCGGAAAGCTGCTCAAGAGGCAGCTGCGCAGCGCCTTTGTCGATGGCAAGCTCGGCTGAAATGAGTGGTCCGGTGGCTGGAACGGGTTCCATCGGACGATGCGACGTTTAGAAGCGAAGCAAGACAACACAGACCGAGGTGGCGGGCATTGCCGGGAGCCCGCCCTCGCGTCTGATTGTTCAATCAGTCAGTAGAAAAACATCCCTCCAGGAGAAGGCAAAAATGATTAAAACTCGTGTCTGGGTACCGGTCTTGACGACGATTGCGTTGTCGATGGCCGCCAGCAATGCCATGGCCAAGGTGAGCGAGGCTGAAGCGGCCAAGCTTGGCAAGGAACTGACCTGTGTGGGTGCCGAAGCTGCAGGCAACGCCGATGGCAGCATTCCGGCCTTCTCGGGCAAGTGGCTGGGCAAGCCGCCCCACGTTGAATACACCCTGCACGTCGGCCAGCACCCGGTCGATGTCTACCCGGAAGACAAGCCGCTGTTCCAGATCACTGCGGCCAACATGGACAAGTATGCTGACAAGTTGAGCGACGGCCAGAAGGCCATGTTCAAGCGCTTCCCGGATACTTACCGCATGCCGGTGTATCAGAGCCGGCGCGATTTCCGTTATCCGGACGTGATCTGCGAACTGGCCAAGAAAAACGCGCTCGAAGCCGAACTGATCGACGGTGGCCTGGGTTACACCGGCTACAAGGGCCCGATTGGCTTCCCGATCCCGAAGGGACCGCAGGAAGTGCTGGCCAACATGAACTTCCCCTACCGTGCCTTCACCGAGGAGATCGTCCGCGACATCGCCGACGTTGCCTCCGACGGCGCCATCACCTGGGGTCGTCAGATCAACAAGAACCTCAACGTCGTGACCTCGCCGGATCAACTCGGCAAGCCGATGGAAGGCTTGATGGCCTATTCGATCAGCGGCACCTTGCTGCCCGAGCGTGACCGTGGCAGCTTCACCGCTTCGCAAGAGCCGGTCAACTTCGCCAAGGGCAAGCGCCTGGCCTGGCAGTACGACCCGGGCACCCGCCGCGTGCGCCAGTTGCCGACCTATGGCTTCGACTCGCCCATGGGCGGCACCTCAGGCAAGCTGACGATCGACCAGGACCGCCTGATGAACGGCGACCCGAGCCGTTACGAATGGAAGTTGCTGGGCAAGAAGGAGATGTACATCCCGGCGAGCTCCTATCGCCTGCATTCCAAGAATGTGAAGTACGCTGACATGCTGCAGAAAGGGCACGCCAACCCGGACCTGTTGCGCTACGAACTGCATCGCGTGTGGGTGCTGGAAGGCTCGCTGAAGGAAGGCTATCGCCACGCTTTCGGCAAGCGCGTCCTTTTTATCGACGAAGACAACTGGCAGGCCTCGGTGGGTGACTACTACGACACCCGCGGCGAACTGTGGCAGCACGCCTTCATCAACCACTACTACGCATTTGATCTCAATGCGTGGCAGGCGGGCACCTCGTTCTACCACGACCTCAACTCGGGCGCCTACGTCGGCTTCAACCTGATCCAGGAGCGCGAGAAGGCTTACGTGCTCAACGCGGGTGGCCTCACCCCCGACATGTACACCCCGGCTGCGCTGCGCGCCATGGGCCAGTGAACACACCGACTTTCAGGGAATACTCATGAGATTGCACAAGAAGATGAAGCCGATCGCGCTGGCTTTGATCGGGATGGGGATCGCGTCCTCGGCTTTTGCCGGCGAGCCGATCCAGTTCGACAACGGCGGTGTGCTGCAGTGGCGGGTGAATTCGACCTACACGCTGTCGACGCGTATCGAGTCGCGTGATTCGCTGCTTTCCTCGCAAGCAACCAATGCGAACGGCAACGACGGCAACAACAACTTCGACCGCGGCGATCTGACCGCCAACCGTCTGAGCATGCTGCTCGATGTGAACTACAAGCTGGGTGACAGCGGCCTGGTGATGTCGGCCAGTACCTTCTATGACGACGTCTATCACCAGTCGAACGACAACTCGTCGGCCACGCCGCCGAACAAGCTCGGTGGCGCAGCCGACGCCTTCAACGGCGACACCAAGCGCTATCACGGCGGCTACACCCGCATGCTCGACGCCTACGCCTTCACCGCGTTCGACGTCGGCAGCGAGGGGCGGATGACCTGGCGCCTGGGCCGCCACGCCGTGTCATGGGGAGAGGCGCTGTTCTTCCCCGGCATCTCGCTGGCGCAGGGCCCGGCCGACGGCACCAAGACCGGTGTTCCGGGCACCGAGACCAAGGACCAGTTGCTGCCTGAAGACCAGGTTTCGCTGCAGTACGAAGTCAATGACAAGTTGTCATTGCTGGCGCATGTGCAATATGGCTGGCACGAGACCATCGCGCCGGCCGTGGGCTCCTACCTGAGCACCAGCGACCTGACCGGGCCGGGCTCGCAGTGCCTGGGTGCCGGCTGTGTGCGTCGCGCTGCTGACGACGAACCCGGCAATACCGGGCAGTGGGGTGTCGGTACGCGCTATCGGGTGACGGATGAAACCGAGGTCGGGCTGTACTATCTGAACTATCACGATCGTACGCCCAACCTAGACATCCATTACGCGGGTACGGCGACGCCGTACTACCAGATCCGCTACCAGGAGGACGTCAAGCTCGTTGGCGCGACCTTGAGCACCACCTTTGGCATCGCGACCCTGGGCATGGAAATGTCGTACAAGAAGGACGCGCCGGCCATTGTAAAGACGACGTTCTACGGTGGCCCGATTCCGACCGCGACGACGGCCGATATCCTGCAAACCAACGTCAACACTTTCATCAACCTGGGTCGTACCTGGCTGGCGCCGCAGTCGCAGTTGCTCGCCGAAGTGTCCTACGTTGATGTCAGCAATCCGGAAGCGCGGCGTGTGCCGGGTGCAGGCGCCTCAACTGCAGGTGCTCCGTTGAATGACCAGCTCTTGTTCGGTAGCTACGGTCTGGCGTTCCAGGCTCTGTTGAGCTCGACCTACCCTGGCATCATTGAGAACTGGGAGCTGGGCACGACCGTTGCTTATTCCCGTCAGCTCAAGGGCCGTACGCTGCTGGGTGGCGTGGGTGGCGAAGGCGATCATCGCCTGAGCCTGGGTGGCACCATGACCTACAAGCGTAACTTCCAGGTCGGCCTGACTTACCTCGGCTATTACGGCGATGCCAGTCTGGATCCGATCAGGAGCCGTCAGCTGACTGACCGCGACCAGTTGTCGCTGACGATGAAGTATTCGTTCTAAGCAACGCGCTTTCCACCCTCAAGCCCGCCCGGTGTTGCACCGGGCGGGCTTTTTAACGGGCGCGCTTGAGTGTGGTCTCATCAAAACTTCGTGCCGGCATTTAGCCGGCCATGAACTGGCCGCCATTGGCATCGAGCTGCGCACCGGTAATCGCGCTTGCATAGTCCGAGACGAGGAACAGTGCGGCACGGGCACACTCCTCATCCCTGATGATGCGGCCGAGCGGGATGTTTGCGGCGATGCGGGCGACGATCTCGTCTTCGCTCACGCCTTCGACACTGGCCGTGTGCTTCACGTATCCCTGCACGGGGACGCCCCACATCCAGCCCGGCAGCAGGCTGTTGACGCGGATATTGTGCGGCCCGAGCTCAAGGGCCAGGTACTTTGCCGCCGTCGTCAAGCTGCCCTTGGACGCTGCATAGCCCGCTTCGAAGTCGTTCGGCAGTCGTGTGGCCATGGTGTTGACCATCACAATGGCGCCGCTTCCGGATTGCTTCATCGCCGGGACTACTGCCTGCGTCATGTTCAGGGTGCCGATGACGTTGGTTTCAAATACCTCGCGCAACTGGTCCAGATTGCCATCGCCCAGCAACGGGGGGTTGCCGTGCAGGAAGGCGCTGTTGATCAGACCGTCGATGCACCCGAAGCGCTCCATCGCGAGCTGTGCGAGGCGTCGGCACTGTTCAGGGGCGGTGATGTCGGTGGCCTGCTTGAGCACCTCGCACGCCGGCGCAATTTCAAGCATGCGTGCTTCGGCATCGTTGAGCCTGGCCTGGGTGCGCGCAGCGATGACGACACGGGCGCCCTCGCGTGCAGCCTCGATGGCCAGCTTGACACCCAGGCCCGGACCAATACCGGAAATGATGATGACTTTGTCTCTAAGCAGCATTGATGCACTCCCTTTCATTGTCGTGTTCGCGTTTCAGCTGCCGTGGTGCAGGATGTAACGTTCCCTGTAGCTGGCGAAATCGGTCTTGATCTGTTCTTCGGACAGTCCATAGTGCTCGAGCCCATATTCGTGCAAGGGGCGTTTCTCGCGGCTGTGCGCTTCAAGATAAGCCTGCATTCGCTCCCGGGTGTCTTCGGGAAAGCTGATCTTCAGATAGTCGTAGATGCTTCTGACGACTTCCAGCGGCTTGTGCAGCGTGTCGGAGAACCGGACATCGAGGAAGCGGTCGGCCGGCATGGCATCGCGGAAAGCCATGGTCTGCCTGATCCCGCGCGCCCAGATTGCGGACCACTGTCGACCGGCCCGTACCGGGTCCGGTTGCTTCATATGGATCTTCCACAGGTTGTAGATGAAGCTGGCGATGGAGGGGATGGTCTGCAGGGGATCGCGATGGGTCTGGATCACGCGGGCGTTGGGGAAAGCCTTGAACAGCACGTCGATCTGCCGCAGGTGGTGAGGGGTCTTGAGCACCCATTCACGGCCTTCCTCCCCGCGCAGGCGCTTCTGCCACTGGATGAAGCGCAGCATTCGACGCAGATGTTCGTAGGCCGGCTGCTGATCGTGATTCCACATCCATTCCGTATAGCTCGGGATGTCGGCATAGCAATCGAAGAAGCTCTGGAATGAATGCTCAAGCAGCATCCCTTCCTCGTCTGCCTCGCGCGCGTCGAGCGGATGAATGGAGAGTAGCGCCGGGTTGGCCTTGATCATGGCCTGCGTTTCCGCCTCGGCCAGCGTGATGCGCGGGTCGGGACCGGCGTTGGGACCGGCCGTGCCGGGCTCGGTCATGGGTGCCGGGAAGCGCGTTTCCCAATAGAGCATCGAATGGAAGCGCGGGTCGCAGCCGAGGATGCGCTGCAGCAAGGTGGTGCCTGTCCGCGGAAGCCCGACGATGACGATGGGGCCGCGGACTTCCTCCTGTTCGATTTCGGGATGAAGCTGGAAGTAGTGCTCCATGACCAGGCGATTCCTGAGCATCTCGACCAGGCGTTCGAACCAGATTTGTTGCCCGCCTTCGGAGAGTCCGCCTTCGCGGTTCATGGCATCCAGCAGTATTTGCGCCGGGGTGAGGAAGCCTTCATCCCCGAAGTCTGTCAGTCCGCCAGCGCGACGGCTCGCTTCGCTCATCAGGGCGTCAAGTTGGAGATTCATGCTTGCGTCCCCCGGTCAGCGTATCGAACTTGACGACCCTGGCTTCGAACTGCGTTGGCCGTTCCTGTGCCCCGATCAGGCGAAACAGGCTGGTGCCGAGGCCATGGCCTGCGGTGCTCAGCCAGTTCGGATGCCCCGGATCGCGGTGCGCGATCACGATCGTGACGCTGCCGTCGGGGTTGAGGTGGGCGCCATGGCAATTCAGGTGAATGCGGTGGCAATGGTAGTCGAGCGACTCCATCCAGAAATTGTCCACCTGGAAGTTCCAGAACTCACAGGGTGGAACGGTGGCCTCGATCACCATGGCCTCGTCGTCGGCGAGTTCCCAGTAGCCGTGGTAGTAGCTGATGTTCGGGTCGCCGCCTGCGGCCTGGAACATCGCCTGGTCGCCCAGCGGTAGCGTGCTGTGATGCTCGCGCTTGAAATGCGACGCCCAGTCGGTGAACAGCTTTACGGTGTTTTCAGTGTACTGCGCTGCGGCCATGAGTCGGGACGTGAGCACCTGTGGGTCGAGCGCTGGCGGTGTTTCGGTGCTGCCGAGGCGCTCGATGTGCAATTGTGCGGCTTGCTCAGTGCGTCGGTTGTGGAAGGTCTGGCGGATCAGGAGCAGGTTGCTGTCGGGCGCCATCGGCAACCAGTTTCCCGATGGCGGGCGGTTCGCCGAGATCAGGATCTCGAAATTTCCGTCGCCGTCGACTTCCAGCTCACGTCCGTCGAGAAAGCCCGTACCCAGCATCCTTGCGCCTGCTTTCTGATAGCCGCCATTTTTGGTTGCGAAGTTGATTGTCGGCACATTGCCGCGCCGGCCGCGAATCCGGTATTCCAGATCACCCCTGATCGGGGTGCTCAGGTAAACGTTGTCGGGATTGTCGCCACCGATCTTGATGAAACCGCCGGCCGGGTCGGAGAAACGCGGAAATTCGGCCGTGCCCGCCTCCACCATCAATTCGAGCCCGGCGCGCACCATCCTGGTCAGATAGCGCACGCCCTCGGCCTGGTTGAAAACGTCGTGCGGCGCCTCCGGCCTCAGCACATGGCGGCCAGCGCGCTTGATCGCGTCGCAGTAGTCCTCCCAGAGCCGGCCCGAAACAAGTTGGTCCTCAATCTCCACTGCGTCTTTTGGCGATTCCCCAGCCATCGTTTTCTCCTTCAACAAGGTGTGTTTCAGAGGCTGACTCTTCATGCGGAGGGCGGCGAGTGCGCTTGCCACGAGATCAAGCCAGGGCGTCCAAGCTCCGCGGTCCGATTCCGCTCACATGCTCGTGCCTGTGTCGTTTGGTGGGGGCGAGCCCTCGCTCACTGTCTGGTTTCCCCGAGCGCCTCCACTGCCGTGGCTCTCGCCCATACGTAGTTTGCCTTGCCCGCCGCAGAGCGTTGCACTTCGGCCACCTTCACGACGTCCTTCGGCACCTTGTAGCCCGCCAGATGTTCGTGGCACAGCGCACGCAGGGCTTCAATGTCGAGCTCGACGCCGGGTCGGGGGGCGACCACCGCGGTGACTCTCTGTCCCCAGCGCGGGTCGGGCATGCCGACGACCACCGCGTCGAGGATGTGCGGGCTCATACGCAGCACTTCCTCGACCTCTTCCGGGAAGACCTTTTCGCCACCGGTGTTGATGCAGTTGTCGCCGCGGCCGAAGACGATGATCGAACCGTCTTCGGCAAACTTCGCGGCGTCGCCGGTGATCGCAAAGCGCGTGCCGGCAATGGTGACGAAGGTCTCTGCGCTCTTTACTGGGTCACGGTAGTAGCCCAGCGGCAGGTAGCCGCTGCGGGCGAGGATGCCGGTCTCGCCAGGCTCGGCGATGCGCTGACCGTCCACCACGACGCTGAGATCGGAGCGGGCGGCGATCTTGATCATGCCGCCTTCGATCGGCTTGGCGCCCATGCCAAGCTGGCCGCCTTCGGATGAACCGATGCCGTCGCTGAAAAAGATGTTGGCCGGCAGGAAGGGCTTGAGGGCCTCCTTGATGTGCGCGGACATCACCGCGCCACCGTTGCCGAAGACGAACAGCGAGGACAGGTCCCAGCGCCCCGGATGTGCCTTGAGCGCGTCGAGGATGGGCAGCGCCATCGCGTCGCCGACCAGGGTGATCCCGTTGAGCTTCTGCGCGGCGGCAATGTCGAGTACGTGCTCGGCATTGAAGTGGTGCTGGTCGTTGAGGACGACGGTGTGGCCGGCGAACAGTGACACCATCGTCGCCCAGTGCGCGGCGCCGTGCATCAGCGGCGCCACCGGCATGAAGCGCATCGGATGACCCTTGCGGATACGGTCAGCGAGTTGCTCCGGGGTCTCGATCGGGCCTTCACCCGGGGTGTAGAACGCGCCCCCGCCAAAGCAGCCGAAGAAGAGATCCTTGTGCGGCCACATCACGCCCTTGGGCTTGCCGGTGGTGCCGCCGGTGTACAGCAGCGACAGATCGTCGTCACTGCACACCACCG
>DAORUJ010000022.1:0-32816 GCA_035433105.1 Thauera sp.
AGTGGCGCGCGTTACGTTGGGGGTGGGTTTGAGTGGTGGACAAAGGGTTCAGGCGCCGGATCTGAGGCCATCCTTTTCCATCACATGGCTGATGACAGCTCGGGCTCGATCATCGAGGTTTGCTCAGAGTCCCGAGCGTGATCTGAGCCGGTTTTTCTGCCTGTGTATCACCCGGCGGTTACGATTTATTTTTCTGTGGCTCAGTACCCGATTTATCTTGAGCAACTTTGATGTCTTCTTCCATTTTCTTTCTTGCGAAAGAGACAGCAAGATTTACCGCTACAATCATCACCCCGGCAACCAGAAGTATATAAAGCATTGAAGCTCTATTGCTGGTGCCCGGTTTCGTCGTGTTCGCGCTTTGAGTTTCTTTTCTTGTCATGTTTCCCTGGTTTTCAGAAACTTGCGCGCTGACCGCTGTATTTTCCGATTGAGGCGTCGCGGCCAGGGTGACGCCGCTCGAAAAGTAAACAATAAAACCAATCAACACTGCCGCGATGTACTTCATGTGGAACCTCATTCTTTGATCTTGCCATTTGAAATGGCGGCAATTCATGGAAGCTTTTACGAACAGGGCCGCAGAACCTGTCCGTTGGGTGAGCCGCATCAAGTTTCTGATCCTCCAGGAGGAGGGAGGGCTGCACGTTCACTGCGCCGGTGGCGAAGCTGCACGGGTTGGGTCCGTTCGCTTACGCGATGAGCAGAAAGCGCCCGAAGCGCGGTCATTCGCGCTCAGTGTTTCTTCGACAGGCCCTGCATTGCGCGCGACAGGCCGTCCAGGCTCAGCGGATACATGCGCTCGTGCATGATCTGGCGGATGAGTCCGATGGATTGGCGGTATTCCCACAGGCGCTCGGGCTCGGGGTTCAGCCACGCCGCAGCGGGATAGGCGTCGAGCAGGCGGCGCAGCCAGGTTGCGCCAGCCTCGGCGTTCATGTGCTCGACCGAACCATGCGGGTGCAGGATCTCGTAGGGGCTCATGGTTGCGTCGCCAACGAAGATCAGCTTGTAGTCGGAGCCGTATTTGTGGATGACGTCGAGCAGTGACGTGCGCGCGGTGTGGCGGCGATCGTTGTCGCGCCACACGCCTTCGTAGATACAGTTGTGGAAGTAGAAATACTCGAGGTGCTTGAATTCCAGCCTGCAGGCAGAGAAGAGTTCCTCGCACACCTTGATGTGGTCGTCCATCGAGCCGCCGACATCGAGAAACAGCAGTACCTTGACCGCGTTGTGGCGCTCGGGCCGCATCAGCAGGTCGAGCCAGCCCGCGTTGCGCGCGGTGGCGGCGATGGTGCCGTCCAGGTCCAGTTCTTCGGCTGCGCCTTCGCGCGCGAAGCGACGCAGCCGGCGCAGCGCGACCTTGATGTTGCGTGTACCCAGTTCCACCGAATCGTCGAGGTTGCGGAATTCGCGCTTGTCCCAGACCTTGATCGCCGTGCGGTTGCCGGCCGATTCGCCGCCGACGCGGATGCCCTCGGGGTGGGTGCCATTGTTGCCGAAGGGTGAACTGCCGCCGGTGCCGACCCACTTGTTGCCGCCCTGGTGACGACCCTTCTGCTCGGCGAGACGCTTGCGGAACTCGTCCATCAGCTTGTCCCAGCCCAGTTTCTCAAGCTTGGCGCGCTCTTCGGGCGTGAGGTGCTTTTTTGCCATTGCCCGCAGCCAGTCTTCGGGCAGGTCCACGTCCAGCCCCGGGAGGGCGGTGACCCCCTTGAAGTACTCGCCGAAAGCCTGGTCGAAGCGATCGTAGAGCGATTCGTCCTTGACCAGGCAGGCGCGGGAGAACACATAGAAGTCGTCGATCGAGGGGTCGCAGACGTGTTCGCGCAGGCCTTCGAGCAGAGTCAGGAACTCGCGTGTCGACACCGGCAGCTTGCGTGCCTTCAGGTGCAGGAAAAAGTCGATCAGCATCCTGGCGTCCTTATGATGTATGGCGCGGCGGTCTGAGTCACTGCTGGATTTCCATCGCCCAGGACAGGGCCTGCATGTGACAGCTGGAAGCCACGTCCGGCGCCACACCGCAGGCTTCGGCCGCCCGCTGCAGGCGTTCGTGCTCGGTATCGCCCTGTTCGCAGGCGATTGCCAGTTCCAGCAGGGGGTAGAGCGGGCCGGTGCCGTCCCGCAGTGCCGCCGTCACCTCCGGGGTCAGCGCCAGCGGCCCCAGCGCCTTGTCCAGCGGGACCTGCATGATGACATCTGCGAGTGACAGTAGGCCGAGCAGGAACAAGGATTCACGCTGCCTGGCGTCCTGGTCCTTGGCCAACAACTCCATCATTCGGCCGCGCACCAGCGCTGTTTCAAGGGCGGCCGCGGCACGCCCACTGTTGCCGTCGGTGCTGCAGACCAGCAGCACCAGCCAGCGATAGAGACGGTCGTGACCGATCAGCGAGAGCGCATGCTCGATCGATCCAATCGGTTCGGCCTGCGCGTTCGCCGCGGAATTGACGTAGCGCAGCAGCCGCAGCGACAGCGCGCCGTCTTGCTTGAGCAGGGCCGAGATCTCGCGCGTATCGCCGTTCTTGCGCAGCTGACCGATCAGTGTCGCGATCCGCATCGTGTTCGGCCCCAGATCGCGTTCGCCCCAGTCCTCGCGGCTGGTGATGAAGGGGCCCTGGAACAGGCCGGCGCCCATCTTGAAGGCGAAGCGGAAGTGTTCCAGCGAGGGCAGGTCGCGCACCAGCAGCCGCGCCTGCGGGGCCGCATCGCTGATGAAGCGGCTGAGTTGCAGGCCGCGGCGGGCGTCGAGTGTGGGCGAACGTATGACGACCACATCCGTCTGCGGCAGCAGCGGGGCGAATTCGGCGACAAGCATCGGGTCGGGCAAGCCAAGGCGAAACCCGGTTTGGCGCAGTCGAGCCACCGTTGCAACCAGCTCCTTGATGTCCGGGCCGTTGGCCTCGGGGTGGGGAGTAATGATCAGCACGGTGTTGCGCGCGGGCAGATCGGCGAGGCAGGGGTGCGTCAGGAAGGAGTCGGGGACTTCGAGAAAAGCGAGGCGATGGCCCAGCAGTCGGCCGATGTCTGCCCGCACCAGATCGCGTACCAGCACTTCGGCAAACAGATGATGCACGCGACGGCTGCTGTTGCGAATGCGCTTGCGTGTGCCCTCCTGCAGCATGAAGTGATAGCCGGCGATGCGCTGGTCGCGCCCCAGCACGGCTTCGCGGCACAGGTAGGTCGCAATCGATGCCGTGCTGTCGTCTTCGGTCGACGGCTGGCGCAGGGGTGCGTCAACATTGAGCTGCTCGAAGCCTGACTGGTCAGCAATCGGAGCAACAACCGTTCGGGTGGGCTGCTTGCGGCGGAACAGCCAGTCGAAGAAGGCTTTGAACATTCGGCTCGGTCCGTTCAGCGATTGTTGCGCGCCATCATCACGAGGCGCTCGAAGAGGTGCATGTCCTGCTCGTTCTTCAGCAGCGCACCGTGCAGCGGCGGCACCACCAGCCTGTTGTCCTGGCTGCGCAAGGCCTCGGCTGGGATGTCTTCGGCCACCAGCAGCTTGAGCCAGTCGATCAGTTCGGAGGTGGAGGGTTTTTTCTTCAGTCCCGGAATGTCGCGCAGGCCAAAGAAGACCTCGAGCGCCTCGCTCAGCAACTGCTTGCGGATTGCGGGGAAGTGCACATCAACGATGCGCTGCATCGTGTCCCGGTCCGGGAAGCGGATGTAGTGAAAGAAGCAGCGGCGCAGAAAGGCGTCGGGCAGTTCCTTTTCGTTGTTCGAAGTGATGAAGACGATCGGGCGGTGGCGCGCACTCACGGTCTTGCGTGTCTCGTACACATGGAACTCCATGCGGTCGAGCTCGCGCAGCAGATCGTTGGGGAATTCGATGTCGGCCTTGTCGATCTCGTCGATCAGCACCACGGTTGGCTCGTCGGCCTCGAAGGCCTGCCACAGCACACCCTTGACGATGTAGTTGCCGATGTCCTTGACACTGTCGTCACCCAGCTGCGAGTCGCGCAGGCGCGACACCGCATCGTATTCGTAGAGGCCCTGCTGTGCCTTGGTCGTGGACTTGATGTGCCATTGCAGCAGCGGTAGCCCAAGTGCGGCGGCGACCTCCTCTGCGAGCATGGTCTTGCCGGTCCCGGGCTCGCCCTTGATCAGCAGCGGTCGTTGCAGGCGAATGGCGGCGTTGACCGCCAGCATGAGGTCGGGCGTGGCGACGTAGTCGCTTGAGCCTTCGAAGCGCGGCATGGACATGCGGGAATCCTCTGATTATTTCCGGACGATTATACGGCTAGCGTTACGGAAAACCGGCGGCGCGTCCGCGGTTCCGGCTTGTGCAGGCGCAATGCCTGCAGCTGGGGCGGGTCGCAAAGAACCGGTATGGATTCGCGTGCCATCTCCCCAACGGAGGATTCACCATGCAGGGACGATATCTGGGTTGCGCCTTGGCGCTGGCAGTGGCCGTGTTGCCGGCCAGAGCGGTCGAAGGTGACGCCGAGGCGGCAAAGGGCAAGATTTCGATGTGTATCGGCTGTCATGGCATTGACGGCTATCGCACTTCTTTCCCCGAGGTCTACCCCGTTCCCAAGCTGGGCGGTCAGTATCCCGAGTACATCATCGCCGCGCTACAGGCCTACAAGGCCGGTGAGCGCAACCATCCGACCATGCAGGGTGTCGCCGGTGGTCTGTCCGAACAGGACATGGCCGACCTGGCCGCCTACTATTCGGCCGCGCGCTGAGGGAGAACCGCCATGAACCGAACCCGTACTCACGCGACCTTGCGCAGTGCCTTTTTCCTCTGTGCCAGCCTGGTTTTTGCCGTGGCGCATGCCGCAGGAGATCCGGCGCGCGGGCAGGAAAAGTCCCAGGTCTGTGCCGCTTGCCACGGCGCCGACGGCAACAGCCCCACCCCCGCGTTTCCGCGCATCGGTGGACAGCATTCCGACTACCTGTTGCAGGCGCTGCTCGACTACAAGGCGGGCAAGCGCAAGAACCCGATCATGGCAGCGCAGGTCGAGGCCTTGTCCAAGCAGGATATGGCCGACCTCGCCGCCTGGTTTGGGGCCCAGCAGGGTGTTCTTTACGTGAAGCGCTGACTCAATCCGCTGAGTCCATGTGCCGGGTCATTCAATGACCGTAGCCACTGCTCCTGGTCACTGACGCCGTCGCGCGCGGGTGCTAGGATGCTCGCCCCATGCGTATCGAAACCCTTCGTGCCCGCCTGCAGGGGCTGGGCGCCAAACCTTGTCACGAAGACCGCCTGATGCGGGCCTGGCTGCAACGCCTGGCGCTCGACGGCGGTCCGCGTCCGCAGCAACACTTCCTGCCACTGGCCGTGCGCCAGGTCTTGCCCGACCTCAAGGCCGAACTCGACGCGCTGGCCCGCCTGCGTTCGCAGCACCCTGGCGAAGACGGCTCGTCCCGCCTGCTGGTCGAGCTGGCCGACGGCCAAACGGTGGAAAGCGTGCTGTTGCCGCGCGACGGCCTGTGCGTATCCACCCAGATCGGCTGCGCGGTCGGCTGCGTGTTCTGCATGACGGGCAAGGATGGTCTGCTGCGCCAGCTTGGCAGCGCCGAAATTGTCGCTCAGGTGGCGCTGGCGCGAAGCCTGCGCCCAGTGCGCAAGGTGGTGTTCATGGGCATGGGCGAGCCCGCGCACAATCTCGACAATGTGGTCGAGGCGATCGAGACCCTGGGTATGGACGGTGCCATTCCGCACAAGAATCTGGTGTTTTCCACCGTGGGCGATGCGCGCGTTTTCGAGCGCCTGCCGCAGCTGCGCGTCAAGCCTGCGCTGGCCCTGTCGCTCCACACCACCCGCGCCGACTTGCGGGCGCAGCTGCTACCCCGCGCACCACGCATCGATCCCGAGGATCTGGTCGAGTTTGGCGAGGCCTACGCCCGTGCCACCGGCTATCCGATTCAGTACCAGTGGACCCTGATCGAAGGGGTCAATGACAGCGCCGAGGAGCTCGAAGGCATCGTTCGGCTACTCGCCGGCAAGTACGCGGTGATGAACATGATTCCGTTCAACCCGGTCGAAGGGCTGGAATTCCGCCGGCCGAGCTGGGACAAGGCCGCCGGGATCGCACGCTGGCTGCACCAGCATCACATTCTGACCAAGCTGAGGCATTCGGCAGGGCAGGATGTGGATGCCGGCTGTGGGCAGTTGCGTGCGCGAGAGATCAAGATCGGGTTTGTGTCGCGTGAGCGCCGGCTCGCCGAACGCGAATCAACGCCATGAGCACCCACGCCCTGCTGTGTTGCCTGCCCCTGCCAAGCGGGTTTCGCGTAGCGGACGTGCTCGGGTTTCAGGGGCGCGATCCGCAAAAGCTTGCCGAACGCACGATGCAGACGGCACAGGACATGGGTTTCGATAAGGGGCTCATCTGGCATGGGCGCCCAGGTTGCCTTGAAATCCGCTTCGATGCGGCCCAGGTACGGGCACGCTGTTTAGTCGACGGCGACGGCGACGGCGACGGTGGCGATGGCGAGGCCGTAGTCGGGGCAGGGGAGCAGGCTGAACTCGAGCGTCTGCTGCGGCACATGCTCGGCCTCGACCAACCGATCGAGGCGTTCGAGCGTACCCACGCCACGCACCCTC
Organism: Thauera sp.; assembly: GCA_035433105.1. Lineage (GTDB taxonomy): Bacteria > Pseudomonadota > Gammaproteobacteria > Burkholderiales > Rhodocyclaceae > Thauera. The sequence continues at coordinate 6,551 of DAORUJ010000022.1, forward strand.
AGTTGGGGCCCTTGATCGTACGCAACGCCGGTTTGCGCGTACCCCAGGCAGCGAGCCCGTTTGAGGCCCTGAGCTGGGCGATTGTCGGCCAGCAGGTCAGTCTTGGTGCTGCCGTGGCCCTGCGTCGAAAACTGATTCAGGCCGCCGGCCGATGTCATTCCAGCGGGCTTATGTGCTATCCCGACGCATCGAGTCTGGTGCAGCTCGATACGGCGACACTGCGCGCGGCCGGCTGCTCGCAGACCAAGGCCGAAGCCCTGCTGACCCTGTCGCGTTTAGTGGTCGACGGCAGTTTGCCGCTCGACCACTGGCTCGAATCCCCTGTGGTCGACGAGATCCGCGCTCGCCTGCTGGCGATCCGCGGCATCGGGCCGTGGACCGTCAACTATGCGCTGCTGCGAGGTTTTGGCTGGATGGACGGTTCGCTGCACGGTGATGCTGCCGTCCGTCGAAACCTGCAGCATCTTCTCGGTCTGCCCGGACGCATGGGCGAAACTGAAGCACAGCGCTGGCTTGAAGCCTTCTCGCCGTGGCGTGCGCTGGCTGCTGCGCATCTATGGGCCCTGCAGGCCGGGGATTGAGGTGGGCAACGGTCGCCACAGGCTGGCGTCCCGCTTCGCAATCTTGGTGTGCAGGGTGAGCCAGACCCCAGACGGCTGAACGCCGCCGAAGCCGCACGCCTAGCCGGACTGCAGGTGACTCAGTGGCTGGCGAAGACCGCGCTCCTGCCCTCGGCGTCGAAGCTTACGACATCGTATCGATCGGCCGGATAGGGGCCTTCCATGCCCGGCGAGCCCTGCGGCATGCCGGGGGCTGAGAGGCCGGTGACCGCCGGCTTTTGCGCCAGCATGCGTTTGACGTCCGCTGCCGGTACATGGCCCTCGACGACGTAGCCACCAAACTTCGCCGTGTGGCATGAACCCAGCGCCTGCGGCACACCGGCCTGGCGCTTGACCGCATCCATCTCGCGGCTGGCGATCTCCTTGACGCTGAAGCCGTTGGCACGCATGTGTTCGGCCCACTTGCCGCAGCAGCCACAGTTCGGGTCCTTGAACATCGTGACTTCGTCGTCGGCGGCCACGGCGGGGCCAAGGGTCGCCAGACTGAGCAGGCCAGCAGCCAGCAGTGTGCGCAGGGAATAGGGTGTGGAGGGCATGGGAAAGCTCTTGAGGGTGGACGTATGAATGGATGTATGAACGCCGGGCTGATCTGCCGCGGTTGCGACAGCGCGCTGCAGTGAGCTTGATAGATCAAGCCGGGGCTGCGCAGTTCCCTTTCCGCGCTGCTGTCTCGGTCGCTTGTGTTGCGGCCAGCGCATGGCGTGGTTGGGCAGATGCCGGAACCTGTGCGGTTGGTGCTTCCACAGACGTAGCAGGATCACGTTCAGCACCAGGCAGGTGGTGAATTCACCCCACCTTTTTTCCTGCATCACGGCGGGTTTCGGGCAGCTTCCTGAATGCGAGGCAAAAAGGGGCGCCGGCCCGGCCGGCCCCCCCGCGTCAGGGGCTTACTTGCTACGCTTGACTTCCGTCTTCAGGATTTCGCCCGTCATCGGGTCGATGTCGAGTTCGACGCGCTGACCCTGCTGGTCGGTGGCCTTGACCTCGAACTTGTTGCGCTCGCGTTCGATTTTCTCAAAATCGCGGTAGCCGGCGGCTTCGAGCCGGGTCTGCACTTGCTGCATTGTCAGCCCGTCTGTCTGCGATGCCGTGTTCATGCCCGGGGATTGGGCAAACGCCGGAACGAGCGCCGCGCCGGCGCCGAGAATGCCGCCGGTGAGGGCGAGGGTGGCAATGAGGGTGGTGGCACGCATGATGGCTTCTCCTTGGAAGATCCGCGGTCTGGGTTCGACCGTGGTGCCATCATGCGCGGGGCTGGCTGAATGCAGGCTGAATGCGTCCGCCTTGGTCACTGAGCAGGCGTTTGCTCCCCCTGGATACCGGCGCGTCAGCCGAGCGTGTCGAGCGCGCGTTCCAGATTGGCCACCGTGCGCTCGATCGCATGCAGCTTGTCGAGGCCGAACAGGCCGATGCGGAAGGTCTTGAAGTCAGCGGCTTCGTCACACTGCAGCGGCACGCCAGCCGCGGTCTGCAGGCCTGCCGCAGCGAACTTGGCGCCCGTCTTGACGCCGTCGTCCTCGGTGTAGCTGACGACCACGCCGGGTGCCTTGAAGCCTTCGGCGGCAACGCTGCTGATACCGCGCGATTCCAGCAGGGCGCGCACGCGGCGGCCGAGCTCGTGTTGTTCGGCCTTGACCTTGTCGAAGCCATAGGCCTCGGTTTCCTTCATCACGTCACGCAGACGCGCGAGCGAATCGGTGGGCAAGGTGGCATGGTAGGCATGGCCGCCGGCCTCGTAGGCTTCCATGATCTGCAGCCATTTCTTCAGGTCGGCGGCGAAGCTGGTGCTGGTGGTGGCCTCAATGCGCTCGCGTGCGCTGGCACTCATCATCACCATCGCGGCCCCCGGCCAGCTCGTCCAGCCTTTCTGTGGCGCGCTGATCAGGATGTCGATGGCGCAGGCCTGCATATCGACCCAGATCGCGCCCGAGGCGATGCAGTCGAGCACGAACAGGCCGCCCACTTCATGCACGGCATCGGCCACCGTGCGCAGGTAGTCGTCGGGCAGGATCATGCCGGAGGAGGTTTCGACATGCGGCGCGAACACCACGTCGGGGCGGTGCTGGCGGATTGCCGCAATCACCTCGTCGATCGGCGCCGGGGCGAAGGCGGCCTGGGCGCCGGCTGCGATCGGACGGGCCTTCAGCACCACCGATTCGGCCGGAATGCTGCCCATGTCAAAAATCTGCGTCCAGCGGAAGCTGAACCAGCCGTTGCGCAGCACCAGGGTCTTCTTGCCGGTGGCGAACTGACGCGCTACCGCTTCCATGCCGAAGGTGCCGCCGCCGGGGACGATGGCGATGGACTGGGCGTTGTAGACCTTCTTCAGCATCGTTGAGATGTCGCGCATGACGCCCTGGAAGGACTGGGACATGTGGTTCAGGGAGCGGTCGGTAAACACTACCGAGTATTCGAGCAGACCATCGGGGTCGACGTCGGGCAGCAGTCCGGGCATGGTCACCTCCATGTTGGTGGGTTGGCCGCGGGGCGCTGAACCGCGCCGCCAGACGGCTGAAAGACAGGCACACGGCCCGTCAGTCCCGTCGATTGTAGCGGCTCAACGGGCGAGATGGGGGCGGGGTGGGGCTACGTGGTCGCAGCTACAGCGGCAGGCGCAAGGAGACGCGCAGGCCGCCCAGCGATGGGGAGGCTGCGTAGTCGATCGTGCCGCCGTACTGCGCCACGATGTCGCCGACGATGACCAGGCCGATGCCGTGGCCAGGTCGCTGTTCGTCGCTGCGCAGGCCGGCGGTGCCGAGGCGACCGATGAGCGCCGGCGGCACGCCGGGGCCGTCGTCCTCGATCGTACATACGAGCGCATCCGGGGCGCCAGCCTCGCTGACGATGTGCAGCACGACGCGCGCAGTGGCCCATTTACAGGCGTTGTCCAGCAGGTTGCCGAACAGTTCGAGCATGTCCTCGCGATCCAGGGGGAAGCGGCGTTCGGGCACGTCGAGCACGAGGTCGGGCTTGCGTTCGCCATGCAGCTGGCGCAAAGCCTGGCTGAGCGCCTGGAGCTGCGTTCGGGCGTCGAAGCCCTCGCGGGTCGGACCGCCGCCTGCGAGTCGGGCGCGGCGCAGCTCGCGTTCGATCGTGTTGCGCATGATGTCGATCTGGGCCTGGATGGCGCCAGCCTGATCGCCGCTGCCGTGCTGAGCGAGTTCGTCGGCGCGGTGCTGCAGAACTGCGAGCGGGGTCTTCAGCGCGTGCGACAGATTGCCGACCGCGTGGCGGATGCGGCCGAGGCGCTGGGCGTGATGCCGGGCGAGACGGTCAACGGCGTCGAGCATCGGCTGTACCTCGCGTGGTGCCTGTGTGCCAAGGCTGGCGGGCTCGCCACGTTCGATCTGGCGGCAGGCGTCGACCGCGTCCTTCAGCGGCGCCAGGCCGCGCAGCAGCAGGCGCCGCTGCAGCATCAGCAGCAACAGCAGCGCGATGAACAGACCTGCCCCCATGCGCTGGCTGAACTGCATGATGGCTTCGTGGACGCGCGCAACGTCCTCGGTCACGACGATCACGATGCCGCCCTCGGTCGACGGGTAGCGCTTGGCGTAGCCGAGGAGCTTTTGCCGGGCCGGACCGTCGAGGTGGAAGAGGGTTTCGCCGCGCGCGTCCGGCAGCGGCACGGCAAGCTCTTCGTCCCATAGCGAGCGCGAGCGCAGCCACGGGCCATCTCCCACCCGGATCAGGAAGTAGTGGCCCGACAGCGGTAGCTGATAGACCGTGCCGGCCGCCCCCTGCGCTGCGCTCTCGGGGTCGGCAGCGTCGAGCACGCGGACGTAGAGCAGGTCGGCGTCGTGCTGCAGGCGCGACACGACGTAGTCTTCGACCAGACGGCGGGGGAAGTCCTGCAGCGCAAAGGCGAGCAGCAGGCCGGCGGCGAGCAGCACCAGCGCCATGGCAAGCGACAGGCGATTCAGCAGGGATTTCATCGGCTATTTCATCCGCTCGTTCATCTGCTCGTTCATCTGCCCTTGGCGCCGTGTTTCGCACATTACTCAGGGCAGGAACACGTAGCCTTGTCCGCGATGGGTCTCGATGTGCTGCGTGCCGATCAGCTTGCGCAGGCGCCGCACATAGACCTCGATGACGTTGCTGTCGTGCTCGGCGCCGTAATCGTAGACGTGTTCGTAGAGTTGCGTCTTCGACAGCACCTCATCGGGGTGGCGCATGAAGTAGCGCAGCAGGCGAAACTCGGTGGCAGTCAGCGGCTGTTCGCTGCCATCTTCACCCGCCAGGCATTGCCGCCCTTCGTCCAGGCGCCATGGCCCCGCGCGCAGTTCGAGGGTCGGTGTGGCAGCGCTGCGGCGCAACAGTGCCTGCAGTCGTGCGAGCAACTCCTCGACGTGAAAGGGCTTGCCGAGGTAGTCGTCAGCGCCGGCCTGCAGCCCTCCCACGCGCTCGGCCCAGCCGTCGCGCGCGGTGAGGATCAGCACCGGCAGGCGGCTGCCGGCTTCGCGCCAGGCTTTCAATACCTCCAGCCCCGGTTTGCCCGGCAGGCCGAGGTCGAGCACGGCGGCATCGTAGGGTTCGGTGCTGCCGAGGTGGGCGCCGTCGATGCCGTTGCTGGCGACGTCGACGGCGTAGCCTTCAAGTTCGAGCCGAGCGCACAGGCGTTCACTCAGATCCGAATCGTCCTCAACGACGAGTATGCGCATGGCCTATTTCACCTTGCGACGCAAGATCTCACCGCTGGCGGCGTCGATCTCAAGCTTGTGAACCGCGTCGGCGGCATCGATGATCTTGACCTCGTAGACATACGTTCCGCCCTCGCGGTCGAGCTCGACCTCGACGACCTGACCCGGTTGTGCGGCCTGGCTGCGGCTGAGGATGTCTTCCATCGGCAGGATCTTGCCGCTCTCGCGCAGCTGTCGTACTTCGCTGCTGCGGGCGCGGTCGTCGCTTGCGTGTGCAGCGAAGGGCTGCAGGCCGACAGCAAGGAATGTGGTGAACGCGAGGGTGGTGGCGAGGGCGGTGGCGGCGAGGGTGCGACGGGGGCTCATGATGGGCTCCTTGATTGTTCCTGGGTTCGGAATGAACGCCTGCAGTATTGCCGCCCCTGCCTGAAACGAAGCTGAAAGACGAAGCTGAAAGCCGTCCGCAAGGTTTTCAACCCCTGCGCTCGTCAAGCTGCTGTTGCTAAGCCATGCCTGCCTTCTTCTTCAGACAGCCGATGTAGGCCAGGCCATCGGGCTGGGTGCCGTTGCGCTGGGCATTGAACAGCATCTCGCCCAGGCATTCCAGAGCATCGTGCAAGGCGTCGTGGCGGTCGCCACGACGCGCACAGACGGCCTCGAAGGCGGCGCGGATGCCAGGCGGCTGGTTGATCGACAACTGCTCCTCGATGGCCAGATGCAGCGACAGGTGCAGGAAGGGGTTGATGGCGCCGTCCTCGGGCGTGAAATCGCGTTCGATCGCGCCCGGATCCTCGACGGTGGCATGGTACTCGGGGTGCAGGGCGATGATGTCGGCGGCGATCGTCTCCATCGGTGTCAGCACCTCGCGGGCGCGGTGTTTGCGCCAGGTGTCGATGAAGAAGCTGCGCACCTGGTCGCGGCTGGGGTTGAACATGTCGGCTCCAGGAGGGGGCGTTCCGCAGCGGAACGCGTCATGGGGTTGGGTTGGTTGGTGACGCTCAGTCGGTCTTGTCACGGAACAGGCACAGATCGCGCACGCTGCACTGGCCACATTTCGGGCGGCGAGCGGTGCATACATAGCGGCCGTGCAGGATCAGCCAGTGGTGGGCGTCGAGCAGATAGTCCCGGGGCACGCGGCGCATCAGCGCCTTTTCCACCTCGACCACGTCCTTGCCCGGCGCGAGCCCGGTGCGATTGGCAAGGCGAAAAATGTGCGTATCGACCGCCATCACTGGCTGACGGAACACGGTGTTGAGCACCACGTTGGCGGTCTTGCGGCCGACGCCGGGCAGGGCCTCGAGCGCTTCGCGATTGGCCGGTACGTCGCCGCCATGGCGTTCGAGCAGCAGGCGCGACAGCGCCTGGGTGTTCTTTGCCTTGTTGCGGAACAGGCCGATGGTCTTGATGTACTCGACAATGCCCTCCTCGCCGAGCGACACCATGGCTTCGGGGGTGGGTGCAGCGGCGAACAGCCTGTGCGTGGCGATGTTCACGCTGCGATCGGTGGCCTGGGCCGAAAGCACCACCGCCACCAGCAGCTGATAGGGCGAGGCGTACTCGAGTTCGGTCTGCGGGGTGGGATTGGCGTCGTGCAGGCGACGGAAGAACTCGCGAATCGTGTCACGCTTCATCGTCGCCATCGGTTCAAACCGCTGTGGCGGGTTCGGCCGGCGCTGCTTCGGGCGCGGCTTGTGCCGCAGGCGGGCGCTTGCGCGCGCGCGCTGCCAGATTGGTGTTGATGGCGTTGAAGGCCGCGATCAGGCAGCCCAGTGCAAAAAAGGCGCCAGGCGGAAGAATGGCGATCAGGAAGCCGGGGTAGTCATTGCCGAACACGTTCCAGGCCGACAGCCCGGGAACGAGCATTTCGATACCGGAAAACAGCGTGCCGGCGCCCAGCAGTTCGCGGATGCCGCCCAGCACGCCGAGTACCCACACCAGGCCGAGGCCCATCATCACCCCGTCCACGGTGGACGTCAGGGGGTCGTTCTTGGCCGCGTAGGCCTCGACGCGGGCGAGCACGATGCAGTTGGTGACGATCAGCGGAATGAAGATGCCGAGGACCAGATATAGGTCGTGCAGGAAGGCGTTGAACGACAGATCGACCACGGTGACCAGCGCGGCGATGATGAGGACGAAGACCGGGATGCGGATCTCGTAGGGGATGAAGTTGCGCAGGGTCGCCACCGTGAGGTTGGCCAGCGCCATCACCAGGATGGTGGCCAGCCCCAAGCTGACGGCGTTGACCACGCTGGTGCTGATGGCGAGGATCGGACACAGGCCGAGCAACTGCGCCAGGCCGGCATTCTGCTTCCACAAGCCGTTGTAAGAGAGGTCACGAAACTGTTGCGGGGTCATGGTTGCACTCCGAAGGTGCTGCCGGCAGGGGCGGCGAACAGGGCGTCCTGCCTTGCGCTGGCCCAGGCGGTGGCGCGACCGACCGCGCCAACGACGGCACGGGCACTGATCGTGGCGCCAGTGCGGTAGCCAAAGGTGCCGCCGTCCTTGCGCACGGCCCACGTCGCCGTGTTGACGTTCTTCCAGGTGGCAACAGCAAACTGGCCGATCCAGGGCATGTCCTTGCGCCGATCCTTCTTCGGGTCGATGTAATCGCCCAGCCCCGGGGTTTCCTTGTGTGCCGTGACACGCACACCCGACAGCAGGCCGTTGGTGTTGATCGCCACCACCATGGCAATGCGGCCGGCGTAGCCATCGGTGGCGGCAGTCTCGACGATCAGCGCGACCGGCTGACCCGCCCTGCGCGCGCGCCAGATACGGCCGCCGTCATCCAGGCCGAGCGCGGGCGTGGGGCCGACGCGCACGACATCGTCGAGCAGGTCGTTGTCGTAGCTGCCCGGCGGCAGCACTTCGTCGATCAGGCGCATCTGGGCCTCCTGCATCGAGGCCTGGATGGCGGGGCGCGTGAGGCCGTAGGTGGCGGCCATCAAGGTGGTAAACACCAGCGTGAACACCAGCATGATGCTGGCTGTGCGCAGCGAGGTGCGCGTGGCACTGTAACGCGCCGTCACTGCGGGCCTCCTTCGTCCTGGTGGCGAGGGGCGTCTCGATGGCCGAAGACACGTGGTTGGGTTTTCATGTCGATCAGCGGCACGCACAGGTTCATCAGCAGCACCCCGAAAGCGATCCCTTCCGGGTAGGCGCCGAAGCTGCGGATCAGCCAGGCGATCAGGGCGATGCCGGCGGCGAAGATGAGCTTGCCGCGTGGCGTGGTGGCGCCTGATACCGGGTCGGTGACGATGAAGAACGCGGCAAGCATGGCCCCCCCGCTGGCGAGGTGGAACAGCGGCGAGGCGAAGCGTGTCGGGTCGAAGAGCCAGAACACGCCCGAGATCGAAACCAGGGCGCCGATGAAGGCGGCAGGCATGTGCCAGGTGATGCAGCGGGTAAGCAGCAGCAGTGCCCCGCCGGCAATGTAGCCCAGCGAAATCCATTCCCAGCCGCGTCCGCCCAGAAAGCCGAAGGCCGAACCCTGCATGACCGCATCGACCCCGCCGTTGCCGCTGCGCAGCCCGGTGCGCAGCGCATCGAGCGCCGTGGCACCGGTCATGCCGTCGATGTCGCGTGCTGCGCCCAGGATCAGCCCGAGCTGGGTTTCGAAGCTGAGCACGCCTGCAGGTGGCCATTGCGACATCAGCGCCGGGTAGGCGACGATCATCGAGCAGTAGGCGACCATGGCCGGGTTGAATGGGTTCTGGCCCAGGCCGCCATAGAGATGCTTGGCGACGATGATCGCCACCAGCACGGCGGACATCGTCAGCCACCAGGGCACGATGGGCGGAAAGCACAGCGCAACCAGCCAGGCCGTGACAACCGCCGAGAGGTCGGTGATGGCGATGCCGACCGGACGCTTGCGCAGCGTCAGCATCAGGGCTTCGGCCGCGAGCGCCGTGATCGTGGCGATGGCGAGATTGACGAGTATGCCGGCGCCCACTTTGCTGGCATACGCAGCGATGCCAGGCGTGAGGGCGAGCAGCACCGTGCCCATCACGCGCTGGACGCTTGCCGGTTTGCGGATGTAGGGGGAGTGGATCATGGAGTCAGGGGCGGGGTGAGCCTTCGGTTTCGGCGGGCGCAGGCGCGCTGGTCGCGGGGCTTGCGTCCGCCGCGCTGACGTCGTCGCTGGCGAGCGCCTGGCGCCGGGCCTCGATCTCGGCGATTTTTGCCTGGGTTTCCGGGCTCAATTCATCGACGTTACGCGCTTGCGTGGCGGTTTTTTGGGCCTGGGCGCGGGCCAGGGCGGCCGCAATCAAGGCCTTTTTTGGGTCTTCGGTGGCCGTCGCGGGCATGTCGGTACTTGGCGCGGTTTCGCCACTGCCTTCGCTGGCCAGCTTGGCTCGAGTTTCGGCGGCCTTGGCGGCGAGCTTGGCGGCCTTTTCTTCCTTCTCGCGCTCCTGTCGATAGTTGCGGAACTCGAAGCGCTCACGGGCCTGATCAGCGGCCGTGTTGTCGCGTTCGCGTGCCCAGATCTCGCTTTTGGCGAAGCGGTAGTAATCGACCAGTGGGATATGGGATGGGCAAACGTAGGCACAGCAGCCACATTCGATGCAGTCGAACAGCTTGTATTCCTGGGCCTTGCCGAAGTTCCGGGCACGACTGAACCAGTACAGCTCGAAGGGCTGGAGCTCGGCCGGGCAGGCGCGCGCGCATTCGCCGCAACGGATGCAGGGCTGTTCGGGCGGTGGCGGCGGCAGCAGCGTGGGTGAGGCGGCAATGATGCAGTTGCTGCCCTTGACGACCGGCACATCGAGCCGCGGCAGGGCGAACCCCATCATCGGGCCGCCCATCAGGTGCCGATTGGTATCCGCTTTCGGCTGCGCCAGCGGCAGCAGTTCGTCGATCGGGGTGCCGATCAGCACTTCCCAGTTACCGGGCTGGGCGACGTTGCCAGTGAGCGTGACGATGCGGCTCAACAGGGGTTCGCCGTGCGCAATTGCGCGGTACACCGCATGCGCGGTGCCGACGTTGAAGCATTGCACGGCGTAGTCTGCACCGAGCTTGCCGTAGGGAATCTCGATCCCGGTCAGCACGCGGATCAGCTGTTTTTCGCCGCCGGCCGGGTAGAGTGCAGGCACAGGCTGGACGCGTACCGCGTCACCCGCCCGCCGTGCCGCGACGCGCATCGCCTCGATGGCTTCGGGCTTGTTGTCCTCGATGCCGATTACGAGTTCACGCGCGCCGATCAGTCGGAACAGAATGCGTGCCCCAGCCAGAATGTCGTCCGCACGTTCGCGCATCAGGCGATCGTCGCAGGTGATCCACGGTTCGCATTCGGCACCGTTGAGGATCAGCGTATTGACACCCGAACCCTTGCCCAGTTTGACGTGACTGGGGAAGGTGGCGCCCCCCAGACCGACCAGGCCGCAGTCGCGCAGCCAGGCAAGCGTCGCATCGCGGCCCGCCGCTTCGGCATCGAATGGCGCGTGCTCGACCCAGCGATCCTCGCCATCGGGTTCGATGACCACGCAGCGTGTCTCCAGGCCCGACGCATGGGCCATGGTGTAGCGGCCGATGTCGATCACCGTGCCCGAAGTCGGAGCATGAACGGCGGTTCCGAGAAAGCCTTCGGGCTCACCGATGCGCTGGCCCTTCAGCACCTTTTGCCCCACTTCGACGCTGCAGCGTGCGGTGGCGCGCGTGCTCTGACGCAGCGGCACCACCAGCTTCGAGGGCAACACGGGTGGACGGATCGGCGCGCTGGCCGATTCGTGTTTGTGGGCGTCGGGTTTGATGCCGCCGTGGAACTTGAACAGGCGCGTGATCATGCGACTTTCCTGATTTCGACCACCGGGTACTTCCATTTCCAGGTCTGGACGGTATCGGCCACCGGCACCATGGTGATGCAATCGACCGGGCAGGGTGCGACACACAGCTCGCAACCGGTGCACAGCGGCTCGACCACGGTATGCATTTGCTTGGCTGCGCCGACGATGGCGTCCACCGGGCAGGCCTGAATGCACAGCGTACAGCCAATGCAGGTCTGTTCGTCGATGACGGCGACCGACTTGGGCTTCTCGACGCCGTGCTCTTCGGACAATGGCTTGAACTCGCGCCCGAGCAGGTCGGCCAGCTTGCGGATGCCTTCCTCGCCCCCTGGCGGGCACTGGTTGATCTCGGCTTCGCCCTTGGCGATGGCTTCGGCATAGGGTTTGCAGCCCGGATAGCCACACTGACCACACTGCGTCTGCGGCAGGATGGCGTCGATTTTTTCGACCAGGGGATCGCCTTCGACCTTGAAGCGGATGGCGGCGTAGCCCAGTGCCGCGCCCACCACTAGGGCGATGGCGGTCATTACGAGAAGGGCGGTCAGCATGCGGTGGGTCTTCTTCGTTCGTGGCGGGGGCCGGGGCGCTGCAGCATCAGTGGAAACGATCGAGGCCGGCGAAGCCCATGAAGGCCAGGCTCATGAGTCCGGCGGTGATCATCGCGATCGCCGTGCCCTTGAACGGCAAGGGCACGTCGGCGCCTTCCAGTCGCTCACGGATGCCGGCGAACAAGACCAGCGCGAGGGTGAAGCCAACCGACGAGCCGAAGCCGAACAGCAGGGATTCGAGCAGGTTGTGTTTCATGCCGACGTTGAGCAGCGGCACGCCCAGCACTGCGCAGTTGGTGGTGATCAGTGGCAGGTAGATGCCGAGGACCTGGTGCAGCAGCGGGCTGGTCTTCTGGATGACCAGCTCGGTGAGCTGCACGATCGCGGCGATGACGACGATGAAGGACAGTGTGCGCAAATAGCCCAGGTCAAAGGGCTGCAGCAGGTAGTGGTCGATCAGATAGCTCGAGCCTGAACCGAGCGTGAGCACGAAGGTGGTCGCCGCACCCATGCCGATCGCGGTCTCAAGCTTCTTCGACACGCCCATGAATGGGCACAGGCCCAGGATGCGAACGAAGACGACGTTGTTCACCAAAACCGCGCTGATGACGACGAAGAGGTAGCTGCTCATGATCCGCCGTGCGGGGGAGTAATCGGTGAATTATCGCCCTCTGCGCAGGGGCACTCAACCCTGATGCGCTTATAGGCTTATGTGTGCAGCGCCCGAATGTGGCGTGCGCGGCTCATGCGAGAGGCGGGGGAGGCGGCAGACTGGCGCAGTGAAAAGGCCAGCGCCCACGACGACGGTCGTCGAAAAAATAGCGCAAGGTCATGCCAATGGTGCGGAAGGCAATGTCGTCCCAGGGAATGTCTTCCTCGCGAAACAGGGCGACTTCGAGTGACTCCTCTCCGGCGCTGAAGTCCAGGTCGAGCAGACGGGCGCGGTAGACCAGGTGTACCTGGCTGATGTGCGGCACATCGATCAGCGTGTATAGCGCACCGACCTCGATGCGCGCGCAGGCCTCCTCGGCAGTTTCGCGCGCGGCGGCCTCTGCAGTGGTTTCGTCGTTTTCCATGAAGCCGGCGGGCAGCGTCCAGAAGCCATGACGGGGCTCAATGGCGCGGCGGCAGAGAAGGATGCGGTCTTCCCACTCGGCCAGTGCGCCCACCACCAGCTTGGGATTCTGGTAGTGGATCGCGCCGCACTGGGGGCAGACATGGCGCGGAAGGCTGTCGCCCGCCGGGATGCGGAATTCGACGCGGGCGCCACAGTTCGAGCAGAAGTTCATGAGGTGGATCAGGAGGGAGATGACGTCTTTCCCGGATTCTAGCGTGCTTTTCAGCTCGGGCCCGGCCTTGAAACGCCATATACTGTGGCGCCATTCCAAATGCTTCGTCCGCGCCGTAGCTGCCAAAGGTCAGCTGGGGGTGAATTTACGCGTGGCCGAGACTTGCAGACGATTCATCATCATAGTCAGAGGATTCCATGCCGCAGCCTATCGACATGAAGCGTTTCGAACAGCTCAAGGCTGCGGGCGACCTGCCCTCGCCGCGCGGCGTGGCGATCGCGATCATTCGGCTTGCGCAGTCTCCCGACGTGTCTGTGGCGGAGCTTGCACGTGTGATCAAGGCCGATCCGGCGTTCGTGGGACGTCTGGTCAAGGCAGCCAATGGCCTCGTGTCTGTGAACGGCAGGTCCGTGGTGTCGGTGCAGGATGCACTGATGGTCTTGGGCCTGCCTGCGGTGCGGACGCTGGCATTGGGTTTTTCGCTGCTGTCGAATTATCGCAAGGGTGCATGCGAGGCCTTCGACTACGCGCGCTTCTGGTCATCGTCCCTGCTGATGGCCTTGTCGATGCAGGCATTGGCACAGCGTGTACGCGTGGTTGCAGCCGACGAGGCGTTCAGCCTGGGCTTGTTGGCGCGGGTTGGAGAACTCGCCATGGCGACCCTGTATCCAGCCGATTTCGGGCGATTGCTGGGTCAGATTGCGGCGCGACCCGAATTGCGTCAGATGGACCTGGAGCAGGCTGCCTTTGCGATGACGCACAGTGAGCTCGGTGCGGCGATGCTTCTCGACTGGGGGCTGCCGATACCCCTGGTTGAGCCCGTGCGTTTTTATGAGATGCCGGAGGCGGTTGGCTATGCCGAAGGTTCGCGTGAGGCGGGCATCATTCAGTGCCTCGTGTTGTCGCGAGCGATCGCCCAGTTGTGTCTTGCGCCCGAATCCGAACAGGCGCGTCTGATGGGGCCGATGCTGAGGCTCGCGAGCCGACTGGGCCTGCCGCACGGCGATTTCGTTGCCTTGTGCGAACGCATTGGCCGTGACTGGGGCGAATGGGGCAAGCTGCTGCAGCTCGATACCCAGCGGGCGCCCTCTTTTGCCGGGCTATCCGCCGAGGAACAGCTTCCGCTGCCAGGTGACGCTCACGCGGCACCGGATGCACCGTCCGCCGAGTCGACCGATCAGTCGGCAAGCGTCGATCCCGCCTCGGCGGACGGGCCCATGAGGGTACTGGTCGTGGGGGCGAACGCGATGGAGCGGGCGCTGATCAGGGAGGCGCTGGGGGCGGGCGAGTTTCTGGTGGTGGACGAAGATGACTGCAGTCTCGCGATCGAACGGACGATCGATATCCAGCCCCAGTTGTTGTTGGTCGACTGGACAGGCGAGCATTGCGGTGCCGAGCTGATTCAGGCCTTGCGTGCCACCCGCTTCGGGCAGTCCCTGTATTTGATCGCCTTGCTCGACAGCGAAAAGGACAGTCTTCTCCAGGAGGCGGCGGCGGTGGGCGTGGATGATTTTCTGGTCCGGCCCCTTTATCGACGATCGCTGGCTTTGCGCCTCAGATCGGGTCGCCGAACAATGACCCTGCAGCGTGAACTCGAGCGCGAGCGCGAGGAATTGCGGCATTTCGCCGCCGAGCTCGCCATTTCGAATCGTCGCCTGCAGGAAGCCGCAATGACTGATTCCCTGACAGGGATACCAAACCGTCGCTATGCGATCGAACGTATGCAGATGGAATGGTTGTCATGCGCGCGGCACAATCGTCCCCTGTCAGTCATGATCGTAGACCTGGATGGCTTCAAGGAGGTCAATGATGCGCACGGCCATGATGTCGGCGACATGGCGCTGCGCCAGATGGCTGATGCATTGCGGGGCGTCTTGCGCGCACAGGACGTGATCTGCCGTACGGGCGGGGACGAGTTTCTGGTCATCTGCCCTGACTCCGACCTGCGCGCGGCCTTGTCCTGCGGAGAGCGACTGCGGGCCGCAGCTCAGGGCCTCGCGATCGAAACGGGTGGCCCCCTTCTCAATCTTTCGGTGAGCGTCGGTGTGGCGACACGCGAAGGATCGACGGCCAGCATGGAAGCGCTGATCAAGCTTGCCGACCGTAGTGCATTCCTCGCCAAGGGGCGCGGGCGCAACTGCGTGGTGGCCTCGCAGGCGCGCAACCTTTCTTCCTGATTCTGTCCGGGTGTCGTTTTACGGCAACGCTCATGTCGGCCCGTCGTGGCCGTAATGTGACTTTGTAACTTGCTGCTTCTGAGAAATTACATTAAGTTTGCTTACGTTCGTGCCTGAAAGGGAATGGAAATTATGGCTAGACCCGACTTTCAGGCCGAGATCCGTGAACTGAACCTTGCCTACTTGATGCTTGCTCAACAGATGTTGCGCAGTGATCGGGCCACGGCAATGTTCCGGCTCGGTGTCAGTGATGAGCTGGCTGACCTGATCGAGACGATGAGTGCGGCCAAATTGGTAAGAATGGCCGGTAGTCAGATGCTGGTGCCCTGTTTTCGCTTCGACGATGCTCAGCTTGCCCGTTTGATGGCGGGGGAAGGGCGCGATGCGGTCAGCGCCGGCCTGCACGCTGCGATCATCGCAGCAGGCAGGGCTGCTGAAGACGGGGCCTGAGGAGCATGAGATGAAGAACAAGAGCGTCATTGAAGAAGCAGATGACATTGGCCGTGCGGTCGAGATGGTGCAGCTCGGCGCGCGCATGCAGATGCTCGAGGTCGAGACCAAGCTCAGCCGTGAGAAGCTATTGCGCATCTATAAGGAGGTGCGAGGGGTGTCTCCGCCCAAGGGCATGCTGCCATTCTCGACCGACTGGTTCATGACCTGGCAGCCCAACGTGCACTCGTCGCTGTTCATGGCGCTTTATCGTTTTTATGCCGGCCAAGCCGCAGCAAGGGGGCTCGATGCGATCATCAAGGCCTACCACCTTTATCTTGACCATATCGAGGCGAGTGCCGTCGAGCCGGCACTGAGCCTGACACGTGCGTGGACGCTGGTGCGCTTTTTTGACGCCGACCTGTTGCAGACGGCGGCCTGCACCTCGTGTGGTGGCCATTTTGTCGCCCATGCCCACGACCCGGTGCACGCCTACGTTTGCGGCCTGTGCAACATGCCTTCGCGTGCGGGCAAGTCACGTGCTTCCAGGGCGGGCGTAAGCAAGCCGCGTGCCGTGGCCAAGCAAAAGGCGACAGCCGCGACCACCTGATTGTGATCACGGCCCGACGCGTTCGGGCGGTAATTACGGAACTGGGGCTGCCCGCAGGTTGGGCAGCCCCAGTTTTTTTGGCCCGTGCAAAGTCGCTCACGTCCGATTCAAGTTTTCCCCGGAGCGGACGTTAAAAGTCACGCGCTGCACAACTGCTTGCGACTAGGCTTTGCAGCAGCCCCCCTTTTTTTCTGGAGTGTCCAGTGTTCCTGATCATTGGCTACGTCATCATCCTCGCGGCCTCGGTCGGTACTTATGCCGTGCACGGCAGTCTTGCCGCACTGTGGGTGCCGATGGAATATCTCGCGATCTTTGGTCTGATGATCGGTGGTTTCGTCGCCGGCAACGGACCCAAGGCGATCAAGGCGACAGTTGGCGCATTGCCTTCGGTGTTCAAGGGCTCGAAGTACAACAAGGCCATGTATGTGGACCTGCTGTCGCTGCTTTACGAGATCCTCGCCAAGGTCCGCAAGGAAGGCTTGATGTCGATTGAAGGTGATATCGAGAATCCGGATTCAAGCCCGATTTTTTCCAAGTATCCGAGCGTTTCTGCAGACCACCATGCGATCGAATTCATGACCGACTACCTGCGCATGATGGTGGGCGGTAATCTGAACGCCTTCGAGATCGAGAACCTGATGGACATGGAGATCGAAACCCATCATACCGAGGCGCATCAGGCGCCACATGTGGTGTCCAAGGTGGCCGACGCGGTGCCGGCTTTCGGTATCGTGGTGGCGGTGATGGGCGTGGTGAACGTGATGGGTTCGGTCGGCCAGCCGCCCGCCGTGCTGGGCAAGATGATCGGTGGCGCGCTGGTCGGTACCTTTCTCGGTATTCTGGTCTCGTACGGCTTTGTGGCGCCGATTGCCGGTCAGCTTGAGCAAAAGGTCGAGGAGAGCGGAAAGATCTACCAATGCATGAAAGTGGTGCTGCTTGCCAGCATGAATGGCTACGCACCACAGGTTGCGATTGAGTTTGGACGCAAGGTCCTGTACTCGACCGATCGCCCGGGCTTCGCCGAGCTCGAGCAGGAAATCAAGAACCGCAAGGGCTGAGCGATGCGAGCGCAGGCTAGCGAACGATTTGAGTGGAGCGCGGCGTGAGCGACGACAGCCAGCAGCCCATCGTCGTCAAGCGCATCAAGAAGGGCGGCGGCGGCCATCATGGCGGCGCGTGGAAGATCGCTTACGCGGACTTCGTGACCGCCATGATGGCCTTCTTTCTGTTGATGTGGCTGCTCGGCTCCACGGCCCAGGGCGACCTCGAGGGCATCTCCGATTATTTCCAGAATCCGATCAAGGTGTCGATGGCCGGGGGTGAGGGGTCGGGCGACAGCTCGAGCGTGATTCCCGGTGGCGGTGAAGATCTGACGCGCTCGGTGGGGCAGGTCAAGCGCGGCGATGTCGACAGCACCCGCTCGTTCAACATGGATGCTGCGGGGGGCAAGCGCAAGAGCGACGCCGAGGTCAGTGCTGAGAAGCTCGCCGAGCGCAAGGAGCGAGCGAAGTTGATTGATCTGAAGGGACGGCTGGACGCCGTGATCGAGGCCAGTCCTTCCTTGCGTCAGTTCAAGAACCAGATACTGATGGACATCACCTCAGAGGGTTTGCGCATACAACTCGTCGACGAGCAGAACCGCCCGATGTTCCAGTCCGCCAGCGCCGAGCTTCGACCCTATACGCGTGATTTGCTGCGTGAGATTGCGCGGGCGCTGAACGACGTCGACAACCGGATCAGCCTGTCGGGGCATACCGATTCGTCACAGTATGCGGGGGGCGAGCGCGGGTTTTCGAATTGGGAACTCTCGTCCAATCGCGCCAATGCCTCGCGCCGGGAGCTGGTTGCCGGCGGGCTGGAGGCGGGCAAGATGCTGCGCGTCGTCGGTCTCGCCGATACCATTCCATTAAACCGTGAGGACCCCTTCGACTCCACCAACCGCCGGATCAGCATCATCGTGCTGAACAAGCTGACCGAGGAGTCCATCCGCAGTCAGAAGAGCACTGCGGGGGTCGAGGTACAGACGGGTGAGACCAGCAACGAGATCGGCGAACAGATTCAGGGCAATGCCGTCCCTCCGGCCATTGCACCGCTGGGCCGGGTGGGTGGGTTGATCCAGGGTTTGCCGCCCCCGCCCCCGCGCTGAAGGCCAGGCCTCAAGTCCGCCGGCTGGTTGCCGTTATCCGTTTCATACCGTCGCCGCTGCGATGACCGACTACTGCCCCAGGCGGGGAAAACAATGTCTGATCTATTCAAGAACATCGATGCGCGCACCCGGCTCGCGGGTACCAACAAGCTCGAAATTCTGCTCTTCACGCTCGGGCCGGATCCGCGCACGGGCCGCCGCGAGACCTTCGGCATCAACGTTTTCAAGGTGCGCGAGGTCATGCGCAGGCCAAACATCACGGCCGCCCCCGAGATGCCCTCGTCGGTCGAGGGCATGGTCAGTCTGCGTGGTGCACTGGTGCCGGTGGTCGACCTTGCGCGCTATGTCGGCATGGGGGTCGAGACGCCGCGGGACATCATGATCGTCACCGAATACAACGGTCACACCCAGGGTTTTCTGGTGGAGGCCGTCGATACCATCCTGCGCCTGGACTGGTCGCAGATGCGGGTGCCGCCTGAAATGCTGACGGCCAACATGGGCGGGCTCGTCACTGCCGTCACCGAGCTGCAGGGCGACAAGCTGGTGATGATGCTTGACGTCGAGAAGGTATTGTCGGAGACCGCACGCTACGACAACGAACTCCTGTTCAAGGACATCGCCCCCTTGCCCGACGCCGAGGGCCATGTGGTGTATTTTGCCGACGACTCGTCGGTGGCACGCAAGCAGATCCAGCAGACCCTCGACGCCATGGGCGTGCGTTACGTGGCGGCGATGAATGGTCGCCAGGCCTGGGATGAGCTCAAGAAAGCTGCAGCGCACGCTGAGGCGACCGATCGCAAGGTCAGTGATCTCGTCAGTCTTGTGCTGACGGATGTCGAGATGCCCGAAATGGACGGCTACATCCTGACCAAGCACATCAAGTCAGACCGTCGCTTCGCCGGCATTCCGGTGATCATGCATTCATCCCTGTCGGGTAACTCCAACCAGCAGCTGGGCAAGTCCGTAGGCGTGGATGAGTATGTGCCCAAGTTCGAACCCCAGCGGCTGGCAAGAACGCTGAGTCGCTTGTTGCTGGAAGGCTGTGTGCCACATGCTCAGGATTGAGGAAATATCATGCTGAACCTTGACCACCAGGACGAAGCGGGGCTGACTGATTCAATCGATGGTCGCACCCAGCTCGCGGGTTCCAACTGCATGGAGATTCTGCTGTTCTCCCTCGGTACGACCGAGACCTTCGGCATCAATGTGTTCAAGGTGCGCGAAGTGTCCACGACGCCTTTCATCACGCGCACGCCCAATATGCCGCACGGCGTAGAGGGCTTGATCTCGTTGCGAGGCAATGTCATCCCGGTGCTGTCACTGGCAGGCATCCTCGGTTTCGCTCCGCCTGGAGCGCAACAGAAGGGTGCGATGATGGTGACCGAATACAGCAAGCGCACGCTCGGTTTCCTGGTCAACGATGTCGACCGCATCATTCGCGTCGATTGGGAGAAGGTGCGCATGCCCGAGAATGTTTCGGGTGGCAGCAACGCCTACATCACCGCAATCACCGAATTGCGTGATGGCCGGCTGGTTTCCATTCTCGACGTCGAGAGCATTCTCGCGAACACCTTCGGTGATGCCGCGATCGGCAACATCACGCCCATCGGCAATGGCCACGAGGTGAATGTCTTCTTCGTCGATGATTCGGCAGTTGCACGGCGCAAGATCACCGAAGTTCTCGACAAACTTGGGGTTCGCCACAAGCATGCCCAGAACGGGCTGGAAGCGTGGACACGGCTGGCCAGCATCGCCGATCACGCTGATCAGGCCTGCCGCCATGTGGCTGACGAGATCGACCTGATCATGGTCGATGCCGAAATGCCCGAAATGGACGGTTACGTGCTGACACGCAACATCAAGGGCGATTCACGGTTTGGCGGAATTCCGGTGGTGATGCATTCCTCTCTGTCGTCCGAAGCCAATCGGGCGATGGGCAAGCGAGTGGGGGTGGATTCGTACGTGGCAAAATTCGACGCTGATGTACTCGCCGAAACACTGCGCCCGCTGCTTGAGCGTGCGCGCCGGGCGGCCTGATCAGCTCGCCTAGGCACAAATGGAGAACGCTATATGTCCGACCCCAAACTCAAGTTTCTGATCGTTGACGATTTTTCAACGATGCGGCGGATCGTCCGCAACCTGCTCAAAGAGCTCGGCTATACCAACGTCGATGAGGCCGAAGACGGTGCGATCGCATTGCAGAAGCTGACGGCCACACCGTTCGATTTTGTCGTCACCGACTGGAACATGCCGAACATGGACGGCCTGACGCTGTTGCAGACGATTCGCCGCACGCCACAGCTCAAGCATCTGCCGGTGCTGATGATCACGGCCGAGGCCAAGAAGGAAAACATCATCGCCGCAGCTCAGGCTGGGGCAAGCGGTTATGTCGTCAAGCCGTTTACGGCGGTGACGCTGGCGGAGAAGCTGCAGAAGATTTTCGAGAAAATGGGGCGTCCCGCCTGAGCGGTCGAGCCCTTACAAAGACGGAGCCTGAACATGAGCAAGAGGCCGAAATTCGACGAGTCGGGCGACTCGGATGACCTGCAGGCGTTGTTTGACAGCATTGCCGCACGACCGGCGGCGATGGCGTCGCCAGCGCCGCCGGTCGGTGCAGCGGTGCTTGGCGATGGGCTTGGAGACAGCGACGAATTGCAGGCCTTGTTCGATGCTGTAGTCTCCGAGGTCGAGCTTGCCGATGCAGTGCCGGATGCGGCTCAACCCGATCCCGACGTGATCCACGCCGCAGACGGTGGCGCAGTCTTCAATCGTCTCGGCCAGATGGCGCGGCAATTGCACGACACCTTGCGCGAACTCGGGCTCGATGAGGCCTTGCATGACGCGGCGAAGGCGATGCCTGATGCACGCCAGCGGCTGGATTACATCGCACAGATGACCGAGCAGGCGGCCAGTCGGGCGCTCAACGCGATCGACATCGCGCGGCCGCTGCAGGATCGGATTCAGCTTGGAGCGGGCGCCCTGCACGCGCGCTGGGAGGCGCTGTTTGCTGGCGCGATGTCTCCCGACGAGTTTCGCGTACTGAGCGCCGAGACGCGTATTTTTCTTGGCCAGGCCGAGGCCGACAGTCGCGCAAGCAATGCGCAGTTGATGGAAATCATGATGGCGCAGGATTTTCAGGATCTGACCGGGCAGGTCATCAAACGCATCCTGCAGGCGGCTCAGACGCTCGAGACGCAGCTGCTTCAGGTGCTGCTCGAGGCGGCACCGCCCGCAGTGAGAGGCGAGCGAGCGAGCTGTCTGATGAACGGGCCGGTAATGGACAGTGAGTCCCGTGCCGAGGTCGTGACCAGTCAGGAGCAGGTCGACGATCTGCTCGGGAGCCTGGGTTTCTGATCCCGCGCCTGGCTTTGGCCGGGTGATGGGGCCAGCGGGGTGGTGTCCCCCGCAATGGACAGTGTGGAGTTAGAGTGAGCCATGAGTGAATTTTCGGGAATGGAAGACCTGCTGCAGGACTTTCTGGTCGAGGCCGGGGACCTGCTGTCCGGGGTGGACAACAAGCTGGTCGAACTGGAACGTTCGCCCGAAGATCGCAGCCTGCTCAACGACATTTTTCGCGGCTTCCACACCATCAAGGGCGGGGCAGGCTTTCTGAATGCGAGTGAACTGGTCACGCTGTGCCATTTGACCGAGAGCCTGTTCGACAAGTTGCGCAACGGTGAGCTGTCGATCACGCATGAAGCCATGGATACGATTCTGGGGGCCACATCCGCGGTGCGCGACATGTTTGGCTACCTGGAGCGCGGTACGCAGCCACCGCCAGCCGATCCGGCGCTGATCCGTGGCCTGCAGGCAACGCTTGTGGGCGAGCCGGTGGTCGCCGCCCCCAGCGCCGAAAAGGCGCCGCCGCCGAGCGGGCCTGACTGGGATTTGTTGTATGCGGTCGTGACCGCTGAGTCGTCGACCAGGCCATCCACCTCAACGGCGCAGACGGTGGCGAAGACCGCTGCCGCAGCCCCTGTGGGCGTTGCAGTGGCCGATGCCGCCCCTGGCTCACCTGAGGCAATCATCAAGGCGGCGGTTGGGCGACGCACGACCGACTCACCGGGCGTCAGCGGGCCGATCGGGCGGCGCGAAGGGGAACGCCAGCGCGACAACTCGATCCGTGTCGATACCTCGCGGCTGGATCAGGTGCTCAACCTTTCGGGCGAGATTGGTCTGACCAAGAATCGGCTCAACGCCTTGCGCAGTGACATCCTGAGCGGGCGCAACGATACCGAGACGCTGCATGCGCTTGACCTGGCGGTCAGTCAGCTCGACCTGCTCGTCTCCGACCTGCAGAGTGCGGTCATGAAGACCCGCATGCAGCCGATCGGGCGCCTGTTCCAGAAATATCCGCGTATTGCACGGGACCTTGCTCGCAACCTCGGCAAGGACGTCGAGCTGGAGCTGGTCGGCGAGGACACCGAGATCGACAAGACGATGATCGAGGATCTGTCCGATCCCATCATCCATTTGATTCGCAACGCGGTGGATCACGGGGTGGAGGATCGTGCCGGACGCCGCGCAGCGGGCAAGCCGGAAAAATCCAGGGTCCGCCTCGAAGCGCGTCAGGAGGGTGACCACATCGTCATTCTCGTTGCCGATGATGGTCGTGGCATGGATGCGGAGCGACTGCGCCGCAAGGCACTTGCCAAGGGCCTCATCACGGATGAGGAGGCGAGCACGATGGATGATCGCCAGACCTATAACCTGATCTTCCTGCCCGGGTTCTCGATGGCCGAGCAGGTCTCGGACGTGTCGGGCCGTGGCGTGGGCATGGACGTGGTGCGAACCAACATCCAGAAGCTCAACGGTGCCATCGAGATACGCTCGCAACATGGCAAGGGCACGACCCTCACCATCAGCCTGCCGCTGACCCTCGCCATCCTGCCCGTGTTGCTCGTGCGCCTTGGCGAGCAGCCGTTTGCCGTGCCGCTGTCGATGGTTCGCGAGATATTGCCGATTGATCCGTCCATCATCCAGGACGTGGGCGGCAAGGCGACCGCGGTGGTGCGGGGCGAAGTGCTGCAGATTTTGCCGCTGTCGTCGCTGCTCGGCTGGCCTCAGGAGCGCGTGCCGCAATTCGGGGTGCTGATGCAGGCGGCAGAGCTGTCCTTCATTCTCGCGATCGACAGTTTCGCTGGCCGTGAGGATGCGGTGATCAAGTCGCTCGATGACTTCCGGCCGAAGGGCGTTGCCGGGGTGAGCACCCTGTCCAATGGTCAGATCGTGCTCATTCTCGACATGAAGGAACTGCTCGCGGCGGCCGGCAACCAGCGTGGCGTGCCGCGTGCCGCACTGATGCGCAACACGGATACGCTTGCACCGGCCTGAAATGCAGCCTTGCCGGCTCAGCTTGTCAGCTGCAGCAGGGCGGCAAAGGCCTGCTCGAACTGGTCCAGGCCTTCCCGCTGCAGGCGCTCGCCGACCTGTTCAAGGTCGATTCCTGTTTGCCCCAGTGCTAAATACTGCGCCGCTGCTTCGACGACATCCGCGCCAAGGGTGTTGCCGGCCTGGCCGTGATCCCGCAAGGCGGCGAGCGTGCCATCGGGCAGAGTGTTGATCGTTTCTGCGCCAATTAGCGGCTCGACATAGAGCAGATCGCTGTAGGCCGGATTCTTGGTGCCGGTACTGGCCCACAACATGAACTGAGGCCGTGCGCCGAGGCTGCGCAGCGTGGCGAACTCGGGCCCGTGAAAGCGTTCGCGATAACGTTGATAAGCCAGTTTCGCGATCGCGACTGCGCTTTTCCCGCGCAGCGCGAGCGCCTGGCCGCCCAGCTCTTCCAGCTGTTTGTCGACCAGGGAGTCGACACGCGACAGGAACAGGCTCGCCACCGACATGACGCGGGTCACATCACCGCCGGCGAGGCGCAGGCGCTCGAGGCCGCGCAGGTAGGCCTGGGCCACTGCGTCCGAGTGCGCGAGCGAGAACAGCAGCGTGACGTTGACGTTGACGCCCGCGCCGATCAGTTGCTCGATGGCTTCAATGCCGGCCGCCGTGGCGGGCACCTTGATCAGCAGATTTGTCCGGTCGACTGCCGCGCTCAGGCGCAGGCCAGCGGCGAGCGTGCCGGCGGCGTCATGCGCCAGTTCAGGCGAAACTTCGAGGCTGACATAGCCGGCATTGCCGCCGCTTGCACGATGTAGCGATGCCAGCAGGTCGCAGGCAGCTTGCACGTCGGGAATTACCAGTGCCTCGTAACGGGCTTCGGCACTCAGCCCCTGCTGCTTAAGTGCCGCCAGATCGTCCTCGTAGTAGCGCCCGCCCGCAATGGCCTTGTGAAAAATGGCCGGATTGGTGGTCACGCCAGCGATGCCGTCCTCGGTGATGAAGCGCGCGAGCTCACCGTCGTTGAGCAAGGTGCGGGAAAGGTTGTCGAGCCAGATCTGCTGGCCGAGCTGGCTTACCTGAAGGAGCGGATTCATCGGTGTGCCTGATCGTGCGTAAGTGGTCGGTAAGGCCGGCTTCCGGCCATGAGGCCGGGTGTCGGCAACCCCGCGATTGTGCCTTGAAAGCTGCATGCAGGGTGAGGCGAAAAGCGCTATTCCAGCAGCACGTCATGCCAACCGAGGGCTTCCATCACCCGTGAAAAGTCTTCGGCTGGCGCGGCTTGCAGGATCAGCGGGGTCCTCGTTACGGGATGTGTCAAACCGAGGCGGGTGCAGGCCAGAAGCAGGCGCTGACAGCCGAACAGCGTGTGGAACAGACGATTGTGTCGGCCCTTGCCGTAGCTTGAATCGCCGATGATGGGATGCGAGATGTGCTTGAGATGCCGGCGCAACTGGTGGCGTCGCCCGCTCTCGGGTTCAAGCTCGACGAGGGCGTAGCGGCTGGTCGGGTAGCGATCGACCGCATGGGGCAGTTCGGTCGTCGCCAGGCGGCGAAAGCGGGTCAGTGCGGGCTGGGCAGATGCCGTGCTCGGCGTCGTGCCCAGGCTGGAGCTGCGCTCTTCGTCCTCTGGCAGGTCGTCACGCGCGCCTGCACCACGTCCGCGGCTACGCTCGATCGGATCCAGCAGGCGAGCGAGCGGATGGTCTATGGTGCCGCTCTCGGGCGGGTAGCCACGGACGATGGCTACATAGCGCTTGTCGACGGTGTGCGTTTCGAACTGCTGCCCGAGTGCGGCAGCAACCTCACGATTGAGGGCGAACAGCAACACACCCGAGGTGCCGCGGTCGAGACGATGCGCAGGATAGACGCGCTGGCCGATCTGGTCGCGCAGCAGCTGCACGGCGAAGCGTTCTGCATCGGCCGCGATGGGGCTGCGGTGCACCAGCAGGCTGGAGGGCTTGTCGACGGCGATGAGCCACTCGTCGCGATAGAGAATGTCGAGCATGGGGCTCAGTGTGCCGCAGCGCGCGGCTGCCGGAAAAGACGAAAGCGACCCAAGGGTCGCCTTCGTGCGCCTGCCTTGCCCGGCGCGAGCCGGGTTGAGACGATCAGGCGAAGTTCTGCGCTGCGAAATCCCAGTTGGCCAGCTTGTCAAGGAAGGTGGCGACGAAGTCGGGACGACGGTTGCGGTAGTCGATGTAATAGGCGTGTTCCCACACGTCGACACAGAGTAGTGCCTTGTCGCCGGTGGTCAGCGGGGTGCCGGCGGCGCCCATGTTCACGATGTCGACCGAGCCGTCAGCCTTCTTGACCAGCCAGGTCCAGCCCGAACCGAAGTTGCCCACTGCGGAGGCCTGGAAGGCTTTCTTGAAGTCGTCAAACGAACCCCACTTGGCCTTGATCGCGTCAGCCAGAGCGCCGGTGGCTTCGCCGCCGCCGTTCGGCTTCATGCTGCTCCAGAAGAAGGTGTGGTTCCAGACCTGGGCGGAGTTGTTATAAACGCCACCGGCGGGGGCCTTCTTGATGATGGCTTCGAGGTCGAGGTTCTCGTACTCGGTGCCCTTGATCAGGTTGTTCAGGTTGGTGACATAGGCCTGATGGTGCTTGCCATGGTGGAACTCCAGCGTCTCGGCCGAAATGTGCGGAGCCAGGGCGTCCTTGGCGTAGGGCAGGGCGGGAAGGGTATGTTCCATGCG
>DAORUJ010000023.1:0-32552 GCA_035433105.1 Thauera sp.
CATCAGCGTGGTGAACACCCACACGTTGAGGTGGATGTTGAAGGTGCGGGGGCCGTCGACGGTCTGCACGGTGAATTCGGTGTGCGGGTAGGAGAGCAGGAACAGGCACACCCACGACACCCACATCACCCACCAGGTGACCTTGTGTGCACCGTAGCGATCGGACAGCCAGCCACCGACCGCGCGCAGCACGCCGCCCGGCAGCGAGAAGCAGGCCGCCAGCAGCGCCGCCGTCTGCAGACCCATGCCAAACTCATTGACGTAGTACTTGGTCATCCACAGCGACAGGCCGACGTAGCCACCGAACACGATCGAGTAGTACTGGCAGTACTTCCACACCCGCGGGTCTTTCAGCACGCGAAGCTGGTCGCGGAAGGTGATCGAGGAATGAACCCGGTGCGTGGGGTCTTCGTAGGTGAAAAACCAGAACGCCAGCGCGGTGATCAGCATCGCCGCGGCATACACCTGCGGCACCATCTGCCAGCCGAACATCACCACCAGCGTGGGCGCAACGAACTTGGTCATCGCCGCACCCGAGTTGCCGGCGCCGAACACCCCCATCGCAAAACCCTGGTTCTGGCGCTCGAACCAGCGCGCGCAGTAGGCAATGCCCACCGAGAACGATCCCCCGGCAAACCCCACGAACAGCCCCGAGAGCAGGAACTGCCAGTACGCCGTGGCCTCCCCGATCATCCAGATCGGCACCACCGTACACAGCATCAGCACGAAGAACACGATGCGCCCACCGTAGCGGTCGGTGAGCATCCCCAGCGGCAGCCGGATCAGCGAACCCGTGAGCACCGGCGTGGCCGCCAACAGGCCAAACTGGGTTTCGTTCAGTGCCAGAATTTCCTTGATCGGTATACCGATCACGGCGAACAGCATCCACGCCGCAAAACACATGGTGAACGCCGCCGTGCTCATGATGAGCACCGACAATTGCTGGAATTTGCGTGTAGCCATCTCGCCCTGCACTCCCGAAAGATCCTGCACGGTCACACTTTCGACGGTCAGGATAGGCAGGACGGGCATCGGGCGCCATTCGCCAAAAGCATAGGCGACAGGCCTATGACATGGCAGAACAGGCTAGTACTTTAGAACTATTGGCAGGATGGGATGATTCGGCTGGGGGTGCGCCAGACGGGCCTCATCTGCAGCCGGCAGGGACCATCAACAGGCGGAGCGACATCGGCCCGATACCACCGCGGCGCGGTCGAAAAACGACCTGCAGCGCCTCAGGAACTGCAGGAGAGCATCGAGCAACCGGCGCGATTGCGCGCCCACTCGGGTCGCCGTGCCGCGAAACGCTCGCAGCCGGGCTGCTCGTCATAGGGACGGCGAAGAACGTCGTGCAAGGCCTGGAGTTCGGACAGATCGCCCGCCTCGGCAGCATCGATGGCCTGCTGGGCGAGGTAGTTGCGCGCGACGTAGAGCGGGTTTGCGCGGTTCATTCCGGCTTGCCGTGGGCCAGCCGGCAACGCCTCGGCGCAAACCCGGGCCCCATGTTCCCTGAGCCAGCCCAGCAGTTCGGGCTCAACCGCCGCACGCCGCGCCGGGTCATAGAAGGCATCCTCGAGCAGATCCAGCGTTGGCACTGCGGGATCGATGTCCGCCAGGCGACGGAAAAAGATCGTCATATCGACCTCACCCGCCTTCAGCAGCCTCAGCAACCTGGCCAAGAGTGCGTCATCGCCCGCTTCCCCCGGCCGCCACTGCGCCAGCCCGAGCTTGGCCTGCATCATGCGCCGGTACTCGGCCTCTTGGGTCTGCGCGTAAATGGCCAGCCCGCGCTCGAGCGCAGCGCTGTCCTGTACGACCGGATGGATCGCGTTGGCCAGTTGCCACAGGTTCCAGTGCGCGATGTGGGGCTGGTTGCCGAAGCGGTAGCGGCGGCCGGACGCATCGGTGGTGTTGGGCGTCCAGTCGGGGTCGAAATCATCGATCCAGCCGTAGGGGCCGTAATCGATCGTGAGCCCGAGGATGGACATGTTGTCGGTGTTCATCACGCCATGAACAAAACCGACCCGCATCCAGTGCGCCACCATGAGCGCGGTGCGGCGGCAGACTTCCTCGAACCAGCGCACGCGGCGTTGCCCGGGGTCGGGTTCAGCGTGGACAAGCTCCGGAAAATCACGATCGATGGTGAAATCGATGAGTTGCTGCAACAGCGGCTCTTCGCCACGCGCGGCAAAAATCTCGAAGCTGCCGAAGCGAATGAAGGATGGCGCCACACGGCACACGATCGCGCCTGGTTCAGGCCGGGCGTGACCGTCATAGAACATGTCGCGAATCACGTCTTCGCCCGTTCCCACCAGGCTGAGTGCACGGGTGGTGGGCACGCCAAGGTGATGCATGGCCTCGCTGCAGATGAATTCCCGAATCGACGAGCGCAGCACCGCTCGCCCATCGGCGCGGCGCGAATACGGCGTGGGGCCAGCCCCCTTCAGCTGCAGCTCCCAGCGCTGCCCGTGGGCATTGATCGTCTCACCGAGCGTGATCGCCCGCCCATCGCCCAGCTGCCCTGCCCAGTTGCCGAACTGGTGACCGCCATAGCATGCCGCATATGGCTCCATGCCCGGCAGCAAGGCGTTGCCGCCAAACACTTCGGCAAAGCCCGGGGCAAGGATGTCCGACTCTTCCAGCCCAAGCAGGTCCGCCACCTCGGACGACCACGCCAGCAGCCTGGCTGCGCGTACCGGCGTCGGCTCAACGCGGGAATAGCACGCCCCATGCACCTGGCGGACGTTCCGCCCGGCCTCAGGGTCTGCGGGAAGCTCGCGAACGAAGCGGTTATCGAACTGAAGATCTCTCATGGAGTTTCGCCTTTCCTGTCCAACGAATTCGCAACCAGGCTGACAGATGTGTGGGGTATCTGGGGGAGCTGCGAGGACTGTCCGAGCCCAACGGGCGAGTTCCGCAGCAGCGGACACAGATACCCCGCGCAGCTGTCAAAGTCGCAGCAATGCCCGGTTTCTTGAAAGGCACCTGCGATCGGAAAACCGCATCACGGACGAAAGTGGTGATCTGACCGAATCGTGGGGTAGAGATGCTCCGCGATGAGATTTCACGAACGCCTCGGATCGAACGCATCCCGCACCACGTCTGCAAACAAGTTAGCCGCCAGCACCAGCACGAACATGAACACAAATGCCGCAGCCAGTGACCACCAGACCATGGGCTCGCGCGCAAGTTCGGCGCGGGCCATGTTGATCATGGTGCCAAAGCTGATCGTCGTCGGATCCACCCCGATGCCGACGTAGGACAGCACTGCCTCTGCCAGCACCAGCCCGGAGAAATCCATCACCAGCGCAATCATCACGATATGCATGACATTGGGCAGGATGTGGCGACGCAGGATCGCGGGCGTTTTCACCCCAAAGGCTCTCGCCGCCTGCACGTACTCCAGCTCGCGCAGCTTCAGCGTCTCGCCGCGCAGCAGTCTGGCCAGCCCGGTCCAGCTCGTGATGCCGAGGATGAAGCACAGCGCCAGCAGACGCGCGTCGGAACGCTCGGCGGCGGTGTCGAACCACTGCGGATTGGTATCGATCACTACCTGCATCATCAGCACCGCAGCGGCAATCAGCAACACGCCCGGGATCGCGTTCAGCACCGTGTATACATACTGCACCGCATCGTCCACCCAGCCGCCCAGGTAGCCTGCTGCAATCCCCAGAGCCACGGCAAAAGGCATCATCACCAGCGTCGTGATGGTCCCGATCACCAGTGCGGTGCGCACACTCTTGAGCGACAGGTAAAGCACGTCCTGGCCCACCTTGTCGGTGCCGAACACGTGATACAGCGGCGCCAGCTCAATGCACAGGCTGACCACGAGCACGATAAGGCCCAGCGTCAGCAGGGCCGCCCGCCAGGCCAGCACGGTGTGCCCGCGCAGCATGGCGGCTGCAACCTCCCCCCAGCGCAGCCCGCTTCCGCGCCACACCCAGGTCGCCACTACCATGAAGACCATCAGCCAGGCCAGCACGGCCTGCCCGAGTGCGCTCACGAGTCGCCGCGCGATGTCAGCGGACTGCTCTTGCGCGGGGTGCTGCAGATGAGCTGCGCCATGCACGAGCCGGGGGTAGCCACGGGCCTGACTGCCATCGGGCAATTCCATCGCCTCACGCTGATAGAGCTGTGAAGCGAAGGGCGCGGAATACGTCTTCTCGGTTTGCGCCCGCAGCGGCTCGAGCACGCTGTCCAGCACTGACAGCACTTCGGTCGAATACATCGCCACGCCGTGTTCGACCGCGGTCACAGACGCTGGAGGCTCGGACGCAGCGGCCTCGGACATTGCGCCGGTCATCTCCAGTGCAGGGAGGATTGGACGGAAATGAAGACTGTCGAGCACGCCGATGGCCACGAAGGAGAGCAGCACCGTTGCCGCCGCCATCCCGGCCGGACGCTTGCCCACCCTGCGCCAGGTCTCGCGCAGCGGCGGGTTGGCGCGCATGTATAGCACCGCGAGAAAGGCGGCGCCGAGCAGCAGCAAGAGTAGCAGGTCGGTCCACAGCAGCACGGGCTGGAAACTCATCGCGGCGCTCATTCCAGCCTCACCCGCGGGTCGACCAGGGTGTAGGAGAGGTCGGTCAGGATCAGGCCAACGATGTAGAGCACCGAGCCAACGAAGACCATCGCCCGCACCACGGCAAAGTCCTGCGCATTGATCGCATCAATGGTGTAGCTGCCCAGGCCGGGAATGGCGAAGAAGGATTCGACCAGCAGACTGCCCATGAACAGCAGCGGAATCACGACGACGACGCCGGTCAGGATCGGGATCAGCGCGTTGCGCAAAACGTGACGGAACAGCACCGCGAGCTCG
Organism: Thauera sp.; assembly: GCA_035433105.1. GTDB lineage: Bacteria > Pseudomonadota > Gammaproteobacteria > Burkholderiales > Rhodocyclaceae > Thauera. Next base: position 4,820 of record DAORUJ010000023.1, read on the forward strand.
GACAGACCCTTCGCACGCGCGGTGCGCACATAGTCCTTCGAGATCTCCTCGAGGAAGATCGTGCGATACCAGCGCGCACTCGAGCCGATCCCGGCAATGACGCTGATTGCCACCGGCAGGACCAGGAAGCGGCCCGCATCCAGACCCGTGGCATAACCCGAGATTGGCACCAGCGCCCAAAGTTTGGACACCAGCCATTGCCCGCCAATGATGTAGAACAGGCTCGAGATCGACATCATCGCCACGCACAGCACCACGCCCGCGAAGTCGAGATAGGTGGCGCGAAAGAACACCAGCAGCAGGGCGAAGCTGATCGAGATCATGAGACTGAGGACAAAGGTCGGCAAGGCGATCGCCAGCGAGGGCCCCATGCGGTCGTGGATCTCCTGGCCGATGTCGCGACCGTCGTCTGCCCGGCCGAACTCCAGCGCAAACATGCGCAGCGACTTATCGAAGAAAATGGTTTCGGTGAAGCGCGCACTGCCGCTGGCCTCGGCGTTGACGAACATGGGCTTGTCGTAGCCGCGCTCTGTCTTCCAGCGCTCGATCGCCTCGGGGGTGGCGCGCTTGACGCCGATCTGCATGCGCGCCATGTCGTCCGGTGAATTGACGACGAAAAACAGCACGAAGGTCAGCAGGTTCACCCCGATCAGGATCGGGATCGCATACAGCGCACGACGGACGAGATAGGCCAGCATCAGCCTTGTCCCCTGACAGCGCCCTCATTGGCGCGCGGGGCAGCTGTCGCCACCTCACGCCGACGCCAGTGAATCAGCGCCGGGGCGACCAGGCCGGCGAGCAGTAGCACGACCAGCACGAGCGGCCACAGCACGGGCTCATTCCACGCCGCACGCGCGGCGGCACGGCGGTCGATGTCCAGACGCTGGTATTTCATGTTGTTGCGCACCATCGAACCCGGCTTGCGGTTCAGCACCCAGCCGTGCTGGAGGGAATAAGACTTGGGGTGAAAGGCAAAGATCCACGGTGCGTCCTGCTGCAGCATGGCCACCATGCGATCGATGATCTGCTGCCTGCCGGCCCCGTCGGGCATCGCCTTCATGCGCTCGAACAAGGCGTCGTATTCCGGGTTGTCATAGTTTGCTGCGTTCTGCCCATTGAACTTCACCTTGCCCTGCCGGCCGTCGAGCAGGAACAACAGGTTCTCCGGGTCCGGATAATCTGCATTCCAGCCGAAGAAGAACATCTGCGCGTTGCCCTGCCGGATCTTGTCCTGGAAACGGTTGAAGTCGGTCGGCCGCACCACGAACTGCACGCCAAGCTCACGGAACTGCTTGGCCAGCCAGTCCGACCGCGCCTTGTCGCCCAGGCCGCCCGGCGTGGTATCGAGATTGATGATCAGCGGCTCACCGGTTTGCGCGTTGCGCCCGTTCGGCCAGCCGGCCTCGACCAGCAAGCGCTTCGCCGCGTCCCGACCCCGGCGCTGCGCGTGTCCGCCGGCCTCGCCGCCATTCAACCCGGCTTTGTCGTCGTACCATTCGTAGACCACCGGATTGATACCCGCCCTGCCCTCGCGCGCGCCGAAGATACCGGGCGGAATCGGGCTCATGCCCGGCAGTCCGCGCCCATTGAGAAAAATCGACACAAACTCCTCCATGTCGAGCGCAATCGAAATGGCCTGCCGCAGCTTGCGCGCGCGGTCCTTGCCCGCCTTCGACGGTCCCCCGCCGAGCAGCGGGTCGAGCATGTTGAAGCCAATGTAGAAAATCGATGGCGAGACCGAGGTCAGCAAGCGGATGCCCTTGGCCTCCATGTCCTCAGACAGTGCCACATCGCCCTGGCTGGTCAGCGCCACCGCCTGGTCGAAGTTGTCGGAGGATACGCCCGAGGCGTCGTAGTAGCCCTGCAGGAACTTGTTCCAGTAAGGAATGCCCTCGCGCTCCCGCGAGAACACAATGCGATCGATAAAGGGCATGGTCTTGCCGCAGTCCGCCAACAGTCCTGCATCGGCATCCCCGGCTTCGCCCTCGCAGGGGTAGGCTTCGCCGCGGTAATTCGGGTTGCGCGCCAGCACCATGCGAGCGTTCGGGTTGTTATCGACCAGCATGTAGGGCCCAGTGCCCACTGGCCACCAATCCAGCGTCAGATTGCGCTCGGCCATGCCGGGCTGGGCAAAAAAGCGATCGACTTCGGGCGGCACCGGGCTGAAAAAAGGCATCGACAGCCAGTACATGAACTGCGGGTACGCGCCCTGCAGCGTGATCCGATAGGTGTAGCGGTCCACCACCTCGACGCCAGGCAGATCGAACTGCTCAAGATCGAGCACATCGCCACGCCGCTGTTGCGCCTGCGCCACGAGCAATTGCTCCTGCAGGGTCTTGAGCCCCGGGATGTAGTCCGCCATCAGCTCGAAGATGGGCGAATGCAGGCGCGGATGGGCAAGCCGCTTGATCTGATGCACATAATCCGCCGCCAGCAGCTCACGCGTGCCGGTGTCGGCAAAATCACCCAGCCCGCGCACGTCTCGCAGATCTTCCTCGCTCAGCCCGAGATAACGCGGCGAGCCATCGTCGTGGCGGGCAAATGCGGGGTGCGGCTGGTACAGAATCCCCGGACGGATACGAATCTCGAGCACCGTCCTGGCGATGCTGGCAGGGTCTGCCGTGGCGGGCAGCTCACGCCCATCGCCAGCGTAGCGCCGCAGCCGCGGCATCTCCGCCGCCGTCGCGGGCTCGAGCACGTAGGGGCGCTTCAGATAGTGATACTGCAAGGGCGGCTCGACGATCTGATAGAGAAAAGTCGCCTCGTCCTCACTGTAGGACTGGACCGGGTCGAGATGCTTTGGCCGTTCGGTAAACGCGCTGTAAAAGATGTTCTGCCCACGCTCCGCCACGGGGTAGGGGTCGTTCAGCTCGGCAGAACAGCCGGCCAGCACAAACGCGCAGGCTGTCGCAATCCCATGGGCAAGGACGCGGCAAAACAGGCTGGACGAGGTGCTGCGTGAACGGACTGGACGGAACACAGGAAGGCGACGTATTGAGAGCAGCCGCGATTCTGGCAGGTTTTGCCCGCTGTCGCAGCGCTCGAGAGACCCGCCCCCCGGAAGCGGACCATATCCAGCCGCGTTCGACTGCCATTGCATCAACCCACACCCTTCCCCTCAGCTGCAAGGAGTGCAAGACCACGGTGGCCGTCGGGGTTTTGGCTATAATCTGGCACTTGTCATTCGGAGTTGCTTCAATGGGCTTTCTCGCCGGCAAACGAATACTGATCACCGGTCTGCTCAGCAACCGTTCGATTGCGTACGGTATCGCCAAGGCCATGCATCGCGAAGGGGCGGAGCTGGCATTCAGCTATCAGAATGAGCGCTTTCAGGAGCGTGTGGCCAGAATGGCCGCCGAATTCGACAGCACGCTGCTGTTCCCGCTCGACGTCCAGGACGACGAACAGATCACTGATCTGTTCGTCCAGCTCGGCCAGCACTGGGACGGGCTCGACGGACTGGTCCATTCCATCGCCTTCGCCCCGGTCGATGCGCTCGACGGCGATTTTCTCGATGGCTTGTCGCGCGAGGGATTCCGCATTGCGCAGGAAGTCAGCGCCTACAGCTTCCCTGCACTCGCCAAGGCTGCCCGGCCAATGATGAAGGGGCGCAATGGCGCGCTGCTGACGCTGACCTATCTCGGCGCAGAGCGAACCATGCCCAACTACAACATCATGGGCCTGGCCAAGGCCAGCCTCGAAGCCGCGGTGCGTTATCTCGCTGTCAGCCTCGGCCCCGAAGGCACACGCGCCAACGCCATCTCCGCCGGCCCGATCAAGACGCTGGCCGCGTCGGGCATCGGCAGTTTCGGCAAGCTGCTCGCGTTCAACGAGCACAATGCGCCCTTGCGCCGCACGGTGAACATCGAAGAAGTCGGCAATGCCGCGGCCTTCATGTGCTCGGACCTCGCCAGCGGCATCACCGGCGAAGTCATGTACGTGGATGCCGGCTTCAACATCACCGCACTGGGCAACGCTGAACCGATGCCCTGATCGAAGCCGGGCACTTGCCGGTCACCCACAAGTAAAAAGGCCCGAACATGTCGGGCCTTTTTACTTGTGGGCTGAGACAGCCAAGACTGCGGGGGCTTGCCCCCGCATTGCTCACTGCTGCGCCAGCGTCGGCACCAGCTTGATCTCGACCTCATAGCGCTTGCGCAACTCGGCGATGAATTCGGCGAAATCGCGCTCGGCCAGCACTTGCCCATACTGCTCAGCCACGCCCTTCACCCGCGGATCATCGTCGGCAATCTGCGGACGGTCCACCGCGTCGATTCGATAGATCACATAGTCGCCGTCGGTCATGCCCACGCCCACATGGATCGGAAGCTTGGCCGACGGGGCGGAAAACACCGCCTGCATCGCCACACCCGGCAGTTCAGGCGCGGCGCGGCGAAGCTTGCGCGCCTCGCCGAAACTGGCCTCCACCGTCTCGCCCTTGTTGAGCGCGGCCAGCATTGCACCGCCCTGCTCGGCCGCGCGCCTGGCGCCCGCCTCGCGACGTAGCTCGGTCACGATCTGCGCCTTGACCTCTTCAAGCGGAAGCTGGACTGCAGGCTCGAACGCACGTACCCGCGCAGCCACCAGCGTGTTGGAGGCAACCTCGATTGCCTCCGTGTTACGCGATTGCTTCACCGCATCATCGGAAAACAGCGCGTTGAGCAAACGTTCGTTAGTGTAGGCGCCGACGCTGCCGCCGTCGCGCGAGACCCAGTCCGTGTGTTGAACCTTCAGCTTCAAGGCGTCCACCGCGGGTTCGAGGCTGTCCGGCTGCTCGTACACCATGTTGGCAAACTGTTCCGCCTGCTCCGCGAAGCGCCGGCTCGCGGCCTGTTTGCGCAATTCGCCGGCGATCTCGTCACGGACCTCTTCGAACGCACGCTTCGATGCAGGTTTGATGTCAGTCACCTGGATGATGTGAACACCGAAATCACTACGCACCGGTTCCCCGATCGCATCCTTCTGCTGCGAAAAAGCCGCATCTTCAAACGCACCGACCATCGCGCCACGAGCGAAGAACCCCAGGTCGCCGCCACGCGAGGCCGATCCCGTGTCCTGTGACTTTTCCTTGGCCACGGCGGCAAAGGTGGCCGGGTCCTGACGCAGTTGCTCGGCGAGCGCCCTGGCCTCGTTCATCACGCGCTCGACTTCGGCCGGAGCGGCGTCGGGCGCAAGTTGCAGCAGAACGTGGCGGGCCCGACGCTCTTCGGCAACACCGAAGCGATCGGGATTGCCTTCGTAGAAGGCCCGGATATCGTCATCGCTGACCACGACCTGCTGTTCAGCCACCGCGCGATCGAACACCACATAGTCGGCCTGCAAGCGAGCCGGCCGCTGAAAGCGTGCGGAATTGGCCGTGTAGTAGGCGTTGATTTCGTCATCGCTGACACTCAGATCGGCTGCCAGGCGCGCAGCCGTCAGGCGCAGTTCGCGAACCGTGCGCTCCTCAAGCTGCGCCGACAGAAAGCGACGTGCTGCTGCGGTGGGCACGAAACCGGCGTCGCCCACGGCAAGCGAAAGCTGCTGGACGCGGACATCCTGCGCCAGGCGCGACTCGAACATCGCTGGCGACATGCCCTGCGCCCGCAACAGGCTTTCATAGCGCTGCAAGGAAAAAGCACCGTTTTCCTGAAAGGAAGGAACCGAGGCGATAGTCTGCTGAAGTTCCTGAGGACTGACCGTGAAACGATTCTCGGCGGCGTAAAGCGCCAGTACGCGGCGGTTGATGACATTGTCCAGCACTGAGCGCTGCAGTTGCTCGGACTCGAGCAGGGCCCGATCGATCTCGCCACCGGCGGCCGCGCGCAGCCGGTCCTGCTGCTCCCTTAGCGCCTCCTCGAACTCGACACGGCCGATCGACGAACCGCCGACGACCGCGACTTCATTGCCGCCGGGCGCATCACTGAAGTACGAATCCATGCCAAAGAATGCAAAAGGCACGATGAGGATGGCCAAAATGATTTGCGCAACGCGCTTGTTGCTGCGAACAGCCTCGAGCATCTCGATTTCCGTGAAAGCCTTGGGGGGAGTTGAGCAAGACGAACACGATACGGGACGCGTTGGAACCCGACGCGATCGCTTGCCAGCCCGGAAGTTTATCGCATTCGACGCCGAATCTGCCCTCATAGGGCATCAGCGTGCAAAAGTCCCCAATCTGAGCAGTTTTGGATCGGTATACTTCAATGATGCAAATGCGGACTTTCGCCCGCTATGTGGGCCTGCTTCTATCGATCACGCTTGGCTACGCCGCCGTGGGCTGGCTGTCGCTCGAACTCGCAGTGCCACCTGGCTACACTTCACCCGCCTTCCCCCCCGCGGGCATCGCCTTGTCCGCCATACTGATCTACGGGCTCAGGGTCTGGCCGGCGGTATTCACCGGTTCGCTGATCGTTCATCTGCTCGCAAGCCTCACAGTCAGCAGCGCGCCTGTTCCGCCTGACCTGCTTTGCATGTTCGCCAGCGCATCGACCTTGCAGGCGATTGCCGGGGCTTGGCTTGCACAGCGCTTGGTCGGCTTTCCCAACCGTCTCGACGCCCCCGGCCCCATCGTTCGCTTCATCGTGCTGGTCGCGCCGATCAGCGCCCTGATCGCTCCCTCGATCGGCATCCCCCTTCTCAACGCAAGCGGTGTGCTGGCCAGCTTTGAATGGGCCTTCAACTGGTGGAACTGGTGGCTGGGCGACACGCTCGGCATCATCATCGCGGCGCCCCTGATGTTCGTATTCTTCGGCCGCCCCGCAAACGACTGGCGCAGTCGTCGTCTCGGCGTGGCCATTCCGCTCACACTCGCGCTGGCAATCCTCGGTTTCGCCTTCCGTCATATGATGGCGTGGGAAACGATGCGCCTGGAAGCCCAGTTCAATCGCGACAGCGGATTCATCGCCAGCCAGATCAGCAAGCGTCTTGATGCGCAACTCGACATGATGCTGGCCATCAAGGGGCTGGTTGCTGCCAGTGAGGATGTGACCCGATCAGAATTTCGAAACTTCGTCAGTCCCTGGCTCGAACGCTATCCGGGCACGCAAAATTTCACCTGGAATCCGCTCGTCCGCCATGCCGACCGCGAGCAGTTCGAGCACTCAATCCGCACACTCGGCCAAGCCGGCTTCCGCATTCTCGACCGCGACATCGACGGCAGTACCATCGTTGCCGAAACTGCAGATGAATACCTGCCCATCACCTACGTCGAGCCACTTGGGCAGAACCTGGAGGCACTGGGCATCAATCCCCTGTCCCTGCCTCCGTCGGTCGAGGCCATACGCGAGTCCCGCCACAGCGGACAGCCCGTTGCCGCCGAGGCGTTTCGGCTGGTGCAGGAGACGGGCAAGCAGCGCGGCGTGGTGGTGTACCTCAGTACCGAGCATTCGGCCGGGGGCGGCTCGCAGCCCCCAACGGGCGCGGCGGGTGTCATTTCGGCCGCGTTTCGAATGGATGACGCGCTGGCCAGCGTCAGAGCCATGGCCGACCCGGCGGGGATCGAGCTCTGTCTCATCGATCTGAATGGGGCTCTCGCCAGCACCCGACTCAGCGGCCCGAGTGGCTGCGAAACCGACGACTGGCTGTCCTTGCGCATTTCGCAAAAGGTCGTGCTGCCGTTTGCCGGCCGGCGTTGGCAGCTAAGGCTGCGCGCCAGCGACACTTACGTACACGCCCAGCGCAGCTGGGCCGCCTGGAGCACGGTCGCAACCGGGCTCTTCGGCATCGGCCTGCTCGGTGCATTCCTGCTGATCACCACCGGCAACACCCGCCGCATTGCCGCCCTGGTCGAACGCCGGACGCGGGAGTTGCAGGCCACCACTGCGTCCTTGAGCGAGAAGCAGGAAGCCCTGGCCGAAGCAATGCGCATCGCACGGATGGGAAGCTGGGAAACACAAACTGGCCGCCACGGCCTGCAGTGTTCCGGCGAGCTTCACAAACTCCTGGATTGCGACGAACGCAAGCTGACGTCCCTGAACGACATCGTCAACACGCTGTGCGCTGAAGATCGCCGTCTGCTCGATGCGCGCCTCGAAGAGCTATCCCAGGCTCCGGGACAGCTCAGTCTCGACTGCCGCACCGACACGACGCCGCCTCACATCGTGCAGTTCCAGATCGAGAGCGAATGGCATGAGGACAGGCTCATCCGCCTGCGCGGCACGGTGCAGGACGTGACCGAAGCCCGCGAGGCCGACGCCCACATCCACTTTCTGGCGCACTTTGACACCCTGACCGGCCTGCTCAACCGCAGTGCCTGGACCGAGCACGCAAGGCAGACGCTGGCGGCAGCGGAAAGGCATGGCGATCGTCTGGCCGTGCTGTTCCTCGACCTCGACAACTTCAAGACCATCAACGACTCGCTTGGTCACCCCATCGGCGACCGCCTGCTTGCCACCGTCGCCCGCAGACTGGCCGCCTGCATGCGCCGCGAAGACCGTCTGGCGCGCCTTGGAGGCGACGAGTTCGTCGCCCTTCTTTCCAGACTCGATCATGCCGAGGACGCCGCCAACGTCGCCCGCAAGATGCTTGCCGTGCTCGGCGAACCGATGCGGATCGACGAGCACGAGCTGCGGCCTACGGTCAGTATCGGCATTGCCGCCTATCCCGAGGATGGCAAGTCCATCGACGTCCTGCTCAAGCATGCGGACACCGCGATGTATGGCGCCAAGGCGGCCGGCCGCAACAACTACCAGTTCTTCGTGCCGGAAATGAACCTGCGCGCTACCGAGCGCCTGCAACTGGAAAGTGCCTTGCGACGCGCGGTGGGCAATCAGGAACTTAGCCTGCACTACCAGCCCCAGATCGACACCTTTTCCGGTCGAGCCGTGGGCTGCGAGGCACTGCTGAGGTGGCATCACCCGGAGCGCGGCATGATCCCGCCTGCGCGTTTCATCCCGATCGCCGAGGACTCGGGGCTGATCGTGACCATCGGCCAGTGGGTGCTGCGTGAGGCCTGTCGCCAGCAGGTGGTGTGGGCAGGACAAGGCCTGGGCAAGCTTATGGTCGCCGTCAACGTTTCGGCACTGCAGTTCCAGCGCGACGACTTCGCGTCGACCGTGGAGGCCATCTTCGCTGAAACCGGCGCCGACCCCAATTACATCGAACTGGAGATCACCGAGAGCGCGCTCATGAACCCCGGCTCGGCACTCACCGAGCGCCTCGACAAACTGGTCGCCCTGGGTGTGACACTGGCACTCGACGACTTCGGTACGGGCTATTCCTGTCTCGCCTACCTCAAGCGCCTGCCACTGGAACGAATCAAGATCGACCAGTCCTTTGTCGCCGACCTGCCTGGCGACCCAGAAGACGCCGCGGTCGTTTCGGCCGCGCTGTCGCTTGCCCGTGACCTTGGGATGGAAGTGGTGGCCGAGGGGGTGGAAACCGAGATGCAGCGCGCCTTTCTTGCCGAGCGCAACTGCAGGGTGATGCAGGGCTACCTGTTTTCAAAAGCGCTGGACGCAGCCAGCTTTGCGCAGTGGGTGCGCAGCGTGGGCCAGAGTTGAGCGCCCAAGGGCGCCCGGTCTGACCCACGCCAGCAACGCGCTACGGATCAGGCACGCTCGAACACCAGCTTGCCGTCACGCGCCTCGACCCGGATCCGGTCCTTGGCAGCAAAATGCCCCTCAAGAATGGCCTTCGCCAGCGGATTCTCGATGCGCTCCTGGATCGCCCGCTTCAGGGGTCGTGCGCCAAACAAGGGATCGAAGCCGGCCTCCGCCAGCTCGGCCAGCGCCGCATCCGAGACTTCCAGCTCCATCTCCAGTCGTGCCAGGCGCTTCTCGAGATACTGCAGCTGGATCTTGGCGATACCCGCGATATGCTTCTCGTCGAGCGCGTGGAACACCACCATTTCGTCGATACGGTTGATGAACTCGGGCCGGAAGTAGGTCTTGACCTCCGCCATCACCGCCAGCTTGATCACGCCGTAGTCGTCGCCCGCCATCTGCTGAATCATCTGGCTGCCAAGGTTGGAAGTCATCACGATCACGGTGTTCTTGAAGTCCACCGTACGCCCCTGTCCATCGGTCATGCGGCCATCGTCCAGCACCTGCAGCAGCACGTTGAACACATCCGGATGGGCCTTCTCGACCTCGTCGAACAGGATCACGCTGTAAGGCTTGCGCCGCACCTGTTCGGTCAGGTAACCACCCTCCTCGTAACCGACATAGCCCGGTGGCGCACCGATCAAGCGTGCGACCGAGTGCTTCTCCATGAACTCGCTCATGTCGATACGGACCAGGTGATCTTCAGAGTCGAACAGGAAGCTCGCCAGCGCCTTGCACAGCTCGGTCTTGCCCACGCCGGTTGGTCCAAGGAACAGGAAGGAGCCATAGGGACGGTTCTCGTCCGACAAGCCCGCGCGCGAACGGCGGATGGCGTCCGACACCAAGCGCACCGCCTCGTCCTGACCAACCACGCGCTCATGCAGCTTGCCTTCCATCTGCAGCAATTTCTCGCGCTCGCCCTGCATCATCTTGCTCACCGGGATGCCGGTGGCGCGCGACACCACCTCGGCGATTTCCTCGGCGCCAACCTGTGTACGCAGCAGCTTGTTGGGCGTGGCCGTCTCACCCGCCTGCTCTGCCATCTTGAGCTGACCTTCGAGTTGCGGCAATTTGCCGTATTGCAACTCGGCGACCTTGTCGAGCTGGCCCTTGCGCTGGAAATCAGCCATTTGCGCGCGCAAATGGTCGATCTCTTCCTTGATGTGGGCCGAACCCGCAGCCCGGGATTTTTCGCTTTTCCAGATTTCCTCAAGGTCGTTGTATTCGCGCTGGAGCTTGGCGAGCTCCTCCTCGATCAGCGCGAGACGCTTCTGCGAGGCTTCGTCCTTCTCCTTTTTCACCGCCTCGCGCTCGATCTTGAGCTGGATCATGCGCCGGTCGAGCTTGTCCATGACTTCCGGTTTGGAGTCGATCTCCATCTTGATGCGCGCAGCGGCCTCGTCAATCAGGTCGATGGCCTTGTCTGGCAGGAAGCGGTCGGTGATGTAGCGGCTGGACAACTCGGCGGCGGCGACGATGGCCGGATCGGTGATGTCGACACCATGGTGGATCTCGTACTTTTCCTGCAGGCCGCGCAGGATGGCGATGGTCGCCTCCATCGTCGGCTCTTCGACCATCACCTTCTGGAAGCGGCGCTCAAGCGCGGCGTCCTTCTCGATGTACCTACGGTATTCGTCCAGCGTCGTGGCGCCGATGCAGTGAAGCTCGCCGCGTGCGAGCGCAGGCTTGAGCATGTTGCCGGCGTCCATCGCGCCCTCGGCCTTGCCGGCACCGACCATGGTGTGGATCTCGTCGATGAAGAGGATGACGCGCCCCTCTTCCTGCGCGAGTTCCTTGAGTACCGCCTTCAGGCGCTCTTCGAACTCGCCACGGTACTTGGCCCCTGCAAGCAGCGCCGCCATGTCCAGCGACAGCACGCGCTTGCCCTTCAGGGTCTCGGGCACCTCGTCATTGACGATGCGCTGCGCGAGGCCTTCGACGATGGCGGTCTTGCCCACCCCCGGTTCGCCGATCAGCACCGGGTTGTTCTTGGTCCGGCGCTGCAGGATCTGCATCGCACGACGAATCTCGTCATCGCGCCCGATCACCGGGTCGAGCTTGCCGCTGCGGGCGCGCTCGGTAAGGTCCATGCAGTATTTCGTCAGCGACTCGCGCTGACCCTCGGCATCCTGGCTATCCACGCCAGCGCCACCACGCACCACTTCAATCGCCGCTTCAAGTGCCTTGCGGGCAAGGCCGTGTTCCTTCATCAGGCGGCCCGTCTCGCCCTTGTCCTCGGCCAGGGCGAGCAGGAACATCTCGCTGGTGATGAACTGATCGCCGCGTTTCTGCGCCTCACGATCGGTCATGTTGAGCAGGTTGTTGAGGTCACGGCCAATGCTGACATCGCCACCATGCCCTTCAACCTTGGGCAGGCGTTCGATGGCCTTGCCCAACGCGACCTTCAGCGGCGGAACATTGACCCCGGCGCGCTGCAACAGGGACAGGGGGCCACCGTCGTCCTGGCCGAGCATGGCCTGCAGCAGATGCTGCGGCTCGACGAACTGCTGGTCATTGCCCAGGGCGACGCTCTGTGCGTCCTGCAGGGCCTGCTGAAACTTGGTGGTGAGTTTGTCGAAGCGCATGTGGGCCATCCTCGGGATTCGTTTAACTGAAGCATATGTGGGGTGGATCGCCCACGCTTCAAGAGGGGGATAAGGGGCGCTCGCGCAGATCCGTGGTCGCCACACTGCCAAAGCGTGCATCCAGCAAGGCATCGACCAGTTGGCGCGCGCTGTCCGCCGGCGAACTCAGGCCCGCGTTGCGATACAGGTCTTCGAAACGCTCGCGCAGCGGGAAGCGCTCCAGGCTGCTGGCACGAATCTCGGCCTGCATGGCCGTATCCAGCACGCCCGGCGCCACGCTGGCAATGCGCAGGCCCCGATGCGCCTCGGCAGCCACCGCGCGGGCATGGTGGTCGAGCGCCGCCTTGGTGGCGCAGTACACGCTCCAGCCCGCGTAGGGCTTGCGCGCCGCGCCGCTGGACACATGCAGGATGCGCCGCTCGGCGAGTGCGTTCGTGATCCGGCACAAGGCGTCGCTCAGCATCAGCGGCGCCGTCAGGTTGAGCGTCACCGCGCGCGCAATCTCACTGGCGCGGTGGGAGCCGAGCAGCCCCATCGGCGCCACTGTGCCGGCATTGTTGACGAGCAGGGCCGCATCCGCCCCGTCGAACCAGCGCACCATTGCATCGCCCTCCAGCCACGCAGCGAGCGCAGCGCCATCACTCAGGTCGAGCGCATGTTCAAGCAGCGCCTCGCCATACTGAGCAGCCAGGGCGACGTTGGCACGCCGACTCAGCCCCAGCACCGGGACACCGCGCTGCAACAGTACCGCTGCGACCGCTGCGCCCAGCCCCTGGCTGTGCCCCGTCACGATTGCCTTGATCATTCCTTGCCCCCATCCTCGTTTAGCTGCAGCCCACTCGCGCCCAAGTCGTGACTGCCGTCAACCTCATCAAGCTCGTCGCCCTCGTCACCCCCGCACCAGGCATCGGGCAGCCAGCACAGATCAGCCGGCTCGTCGATGTCATGAACCTCGGCCAGTACACGCGCCTCCCATCCCAGCGCCCGCAGTCGTGCAAGGGTGAGCGTTGCGACCGTCGAGGTGCTCCAGGCGATGCCCTCGAACAGGCTGGGTGCGAAGCGCCTCAGCCCGAGCAGGGCGTAACCACCGTCTGCCGTCGGCAGCATCACCGCATCTGCCGTATCCAGCGCTGATGCCGCCACCTGCAGCGTCCGCGCATCGAGCGCCGGGCAATCGGTACCAATCAGCAATACGGCATTGCCCGTCGCAATCACGCGCTGTGCAGCACGTGCCATGCGTGCCCCGAGGTCGCCCTCACCCTGCTCGGTCCAGCGCACTCCCGGCGGCGCGTTCACACCGTTCCAGGCGCCGTCGTCGGGCGCGGGGCTCGCACACAGCTCGGTGCCCGCAAGTCCGGCTGCCAGTGCCTCGGCCAGAGTCTGATTCAGCATGCGGCGCGCAAGCGCGGCAGCACGCTCAGCGCCCAGGGCGGGAATCAGTCGCGTTTTTGCCTGGCCGGGTTGCGGCGCCTTGGCGAACACGACGATACGCACCCCGCTCAACACCTGTAGGCCTTCGCCAGTCGTTCCACCGGCACGCCGCGCCAGTAGGCCCAGCGCAGGCGCCACATCAACAGGATGGTGCGCCACACGCCGCGCTGCTCCCAGCGTCGCCCGGAAGTGCGTACCCGTGCGCGCAGACAGGCCGGCGGCGAATGCCGACGCAAGCGTGTGCACAACTCGATGTCTTCCATCAGCGGCAGCCCGGCAAACCCGCCAATGGTCTCGAAAAGCGTGCGCCGCACGAAGATCGCCTGGTCACCCGTGGCGATGCCGCTCAGGCGGGAGCGCAGGTTCATCGCCGCACCGACGATGCGCAGCATCGCCGGCCGGCCCTCAATGTGAACATCGAAGCGCCCCCAGTGATGCCCCACGTCCGACAGGGCTCGCACAACTTCGGCCCCTGCATCGTCCGGCAGACGGGTATCGGCATGCAGAAACAACAGAATCTCGCCCCGACAGACCGCTGCGCCGGCGTTCATCTGCCGTGCACGACCTCGCGGACCGTCGATGACGCGAAGACCGGCAGCGCGGGCAAGATCTGCAGAGCCGTCACCACTACCGCCATCGACCAGCACGACTTCGCAGCCACCATCACGCCAGCCCGACAAATGCGCGATCAAGCCGGGCAGAACGGCAGCCTCGTCGAGCATCGGCACGACGATCGACAGACCTCGGGCGGCGAGCTTCGCAGGCGCAGCCGGGCATGCTTGCCGACGCACCTCAGTGCTCCAGCGCGCCGCCACAGCTCGAACCCATGCCCGCGGTGCAACCATAGCAATGCGCGGCCACACGAATCGAATCGCCGGCTGGATCGTCGTGCAGCAGATCGCGCAGGTGCGGAGGCTCGATGGCTGAAAACGCCTTTGCCACGGGCAGTTCGAGCTGCTGGTTGAAGTCGCAGTCGTACAAGCGACCCTGCCAGTCGACGCTGATCAGGGAGCGGCACATCACGTTGGCAAGGTTCGCCGTGCGATGCGCGTCCTTCAGCAACTGCAGGTAGTCGTTGAACTGGCCTTTCGAAATCAGCATCGACCCGAAGCGCTGGATCGGCATGTTGGCCAGTGCATACAAGGTATTGAAGACAATACCGAAACGCGCCCACAGCTCGCGCTTGTAATCTGATTCCAGCCTCTGCTGGTCAGGTGGCAGCACCGGCCCTTGCGGGTTGTAGACCAGATTCAGTACGCGTCCGCTGCCCGCACGACCGTAGCCCAGCGCATTGAGCCGCTGCAGGGCGGCGATACTCTTGTCGAATACGCCCGTGCCGCGCTGGCGGTCGACGTTGTCAATCGAATAACAGGGCAGCGAGGCGACGATCTCGACCTCGTTGTCGGCCAGGAACGCTGCCAGCGCTTCCTGGCCCGGTTCGAGCAGAATGGTGAGGTTGCAGCGATCGATGACCCGCACCCCTTGGTCGCGCGCGCGCCGCACCAGTTCGCGAAAGCGCGGATGCAGTTCCGGTGCGCCGCCGGTCAGGTCCAGGGTGGTGATCCGGCGCGCCCGCAACACATCGGAAATGAGCGCCAGCGTTGCATCGTCCATCATCTCGGTTCGGTTGGGCCCGGCATTGACGTGACAATGCACGCAGGACTGATTGCACCGATAACCGAGGTTCACCTGCAGGGTCGTGACTGCGTCACGCCGAATCGGGGGAAAATCGCTGACTTGCAGCAGCGGAAAAGTGGCGTGCATGCGCTTCCTCTGAAATATTTCGCGGCACCGAAGGCAAGCACACTGCCTTGATGAATCATTCGCCGTACCGAACTGAGAAACGCTTGCGCGCCAGCAGTTCCATCCAAGGGAGTACGCATGAGAAGACTCGTTCTCGTCGGTGGTGGCCATGCCCAGCTTGCGGTGCTGCGGGCACTTGCCCGCCAGCGACCCGCTGACCTGGAAACCGTGCTGGTGACGCCCTCTCCCTGGCAATACTACTCCGGCATGCTGCCCGGATTCATTGCCGGACACTACACCGAGGCCGACTGTCGTATCGACCTGCGCCCGCTCGCCGAGGCGGCGGGGGTTCGCCTGCACCTGGGGCGCGTGCAGGCGCTCACTGCAAATGCACGCCAGCTGCGCCTCGCAGAGGGAAATTGCCTTGATTTCGATCTGCTGTCCCTCGATCCGGGCAGCGAGACCGACACTCGCGCACTCGAACCACTGCACCACGATCCGCTGGGCATCGACGCCACCGACCATCAGCAGCGTTTGCTGCCGGTGAAGCCACTGCCGGATTTCTTCGCTGCCTGGCCGCGACTGATGGCCTGTGCCACTGCGGGATGCGGATACCACCTGTCTATCGTCGGCGGCGGCGCCGCGGGTGTCGAGCTGGCACTGGCGGCGCGCCACGCACTGGGCAGTGCGCGGTCAGCCACGCACGCGCGGATCGACGTAAGTCTGGTCGCCCCGTCCACCGCACTTCTACCCGGACATGCGGAAAGCGTGCGCAAACGGGTGCAGCGTTACCTCACACACAGTGGCGTCGGGCTGGTGTCGCAACGCGCGCAGGCGGGTCCACAGGGTCTGCACTTGGCGGATGGCAGCCTGTTCCCGGCAGACTGCGTGATCGCTGCCACTGGCGCCCGTCCGCTGGCCTGGCTTGCCGACAGCGGGCTGGCATGCAGCGACGAGGGCTGGGTCGAGGTCAACGCAGCGCACCAGAGCACATCCCACCCCGAAGTGTTCGCGGCCGGGGACTGCTGTAGCCGCCTGGACCGCAGCCTCGCGCGCTCAGGCGTCCATGCGGTGCATGCCGGACCGGTGCTGGCACACAATCTGCTGACGACATCGGGCGGTGGAGTGCTGCACACTTACTCCCCCCGGAAGCGTTCGCTGTACCTGATTGCCTGCGGCCCACGCCATGCGATCGCATCCTGGGGCGGCTGTTCGGCCGAAGGTCGCTGGGCGTGGCACTGGAAAGACCGGATCGACCGTGCCTTCATCCGTCGCCACACGCTGTGAGGCATTGGGCGCCTTGTCGGCACGGGGCGAGACCTCCTGACTTGTTTTTCACGCTGAGTCCGGCCTCGGAGTCCGTACTCAAGAGCTCGGCTCACCGACCCAGGTCCACCGGCTCAGGTCCACCGAGTCAGCCCCCTGAACCCACCCCACCGAGACAAGCAACACAGTCCGATTCGATGAAAAAATCCCTCCTGCCTGCGCTCCTCGCCGCCCTGGTCGCCGCCCTCTTCGTCGCCTTCTTCCTCCTCGACCTGCATCGAGCGCTCGACCTCGACCGCCTCAAGGCCGGCATGACGCAGTTTTCCGCGTGGCAGGCGACATCGCCGCTGCTGGTCGCCGGCGCATACGCCCTGCTCTATCTTGTCGTCACGGCCCTGTCGCTGCCTGGCGCCACGGTGATGACGCTGGCCGGTGGCGCGCTGTTCGGCCTGTGGTGGGGTAGTCTGATCGTTTCCTTCGCGTCGACGATCGGTGCAACCCTGGCCTTTCTCGTCTCCCGCCATCTGCTGCGCGATCGCGTGCAGGCGCGCTTCGGCGACCGCCTCAAGGCCACCAATGAGGGTATCCGGCGCGATGGGGCCTTTTATCTGTTCACGCTCCGGCTGGTACCGGCCTTTCCGTTCTTCCTCATCAACCTGCTGATGGGGCTCAGCCCGATCCGGGCGCGCACCTATTACTGGGTCAGCCAGATCGGCATGTTTCCAGCAACGCTGGTGTATGTGAATGCAGGCACCGAACTGGGTTCGATCGAAAGCCTGAGCGGCATCGTGTCGCCGGGACTGCTGCTGTCCTTCGCACTGCTCGGTCTCTTCCCCCTGATCGCGCGCAAGCTCCTGAGGTGGATTCAGGTTCGCCGCGTCTATGCGCGCTGGCTGCGCCCGCAGCGTTTCGATCGCAACCTGGTGGTCATCGGCGCAGGCGCCGCGGGCCTGGTCACGGCCTATATTGCAGCCGCGGTCAAGGCCAGGGTGACGCTGATCGAGGCTGGCAAGCTGGGCGGCGACTGCCTCAACACCGGCTGCGTACCCAGCAAGACCTTGATCCGCAGCGCCCGCCTGGCGCACCAGATCCGCCATGCCGACCACTACGGTCTGGAGGCAGCCACCCCAGCGTTCAGTTTTGCCAAGCTCATGGCGCGCGTACAGGCGGTGATCCGCCAGATCGAGCCTCATGACAGCATCGAGCGATACACCGCACTTGGCGTCGAGGTGGTGCAAGGGCACGCCCGCCTTGTCGACCCGTGGACGGTCGACATTGCGCTCAATGACGGCAGCACGCGACGCCTGACCACGCGCAGCATCGTCATCGCGGCGGGCGCCCGCCCCAGGGTGCCCGAACTGCCAGGTCTGGATGAGGTCGGCTACCTGAGCAGCGATACCCTGTGGGACGAACTCGCCCAACTTGATGCGCCGCCACGCCGGCTGGTCGTGCTGGGCGGCGGACCAATCGGCTGCGAACTGGCCCAGTGCATGGCCCGACTCGGATCCGAAGTGGTGCAGATCGAACACGGTGATCGCGTCCTGGGACGCGAAGACGAGGACGTTTGCGCTGCTGCACTCGAGGCCCTGCAGCGCGACGGTGTAAGCGTGCTGACCGGACACACCGCGGTGCGCTGCGAACTCGAGATGGGTGAGGACGGACTGCCACATCGATTCATCGTCGTGCAGGACGCACACGGCGAACGCCGGATCGAGTTCGACGCCCTGCTCTGCGCTGTCGGACGAGTGGCGCGACTCGAGGGCTACGGTCTGGAAGACCTGGGCATTCAGACTGATCGCAACGTGCTCACCAATGACTATCTGGAAACGATCTACCCCAACATCTACGCTGCCGGCGACGTTGCGGGGCCGTATCAGTTCACCCATGTGGCGGCGCATCAGGCCTGGTACGCCGCGGTCAATGCGCTCTTCGGCCACCTTCGCCGCTTTCGGGTCGATTACCGCGTGATTCCGCACACGACCTTCATCGACCCCGAGGTCGCCCGGGTCGGCCTCAACGAGCGCGAAGCGGCCGCGCGCGGTATTGCTTTCGAAGTCACGCGCTATGACATGAGCGAGCTCGACCGCGCGATCACCGACGGTTCCGCTCACGGCTTCGTCAAGGTGCTGACGGCTCCTGGCCGCGATCAAATTCTGGGGGTGAGCATCGTTGGCGAGCATGCGGGCGAACTGCTCGCTGAATACACCCTGGCGATGAAGCATGGGCTGGGCCTGAACAAGATTCTCGGCACCATTCACCCTTATCCGACGCTGTCCGAAGCCAACAAGTACGCGGCCGGGGAATGGAAGCGTGCCCACGCGCCACAGCAACTGCTGAAGTGGGTGTCGCGTTACCACGCCTGGCGGCGAGGAAAATGAACGAAGTGCCAATAGAACGAGGCGCCCATACGGATAAGGTGGTGATCAGGACGTGGCAAGGACACGCTGGCGCCGACTGGCCGGACCGCAGGGGGCAGTCAGGTACCCCGACGCCGGGGTTCAGCCCTTCTTACGGTGTTCCTGTGGCAACTGCGGGTAGCGCATGTAGTCGACGAGGTCCTGGATTTCCTGCGGTGGCGGCTTGGTCAGCAGACTGACGACGATGATGGTGACGAATCCGAGCGGCACACCGAACACCCCTGCAGAGATCGAATTGATATCGAACCATGCATGGTCCATCGAACCACCAAAAAAGCTGTGTGTCTGCGCAACGTAAAAAAGTGTCACCGACAACCCGGCCACCATCCCCGCCACCGCACCCGGGCGATTGGCCCGCTTCCAGAAGATACCCAGCACCAACGCCGGGAAGAAAGCCGACCCGCCAATCGAAAAAGCCAGCCCGACCATGAACAGAATGTTGTCCGGGCGCAGCGAAGCGACCCAGGCCGCAACCAGGGCCACGATGAGCAGCTGCGATTTCGAGATCACCAGGCGTCGTTGGGTCGACGCCGCGGGGTTGATCACCTTGTAGTAAAGGTCGTGCGACAAGGCGTTGGCGATCGTCAACAGCAGGCCGTCGGCCGTCGACAGCGCAGCGGCAAGCCCCCCTGCTGCCACCAGACCCGAGACTACGTAAGGCAAACCCGCAATCTCGGGCGTCGCCAGCACGATCACATCGGTGTTCAGGCGCAACTCGGCAAGCTGAAGGATGCCATCAGCGTTCAGGTCTTCGATCTTTACCAGCCCGACCTTGCCCCACGAAGCAACCCAGTCGGGCAGGATGTCCAGTGTCGAGCCGACCACGTTGTGATAGACCTCCCACTTTGCGAACACCGCATAAGCCGGTGCTGTGACATACAGCAAAAAGATGAAGAACAGCGACCACAGCACCGACTTGCGCGCATCCTTGACCCCGGGCGTTGTGTAGTAGCGCATCAGAATGTGAGGTAGCGCAGCGGTACCGACCATCAGCACGAACATCAACGCGAGGAAATTGTTGCGTGCCGTGTTCGACTCCTGCGCGTTACGGCCCGGGTGTGCCTCAGCATGGCGCGGCGGAGGTCGCGCGCGCTCAAGCGCATCGATGCGTACCTTGTCCCATTGCACCCTTGCCTCCGCCGGCGTGTGGGGCAGGTCACGGAGCGCCCGCTCGGACAAGGCAATCTCACGCGCCGATGCATTGTCCAGGCGCAGCGTGTTGAGCCGCTCGATCATGGCTCGACGTTCGAGCTCCAGCGAACCGGGAAGGCCTTCGATCCTGGCCGCATAGCCATCGGCCCGCTGCCGGTACAGTGTGCGTACCTCGACCTCGCCGGGCGCATCGAACAGCACTTGCTCGCGGTCGCTGATCTGCTGCAGAACCGTGCCGTACACCGCCTGGGGAATGGGAATGCCGGTGAGCTTGTAAGACAGAATTACCACCGGCACGAGGTAGGCGATGATCAGAATCACGTACTGCGCAACCTGGGTCCAGGTGACCGCCCGCATGCCACCAAGGAAGGAGCACACCAGGATGCCTGCCAGTCCGACGAACAGCCCGATCTCGAACTCGACGCTGACGAAGCGGCTGGTGACCAGGCCCACGCCGTAGATTTGCGCGACCAGGTACACGAAGCTGGCAAGCACCGTCGCGGCCAGTCCCACCAGCCGTGCAACATTGCCCTGGTAGCGCGCGCCAAGAAAATCCGGAATAGTGTATTGGCCGAACTTGCGCAGATAGGGCGCAAGCAGCAGCGCCACCAGCACGAAGCCACCCGTCCATCCAGTGACGAAGGCGAGCCCCTCGAAACCGGAGAAATACAGCGTCCCGGCAAGACCGATGAAGGATGCGGCACTCATCCAGTCGGCCGCGATCGCCATGCCGTTGAACAGGGCCGGAACGCGCCGGCCGGCCACGTAGTACTCGGACACGTCCGAGGTCCGGCTCATGACCCCGATGCCGGCATAGATGGCAATGGTCACAAACAGGAAGACGTGACCGATCATGCGCTGCGACAGGCCAAGCTGCTCGCCGATGGCCAGCCCCAGCACGAACAGCACGAAGCAGCCGGTGTACCAGCCGTAGTAACGCTTGAGACGGCGGGTGAACGCGGACTGGGCGCTCACAGCCTATCCTGAAAGGCGATGCGCTCCAGCCCGCAAGGCATCAATACTTGATCCGCGCGTAGTAGGTCTTTTCCGCCGCCTCGCGTGCGTCACGCAACGTACGAATACCCTTCTCCGCCAGTAAGGGCACCAGTTTGAGGAAGACCTCCGCGGTCACGATCGCGTCGCCAAGCGCGGTGTGACGGCCGACAATGGTCAGGCCCAGCCGTTCGGCGATCGCTTCAAGACGGTGCGACTCCTGATTGGGATGCACGACCGCCGACAGCAGCAGTGTATCGATGACTGGATGATCGAAGCGCAGCCCCGTTTCCTCTTCCTTGAGCTGAAGGAAACGCATGTCGAAGGCGGCGTTATGAGCGATCAGCACGGTGTCGGCAGAGAAAGCGTGGAAGGCTGGCAGCACCGCGTCGATGGTCGGTTGCCCCTTGAGCATGTCTGTCGTGATGCCGTGGATCTTTGCCGACTCCGCGGCCAGCGGTCGCCGTGGATCGATCAGCTGCTCGAAGGACTCGCTGCGCAGCAATTTGCCGTTGACGATGCGCGTCGCACCGATCTGGATGATCTCATCGCCCTGCGAAGGATTGAGACCCGTGGTTTCGGTATCGAAGACCGTGAACGTCAGCTCGGTGAGCGGACGATCCTCGATTTCGTGAGACCTCTCGGACCAGGCGAAGAGATCGAAATCGTAATACTCCGGACGGCTCTCGCCACGCAGGAAAAGCTCGGGCTCGGCCTGCTCCTGCGGCACGGCCGCCGGCAGCAGCACACGGAAGAAGGCGCGGTGACGCACCTTCTCACGTTCAAGCCACATTTCTCCGTTGTGGCGATCGATAACGTCTCGCACGGTAAGCGGACTGCTCTCGTCCTCGATCTTCATCGGCTCGAGTTCCCAGCTCATGACCGTCTCGGTGCTCATCGCCTGACCTGACCAGATCAGGTCGAGGTGAACGAGTCGCCCGGCCGCGGTCAGACGGAAGCGCAGCTCGCGCACTTCGAACTCATCCGACAAACGACTGGCAAGATAGGTCAGTGCCTGGATCAGGGAAAAGCTGTCGACCTTCACCCACAGGCTTTCGTCCACTTCCTCGAGTTTGGTCTTCACACCAATGCGCTGTTCGATGCGGCGCTGCACTGCCGCGACCAGGTCGGCCCCGAGCATTTCTTCCAGCGGCCAGCGCACCTTCAAGGCGTCGGCGAACTCGTCGGCAGTCTCGTTCAGGCGCTGGCTCATGCCCTGCACCTCGTCGCGGATCACACGCCGGAAGCGATCGCGCATCTCGTCAGGCAGATCGCCGTATTCAAGCATCTCCGCAGCGGCCCGCACGTTTGCCAGCGCAGCACGGTTGCCCTCGGTGAGGTTGTGCAGCATCTGATCCCGCCGCGACTCGGTCTCGAAGTTGCGCGTAATGTTGTCGAGCATCAGGATGAATCCGGTCTGCGTGCGCTCCTGCGGCCCACTCGGCTGCGATGCGGCCTCCGCCGCTGCCTCCGTTTCAGCTTCCACCGTCGTCGCCTTTGCGACGGCCAGCACCGGCGCCATCTGCACGCGCAGCAATTGCCCGGCACGCGTGGTGGTGACGAAGTTGGCCTGCGGCTGGGCGACGCCACGCTTCAGGCGTTGCTGGATGGTTTCCAGCGCGTGGGCAATCAGGTTGCGCTCGAACACGGCATAGATCGAGCGGCCGAGGCCAATCAGCTCACCGCCGCCGGCCACCCCGGGGGCGTCCGACAAGGCACGGAACTGCAAACGGGCGCGGCTGTTGTAAAGCAGAATGCGTCCATCCAGATTGCACACGACGACACTCTGGGTGAGTTCCGACATCAGCGCCGCGAGCCGATTCTTTTCCTGCTCGACAGAGTCCATGGCGCGTGCAATCTGGGCCTCGACATCGCCGAGCAGTTCATCGCGCTGGGTCGCCAGTTCATTGGCGGCATTTGCCAGCATCTGCACTTCGGGCGGCCCTTCGGGCTGGACCCGGAAGCCGCGGTTGGCACCGAGCATCAGGCGCAGGTTCTCCGCCATCCGCAACAAGCCCTGGACGTACTGCCGAAACAGCGTGCGCAACACACCAACCCCGGCGGCAAAACCCATCGCGGTCAGCATCGTGCCGACCCCAAGGTGGGGCACGAGCACGTCCAGCAACTGCTGACGCCCCTCGCTCTGGGTTTCGAACCACACGATCAGCGCAGTCAGGATAAAAGGCCCGGTCATCAGCAAACCGAGCACGACGATTGCAAGTGTAAATCGCAAGCGGGCCGACATGGATCAGGCCTCCAGCATGCTGCGAACCTTCGCCACAAGTTCCTTGGTCGAGAACGGCTTTGTCATGTAGGCATCGGCCCCCAGCGCCAACCCCTTGGCCACTTCGGTATCACGCCCCTTTGCCGTCAGCATCAGGATGCGAACGCCGCTCATTGCTGGATCGGACTTGATCTCCTGACAGACCTCGAAGCCGCTCTTCTTTGGCATCATCACGTCGAGCAACACCAGATCGGGGCAGTCGCTGCGAATACGCCTCACTGCCTCTTCGCCGTCGTTTGCCACCACGACCTCAAAACCCTCCCTTTTCATGAGGAACTCCAGGGAGATGACAATATTCTGTTCGTCGTCTGCAATCAGTATTTTCTTCGCCATACGCTTCTCCTCCCTGTCCTGCACCATTCTATGTCATTGACCCGCTGCGGCTGGCGGCAAGGGCAATTCGAACGAGAAGGTCGCCCCTTCTCCGGGCACCGACTCCAGCCACAAGCGTCCGCCAAAATGCTCGACGATCTGGCGGCTGATTGGCAGCCCCAGACCGGTACCCTGCGGACGTGAGCGCTCGTCGCCCCCCTGCCTGAACTTCTGAAAGATCGCCGGCTCGAATTCGGGCTCGATGCCCGGGCCATTGTCGGCCACATCGACACGGATACGGGCCGAGTCGGCGACAAGCCGCACCTGAACTCGCCCCCCTTGCGCCGGCACAAATTTGGCTGCATTCGACAGCAGGTTGAGCATCACCTGCAGTAAACGGTCGTGGTCGGCGCGGAGCAGCGGAATTTCATCAGGCAGGCTCACCTGGACCTCGGTTTCCCGATCGCGAAAGAGCTGCAGTGTCGCATCTACGGCATGCGTCACCAGTTCGCGCATGTCGATGTCGGTGTTGTACCACTCGGCATGGCCCGACTCGATCTTGGCCAGGTCCAGCACCTGATTGACGAGCCGCGTCAGACGCACCGTCTCCGACACGATGATGCCCAGAAAGCGCTGGCGATCGGCCACGTCGATGTCCGCGTCATCCAGCATCATTTCGGACAGGGCGCGAATTGAGGTCAGCGGCGTGCGCAATTCGTGCGTCACCGAAGACATGAAGTCGTCCTTGAGACCGTCGAGCTCCTTCAGCTTTTCGTTGGCCGCGCGCAACTCGGCGGTTGCTGCCTCGAGCGCGCGCGATTTCTCCTCGAGCTGATGAGAATACGCGCGCACCTGAGAGGCCTCGTCAAGGATGTCCATGACTTCGCCCAGGCCAAGCGGCTCTTCCTGGACCACGCTCGACACCATGACGCGGGCCGAGGCGCTGCCAATCGCACCGGCAAGAAGCGACTCGGCGAAATCGACCAGCTCCGGATCGGCCTTGAGTCGCGCCATGCTTTCCAGGCCACTTGATCGCGCATAGGCGCCGAAGGCTTCCTCGGTGCGTCGCTGCCCCAGGAAGCGGGCAACCAGGGGCAACAAATCATCCAGTTCGGCACGACCGCGCCAGAAACTCGCGGGCGGGCTGTCGCCGCGGCGAAAGACATCGACAAACATCGTGCCCTGGCTCGCCTCGGCACCGGTTGGTACGCGCAGCAGCGACACGAACACGTAGCAACCGATATTGGCCAACAGGCTCCAGAACAGGGCGTGACTGATGTTGTCGAGCCCACTCAGCCCGAACAAGTGCTCGGGCCGGAGCGCGGTCAGCCCGAGCGGCCCATCCTGCAGGTAGGCCGGGTCGAGCCAGCCGGACTTGGCGAAGGACGGCAGCAGCAAAGTGTAGGTCCACACCAGAAATCCGGCCAGCAGGCCGGCAAGAGCGCCGTCGCGGGTGCCGCTGCGCCAGTACATGCCACCCAGCATCGCCGGCGCAAACTGCGCCACCGCTGCGAAACTGATCAGGCCGATGCTGACGAGTGCATAGGCTTCACCGGCAAGTCGAAAGTACAGGTATCCGAGCAGCAAAACGCCAAGAATGGCGCCGCGACGAATCCCCAGCAGCAGGCCGGTCAGATCGCGCTGCGCAGAAAGTCCCAGCCGGCGACTGCGCAACAGGATCGGCATCACCAAGTCGTTGCACACCATCGTCGACAGCGCAATGGCTTCGACAATCACCATGCCGGTCGCTGCCGACAGGCCACCGATGAAGACAAAAAGCGCCAGCACGGCATTGTCGTGCGCCAGCGGCAGGGTCAGCACGAAGGTATCGGGGTCAACCGTGCCCTTACCGAAGTGCAGCAACCCACCGAGCGCAATAGGGATCACGAAGATGTTGATTGCCAGCAGGTAACAAGGGAAGAGCCAGGTGGCGCGGCGCAGGTGTTGCTCATTGACGTTCTCGACCACCGCAAGCTGGAACTGGCGCGGCAGAAAGATCACCGACAGCATCGCCAGCAGCACATGCGCGAACCAGCCGCCGAAACCGATCCGGCCCGTGCTGTCGAACACCAGCAGGCTGGCGAGCTCGGGGTGTTGCCGCGCCCTGGCGTAGAGATCGCCGAAGCCGTCATAGAGCCAGAACGTGACGTAGATTCCAACGGCCAGGAAGGCGAGCAGCTTGACCACCGACTCGAAGGCGATGGCCGCGACCATGCCCTCGTGGCGCTCGGTCGTGTCCAGGTGGCGCGTTCCGAACAGCACGGTGAACGCGGCAAGTGTCAGCGCAATGTAGAGCGTACTGTCCAGCCACCAGGCGGCATTCTCGACCGCCGGCACCAGCGTGTCGGCACTGTCGACCATCAGGGCGTAAGCACTCGAGATGGCCTTGAGCTGAAGGGCAATGTAGGGAACGATGCCGACGACGGCAATCACGGTCACGAGACCACCCAGCAGATGACTCTTGCCGTAGCGCGAGGCAATGAAGTCGGCGATCGAAGTGATCCGGTGACTGCGTGCAATGCGGATCATCTTCAGCACGACGAGCCACGCGAGCGCCATCCCCAGCGTGGGGCCGAGATAGGTCGGCAGGAACCAGATGCCGCCCGAGGCCGCGCGTCCGACGCTGCCGAAATACGTCCACGCCGTGCAGTAAACGGCCAGAGAAAGCCCGTAGGTCCAGGAGTTCGCAATGATCGAACGCCCCTCGTCGGCACGGCGGTCGCCGAAGTACGCCACTGCGAAAAGGATCAGCAGATACGCAAACGAGGCGCCAACAATGAGCCAGCCTGGAATCATCGGCGTGCCCTCACCGCGCTCCGCGCTCGGCAATCCAGCCCACGGCGAAGATCAGCGCGCCCCAGACCAGGAACAGATAGACGTGCAGGAACGGCAGCCCGAAAAGGATGATCGGGCGGTCGAAAAGCGAAAGCAGTGGAAAATTGAGCAGCAAAACGCCCGCGATGAATACCGCGACCAGGCGTTGCCCGGCGAGTCCCTTGCGCATCATGACCCTCCCATGATGTCCGCTCCGGCAAAAAAAACGAATGCGCCCCCTGCTCTTGCAGGCAGGTTGGGCGCACCGCACGTACAGGCGGCGCGCGTTTTGCGCGCCTGACTCCTCTCCCCCGCCCGGCCTTCAAGGCCAGGTCTTCCCCTGTCGTTCATTGCGGCCGGATCTCGCGACCCGGCCAGTACGGCTTAACCCTTGAGCTGCTCGAGAATCTGCGGGTTCTCAAGCGTCGAGATGTCCTGGAGGACATCCTCGCCCTTGGCCAGCTGACGCAACAGGCGGCGCATGATCTTGCCGGAGCGCGTCTTGGGCAGGTTCTCGCCAAACCGGATGTCCTTCGGCTTGGCGATCGGCCCGATTTCGTGGCCCACCCAGTTTTGCAGTTCCTTGATGATCTTCGCAGCTTCATCGCCAGTCGGGCGTGGCCCCTTCAGCACCACAAAGGCCACGATCGCTTCACCCGTGACGTCGTCAGGACGACCAACCACCGCAGCCTCGGCAACCTTCTCGTGCGCGACCAGCGCCGATTCGATTTCCATCGTACCCATGCGATGACCCGACACGTTCAGAACGTCGTCGATACGGCCGGTGATGGTGAAGTAGCCGGTTTCGACGTCACGGATGGCGCCGTCGCCCGCAAGATAGAGCTTGCCCTTGAAGTCGTCCGGGTAGTAGGACTTCTTGAATCGCTCGGGGTCGTTCCAGATGGTGCGGATCATCGCCGGCCACGGGCGCTTGATCACCAGGATGCCGCCCTGGCCCCAGGGCACCTCGGTGCCGGTCTCGTCAACCACTGCCGCCTGGATGCCCGGGAAGGGCAGGGTGCACGAACCCGGCACCATGGGCGTCGCGCCCGGCATCGGGTTGATCACGTGGCCCCCGGTTTCCGTTTGCCAGAAAGTATCGACAATCGGGCAACGGTTGCCGCCGATGTTCTCGTAGTACCACTCCCAGGCTGCCGGGTTGATCGGCTCGCCGACCGAACCCAGCAGGCGCAGGCTCGACAGGTCGTACTGCTT
>DAORUJ010000024.1:0-30914 GCA_035433105.1 Thauera sp.
GGTCGCATCGGCGCCCAGGCTGCCAAGCAGGTCATCCTGCAAAAGATCCGTGATGCCGAGCGCGAGCAGGTGCTTAACGACTTTCTCGAACGCCAGGACTTCCTCGTCTCCGGTGCCATCAAGCGCATGGAGCGCGGCAACGCGATCATCGAGGTGGGGCGCATGGAGGCGGTGGTGCCGCGTGATCAGCAGATTCCGCGCGAGAACCTGCGCGTCGGTGATCGCATCAAGGCCTACCTGCTGCGTGTTGATCGTGGCGTACGTGGCCCGCAGCTGATTCTGTCGCGTACCGCGCCGGAATTCCTGATGAAGCTGTTCGAGCTCGAAGTGCCCGAGATTGAGGACGGACTGCTGGAGATCAAGGCTTGCGCCCGTGATCCCGGCCTGCGCGCAAAGATCGCGGTGAAGTCCAACGACTCCCGCATCGATCCGATCGGAACCTGCGTCGGTCTGCGTGGTTCGCGCGTTACGGCAGTGCGCAATGAGATCGGTGGCGAGCAGATCGACATCATCGTGTGGGCAGCCGATCCGGCGCAGTTCGTGGTCGCCGCGCTGCAGCCCGCCGAAGTGGTTTCCATTGTGGTCGACGAAGATTCGCACACGATGGAGGTGGTGGTTGATGAAAACAATCTGGCCATTGCTATCGGTCGCAATGGCCAGAACGTCAAGCTGGCGTCAGAGCTGGCGGGCTGGGCGATCAACCTGATGAGCGAGCAGGAGTCGGCAGAGAAGAACGCCGAGGAGCAACAAGGCCTGCGTGGGCTGTTCATGGAAAAACTGGATGTGGACGAGGAAATCGCCGACATCCTGATCGAGGAGGGGTTCTCCTCCCTGGAAGAAGTCGCCTATGTTCCCTTGACGGAGATGCTCGAAATCGAGGCATTCGACGAGGAAACGGTCAACGAGCTGCGCAATCGCGCACGCAACGTGTTGCTGACCGAGGCGATCGTGACCGAAGAGCAGCTGGAGAATGTCTCCGACGATCTGCTCAATCTCGACGGCATGGAGAAGTCCCTTGCCGCCAAACTGGCCCAACAGGGTGTGCGCACCCGTGATGACCTCGCCGACCTTGCGGTCGACGAATTGGTTGAACTGGCCGGGATCGACGAAGAAAGAGCCAAGGCGCTGATTTCCGTTGCGCGCGCCCATTGGTTCGAAGAATGATGGGAGGGCAGTAATGGAAAATATGAGCGTGACCCAGTTTGCCGGTGAACTGAAAATGCCGGCGGCGTTGCTGCTCGAGCAGTTGAAGCGTGCGGGCGTTGAGAAATCCGGCGCGGCCGACTTGCTCACCGAGCAGGACAAGGCGCGTTTGCTCGAATATCTGCGTCGTTCGCACGGTGATAGCGAGCCCAAGGGCAAGATCACCCTGACGCGCAAGGAAACGAGCGAGATTCGTGCGACCGATTCGACCGGCCGTGCTCGTACCGTGCAGGTCGAAGTCCGCAAGAAACGGACCTTCGTCAAGCGCGACGATGTCGCGCCCGAGACGCATGTAGCCGATGCAGCTGAAGCCGTGGAAGAGGCGGTCGCTGAGCTCGACGTGTCGACCCCGATCGAGGTCGTTGCGCCAGAGCCCGTGGTGGAGGCGGTCGTTCCCGAGCCTGCTGTCGTCGAGCCTGTTGTCGCCGAGGCCCCCGCCGCAGAGTCTGAGCCGCCGTTGGAGTCAGCTCAAGTCACCAAGCTTGAAGAGCCCGTTACACCCGCGGGTGCCGTAGCCGCTGCGCCAGTGGTCAAGGCCAAGCCCGCGACCACGCTGGTGCGTTCCAAGCCCTTGCCGATCAGCGAAATCCTGAGTGACGATGAAGTGGCCGCGCGCAAGCGCGACGAGGATCGTCTGCGCGCCTTGAAGGAGCGTCAGGCGGCTGACCTGCGGGCACGCCAGGAGCGCGAGACTGCAGCGCGTGCTGCGTCCGATGCGCGCCGCGCCGACGAAGAGGCGCGCGTCGCCGCGGAATTGAAGAAGAAAGAAGAGCCTGCGAAGCCGGCCGCTGCCAAGCCGGTCAGTGGGACGCTGCACCGTCCGGCCAAGACCGAGGCCAAACCGGCTGCCAAGCCGGCTGCCAAGGACGCCAAGCGCGGCGGCGCAGCGCCGGCACGCGAGGCCGATGGCGCCAAGCGCCGTGGTGGTTTGAAAACCCGCGGTGAAGTCGGTGCCACCACCGGCAGCAACTGGCGTGGCGCAGGCAGGGGCGGTGGTCGCCATGGCCGCCATCAGCAGGACGATCGGACCAACTTTCAGGCTCCGAGCGAGCCGATCGTT
Organism: Thauera sp.; assembly: GCA_035433105.1. Taxonomy (GTDB): domain Bacteria; phylum Pseudomonadota; class Gammaproteobacteria; order Burkholderiales; family Rhodocyclaceae; genus Thauera. The sequence continues at coordinate 2,264 of DAORUJ010000024.1, forward strand.
CGTGAAGTGCATGTGCCCGAGACCATCACCGTGGCCGATCTGGCCCACAAGATGGCGGTGAAGGCGGCCGAAGTGATCAAGGTCCTGATGAAAATGGGCACGATGGTCACGATCAACCAGGTGCTGGACCAGGACACCGCGATGATCATCGTCGAGGAAATGGGCCACGTCGCGCTTGCGGCCAAGCTCGACGACCCGGATGCCTTCCTTGACGAGAGTGACGAGCACAAGGACGTCGAAGTCCTGCCGCGCGCGCCGGTCGTCACTGTCATGGGTCACGTCGACCACGGCAAGACTTCGCTGCTGGACTACATCCGTCGCGCCAAAGTGGCCTCGGGTGAGTTCGGCGGCATCACTCAGCACATTGGCGCGTATCACGTCAAGACGTCGCGTGGCATGGTGACCTTCCTCGACACCCCGGGTCACGAGGCCTTTACTGCCATGCGTGCGCGTGGTGCGAAGGCAACCGATATCGTCATTCTGGTGGTGGCGGCCGACGATGGCGTGATGCCGCAGACGCGCGAAGCCATCCACCACGCCAAGGCGGCCGGCGTGCCGCTGGTGGTGGCGATCAACAAGATCGACAAGCCCGAAGCGAACCCCGATCGCGTGAAGCAGGAACTGATCGCCGAAAGCGTGATTCCTGAAGAATACGGTGGCGACGTGATGTTCGTGCCGGTATCGGCGAAGAAGGGGACAGGCGTCGAAGAACTGCTCGAGGCGATCCTGCTGCAGGCTGAGGTACTGGAGTTGACGGCAGCGGTCGAAGCGCCGGCCAAGGGCCTGATTATCGAGGCTCGCCTCGACAAGGGACGCGGCCCGGTGGCCTCGCTGCTGGTGCAGTCGGGTACGCTGCGCAAGGGTGACGTGCTGCTGGCGGGTGCCACCTTCGGCCGCATCCGCGCCATGCTCGATGAGAATGGCAAGCAGATCGATGAAGCCGGCCCGTCCATTCCGGTCGAAATCCTGGGTTTGTCGGACGTGCCCGCTGCGGGCGACGAAGCAATTGCGCTGGTCGATGAGAAGAAGGCGCGCGAAATCGCGCAGTTCCGCCAGGGTAAGTACCGCGACGTGAAGCTCGCCAAGCAGCAGGCAGCCAAGCTCGAGACGCTGATGGATCAGATGTCCGAGGGCGAGGTGAAGACCCTGCCGCTGATCATCAAGGCCGACGTACAGGGTTCCCAGGAAGCGCTGGTACAGTCGCTGCAGAAGCTCTCGACCGACGAAGTGCGCGTCAACGTCATCCATGGCGCGGTAGGCGCGATTTCCGAGTCCGATGTCAATCTGGCGCAGGCTTCGGGGGCGGTCATCATCGGCTTCAACACGCGGGCTGATGCCGGTGCGCGCAAGCTGGCCGAGACCTTTGGTGTGGACATTCGTTACTACAACATCATCTACGACGCCGTCGATGAGGTGAGGGCTGCGCTGTCCGGCATGCTGGCGCCCGAAAAGCGCGAAGAGGTTATCGGTCTGGTGGAGATTCGCCAGGTGTTCACGATCTCGAAGGTGGGCTCGATCGCCGGTTGCTACGTGCTGGAAGGCCAGGTCAAGCGGGGCTCGAACGTTCGCCTGCTGCGCAACCATACGGTGGTGTGGACGGGCGAGCTCGAATCGCTGAAGCGGTTCAAGGATGACGTCAAGGAAGTGAAGTCGAGCTACGAGTGCGGCCTGCAGCTTCGCCACTACAACGACATCCACGAAGGTGACCAGCTCGAGGTGTTCGAGATCAAGGAAGTGGCGAGGACGCTGTAAGCAATGCCCAAGGAGTATTCCCGCAGCCAGCGCGTGGTCGAGCAGATCCGCCGCGAACTGGCCGAACTGATCCGGCTTGAGGTGAAAGACCCTCGAGTCGGTTTCATTACCCTCACCGACGTCGAGATCACCCCCGACTACGCCCACGCCAAGGTGTTCTTCACCTCGATGACGGGCGCGGACGACGTCCCCGAAATTCTGCAGGGCCTGCGTCGGGCAAGCGGCTTTCTGCGCCGCGAACTCGGGCGCAGGATTCGCATCCACACGATTCCGGAGCTGCATTTCAACTACGATCGTTCGGTCGAGGAAGGCTCGCGTCTTTCGCGTCTGATCGACGAGGTCGTGCGCGAGGACGAGGCGCGTCATCAGGACGAGTCTGAAGCCGAAGTGGACGGCAGCAAGCCGGCCGCCGATGACGACGGCGAACAGTCCTGAGCTCGGGGCGCGGCCGCGCCGCGCCAGAGCACCGCAACGCAAGATCGTGCGTCGTGTCGTCGATGGTGTGCTGCTCCTCGACAAGTCCCAGGGCATGAGCTCGAATGCTGCGCTGCAGGCGGCGCGGCGCTTGCTTAATGCCGCCAAGGCGGGTCATACCGGCACCCTGGATCCGATGGCGAGTGGCCTGTTGCCGCTGACCTTCGGCGAAGCGACCAAGTTTTCCCAGATGCTGCTCGATGCCGACAAGACCTATGAGGCCGTCGTACAACTGGGTGTCGAGACTGACAGTGGTGATGCGGATGGTGCGGTGCTCGCCACGCGTCCGGTCGTCGTCGATCAGGCGACGCTGGAAGCAGTGCTTGAGCGCTTCCGCGGCGAGATCGAGCAGGTTCCGCCAATGTATTCGGCACTGAAGCGCGACGGCAAGGCCTTGTATGAATACGCCCGTGCTGGCATCGAGGTCGAGCGCGCAGCGCGCAAGGTCACGATTCATGTGCTTGATCTGCTCGACTTCGGCGGGGAGCGCTTCAGCATTCGGGTGGCGTGTACCAAGGGCACCTATATCCGCAGTCTGGCGATGGACATCGGTGCGGCGCTGGGCTGTGGCGCACACCTGTGTGCGCTGCGTCGCACGCATATCGGCGCCTTCGATGTGGCAGATGCTGTCACGCTCGACGTGCTCGAGGCCAGTGCGGCGGAGGTACGAGACGGCCTGCTGGCTTCGGCCGATGCGCTGGTGGCGGTCTATCCTGAAGTTCGCCTCGATGCCGATCAGGCGCGGGGTCTGCTGCAGGGCAGGGTGCTGACGCTCGTGCAGGCTGGCGCTGAAGGACCGGTGCGAGTCTATGGACCGGCCGGCTTTCTGGGCCTGGGGCAGTGGCAGGACGGCAACAGGCTGGCTGCACGCAGGCTGATTGCCACCGATGGTGGTGCGCACGTTGCGTGCGCATGATAGCGATTGAGTTTTCCTGGCGGTTTTGGGTATAATCCACCGCTTCTGATTGGCAGAAAAATACGAGTAAAGACATACATGGCTCTTGATATCGCATCCAAGTCGCAGATCGTCTCCGACTTCCAGCGCGCCCAGGGTGACACCGGTTCGCCGGAAGTCCAGGTTGCGCTCCTGACCGCCCGCATTAACGGGCTTGCTCCTCACTTCAAGGCTCACGGCAAGGATCATCACTCTCGCCGTGGTCTGCTGAAGATGGTCAGCCAGCGCCGCAAGCTGCTGGACTACCTGAAGGGCCGTAACGCCGAAAGCTACCGCAATCTGATCGAGCGTCTGGGCCTGCGCAAGTAATTGCGTCCATGACCAGCCCGACAGCGCCGATCAGGGCGGAGTAAGCGATCAAAGCCGGTGCGTGCCCCTGTGGTACGGCCGGCTTTGTGCCGTTTAGGCTTTGCGGGCTGTGGGCTTGTCGTTTGGTGACCGGGGATCGCTCGATCTGCCGGTCGCAAGCAGTTGTGGTTCGCTGCCTTCATTTTTAAAGGAATTGCCTTGTTGAACGCTACCAAGAAAACTTTTGCCTACGGCGCCCATACCGTCACTCTTGAAACTGGTGAGGTCGCTCGCCAGGCCGGCGGTGCCGTCATCGTCAGCATGGACGAAACCGTGGTGCTGGCCACCGTGGTTGCCGCCAAGGAGGCACGTGCGGGCCAGGACTTTTTCCCGCTTACCGTCGATTACGTCGAGAAGTTCTACGCCGCCGGCCGCATCCCGGGAGGGTTCTTCAAGCGCGAAGGTCGTCCGTCCGAAAAGGAAATCCTGACTTCGCGCCTGATCGATCGTCCGATCCGTCCGCTGTTCCCCGAAGGCTTCATGAATGAAGTCCAGGTGATCGTCACTGTGCTGTCGCTGAACCCGGAAGTCGACGCTGACATTCCTGCGTTGATCGGCGCCTCTGCGGCGCTGGCGATTTCCGGCATCCCGTTCGATGGTCCGATCGGCGCGGGTCGTGTTGGCTACATCGATGGTCAGTACATCCTGAACCCGACCACGACCCAACTGCAGACGAGCGAAATGAATCTCGTCGTTGCCGGTACCCAGGCCGCAGTGCTGATGGTCGAGTCCGAAGCCAAGGAGTTGTCCGAGCAGGTCATGCTGGGGGCAGTCGTGTTTGGCCACGAGCAGATGCAGCATGCGATCAACGCCATCAACAGTCTGGTCGAAGTCGCGGGCAAGCCCGAGTGGAACTGGCAGCCGGCTCCGGCCAATGATGCGCTGATTGCGCGCGTGACCGAACTGGCCAAGGCCGAAATGGAAGAGGCCTTCCGCATCACCAGCAAGCAGGAACGTTCAGCGCGTCTGGGCGAGATCCGCCGTCGCGTGATGGCAAGTCTGGCCGAAGGCGTCGACGCGGCGCCGTCGGCGACCGAAGTGAAGGACATCTTCTTCAACATCGAGTCGGGCATCGTTCGCAGCCGCATCCTGAATGGTGAGCCGCGCATCGATGGTCGCGACACACGCACCGTGCGCCCGATCACGATCCGCACCGGTGTGCTGCCGCGCACCCACGGCTCGGCGCTGTTTACCCGCGGCGAAACCCAGGCGCTGGTCGTGGCCACGCTGGGCACCGGCCGTGACGAGCAGATGATCGACGCCATCGCTGGTGAGTACAGGGAGCGCTTCCTGCTCCACTACAACTTCCCGCCTTTCTGCACTGGCGAAACCGGTCGCTTTGGCGTGACCAAGCGCCGCGAAGTGGGTCATGGTCGTCTTGCCAAGCGTTCGCTGGTGGCTCTGCTGCCAAAGGCCGAAGACTTTTCCTACACCGTGCGCGTCGTGTCCGAGATTACCGAGTCAAATGGTTCCTCGTCCATGGCATCGGTCTGTGGGGGCTCGCTGGCGATGATGGACGCTGGCGTTCCGCTAAAGGACCACGTGGCGGGTATCGCGATGGGCCTGATCAAGGATGGCGGCCGTTTCGCCGTGTTGACCGACATCCTGGGTGACGAGGACCACCTCGGCGACATGGATTTCAAGGTTGCGGGCACCGAGACCGGCATCACTGGTCTGCAGATGGACATCAAGATCCAGGGCATCACCAAGGACATCATGCAGGCCGCGCTGGATCAGGCCAAGACCGGTCGTCTGCATATCCTCGAAATCATGAAGCAGTCGCTGAATACTTCGCGTGGCGAAGTGTCGGAATACGCGCCGCGCATGATCAACATCAAGATCAATCCCGAAAAGATCCGTGACGTGATCGGCAAGGGGGGGGCGGTGATTCGTGCTCTGCAGGAAGAGACCGGTACCGTGATCGAGATCGAGGACGACGGCAAGATTACGATTTCTTCGGTCAGCGCCGAAGGCGCCCAGGCAGCCAAGGCCAGGATCGAGGCGATCACGGCCGAAGTCGAAGTGGGCAAGATCTACGAAGGCCCGGTCGTGCGTTTGCTCGATTTCGGTGCGATCGTGAACATAATGCCGGGTCGCGATGGCTTGCTGCACGTGTCGCAGATTGCCAACGAGCGCGTCAACAACGTGGCTGATTACGTCAAGGAAGGCCAGGTCGTGCGTGTGAAGGTGCTCGAGACTGACGAGCGCGGCAAGATCCGTCTCAGCATGAAGGCGTTGCTGAACGAAAACGCCGGTTGATGCCTGCAGCGGGCACTGCCCCGCTGGAGACTTCAAAGTAAAAAAAAGGACGCTGCGGCGTCCTTTTTTATCGTCGTACGCGGGTCAGGCGATACGGCGATCTGTCGCGACGAGGAGAGGCAAGGGATGCTGTGGCGGGGAAGCCCCAGCGATCTTCGTCTGCTTCGCTGCGGGCATAAGTCTTAGCGGGCGACCTGGCGCTCGCGGATTTCTTCCAGTGTCTTGCAGTCGATGCACAGGGTGGCGGTTGGGCGCGCCTCCAGGCGTTTCAGACCGATCTCGACGCCGCAACTGTCGCAGTAGCCGTATTCGCCGGCCTCAAGCCTGCTCAGTGCTTCATTGATTTTCTTGATCAGCCTGCGCTCGCGATCACGGTTGCGCAGTTCGAGTGCGATGTCGGACTCCTGGCTAGCGCGATCATTGGGGTCGGCAAAGACCGTCGCTTCGTCCTGCATGGTGTGCACGGTGCGCTCGATGTCTTCCATCAACTCGCCCTTTACTGAGCTCAGGATCTCGCGGAAGTGGGCGATCTGCTTCTCGCTCATGTACTCCTCGCCAGCGGCGGGCACATAGGGCGGGAATTGTTTGTGCAGGGTATCGTCAGCCATGGATCAACTTCCGTAGGTTGGTAAATGATAGAGGCGTCTTAATAGCAGAATCGCGGGAGCGCAGCAAGCCAATACGCCCCGCGGGCTCTTGCGCGCCAGCGCATCGCCACTGTCGTCCGGTGAGGCTGGGCGTTTGCAAGCGCGGTAAGTCTGCGCAGGCGCTGCGCGGGTACATGAAAGTGCCGATGCCATGCAGGTGGGTATGCGCATCAATGATGGGTGCTGGATTCATGCCGCGCGGACTCCTGTCGCCACCGATGTTGGACGCATTGTGCGTGCGCACCACGTCAAGTTCTGCGCTGCGCCCGGCTGCCTGAAGGCGATCAGGGCGGAAGGCACAAGAAAAAGCCCGAACGCTTTCGCGGCCGGGCTTAAATCCACACCAAAGGAGTTAGGGTGGAGGAGACAGATGCATCTTAGCGAATCAGTTTGTGCGTTGCAATAATTCCAAATAGAAAATGTTTTTATCGGCGGAAAACGTTTCTTTCTGAGTGTCGTGATGTCTTTGCGTCTGTCCTGTCAGCCCCCTGCCGGAGTTCTCCCCAGGCGATGGGGACAGCTCTGTGAGCAGGGCTGTGGACAACTCGTCTGTGCACGCCATCAGCCTGGTCATTGGGAGGTCGCCTAATTTTTAGGCGGTGAACGTCACTCGGTCAGGACCAGGGTTGTCCGTGCATCACCACCAGACGGCACGGAGCGCCGCGTTCAGATGCAGGCTTCGAGGATCCTGCGGCTCAACGCCAGATCTATTTCACGACGTTCGCCGATCGCGGTCATGCCGTGGGTTTCGAGTTGATCGATGATGGGACCGATGGCGTCTGCAGCGATGCCGTAGTCGCTCAGCCGTGTCCTGACGCCGAGTGACTCGAAGAAGGCACGCGTGCTTTCGATCGCAGCGTCGATGCGCTCATCTGCGCTACCGCTGGAGCGCTTCCACACACGATCGGCATACTGCAGCAGTTTGTCGCGCTTTGCGTTGCGGCACAAATGCAGGAGACTGGGTAGCACGATGGCCAGGGTCTGTGCGTGATCGAGCCCGTGAAGTGCGGTGAGCTCGTGTCCGATCTTGTGAGTTGCCCAGTCCTGCGGCACGCCAGCGCCGATCGCGCCTTGCAGGGCCTGGGTGGCGGCCCACATCAGGTTGGCGCGCACCTCATAGTCCTGCGGCGTGGCCAGCGCCAGTGGGCCCATCTCGATCAGGGTCTGAAGCAGGCTTTCGGCGTAACGGTCCTGCACTGCGGCGTTGACTGGATAAGTCAGGTACTGCTCCGTGACATGCACGAAGGCATCGACCACTCCGTTGGCAATCTGGCGCGCCGGCAGGGAGTAGGTCTTGACCGGATCGAGTACCGAGAAGCGGGGGAACAGGCAGGGGCTGGAGAAGCCCAGCTTGGCCTTCAGGGATTTGCGCGTGACCACCGCGGCGCAATTCGCTTCCGAGCCCGTCGCGGGCAGCGTGAGTACGCACCCGATCGCCAAGGCACGGCTGATGTTCTTGCCACGGGTTTCGAGGATGTTCCAGGGGTCGCCGGCATAGTCCACCGCCGCGGCGACGAACTTGGTGCCGTCGATCACCGACCCACCGCCCACCGCAAGCAGGAAGTCCAGTTTTTCGTCATGCACGCGGCTTACCGCGTTCATCAGGGTTTCGTAGCTCGGGTTGGGCTCGATGCCCCCAAAGCGCTTTACCGTGCGCTGACCCAGCGCGGTCTCGACTTCGGCCAGCGTGCCGTTGCGTTCCGCACTTCCGCCGCCATACAGGAGGAGGACGCGCGCGTTGGCGGGCACGAGTTCGGCCAGGCGGGCGATGCTGCCCTGACCGAAAACGAGGTGCGTGGGGTTGTAGTAGTCGAAGTTCAGCATTCGGTGTCCTTTGTCGTATTGAGCATGGTCGCTTGCCGAGCGGACGTATCGGCGACTTCGGCGCGCGACTTGGCCAGCAGGCGATAGTTTGCCTCGGTCCGGTGCGTTGTGGCGAGGCGAGGCGGTCAGAGCCGCCGCCCACCGAACTGCAGCGAGCGGCATGGCACCGACCGGATGCCCGCACCCGCACAATGCTCCGCTGCCTGTCCTGCTGCGGCGTCAGTCGCGAGCAAGGACGGCGCACGCGCCGGGGCAGAACTTGGGTGGCGAGATGCTACCCAAGCGGTTGACGTCGGCAGGCGATGCAAGCGCTGTTGAAATTCCGTACTTGCACAATTCGCTGCATGGATTAAGATAGTGATCAATTACTTTCTTTTTGGGGCCTGTCCGTGCATGCGAAACATCTTCCGGCTGACGAGCGAAGAGCGGCAACCGTCGAGGCGGTGGTTGAACTGGCCGCCGAGCAGAACCCCAGCGACATCACCACCACTGCGATTGCCCGCCACATGAAGCTGACTCAGGGCGCGTTGTTCAGGCACTTCCCGACCAAGGAGGCGATCTGGCAGTCGGTGATGGAGTGGGTGGCGGAACGCCTGCTTGTCCGTGTCGATCGGGCAGCGGAGGGCGTGGCCTCGCCAAGCGCGGCGCTGCAGGCTGTGTTCCTGGCGCATATCGGCTTTGTCGCCGACCACCCGGGAGTACCGCGCATGTTGTTTGGCGAGCTGCAGCGGGCTGAGTCCACCCCGGCCAAGCGTCTGGCCCAGACCCTGATCCAGCGCTACGGTCAGCGCCTGCATCGCCTGCTCGAAGCCGGCAAGGCCGCGGGCGAGATCTCGCCAACGCTGGACACGGAGGCAGCGGCGACGCTGTTCGTCGGCACCATCCAGGGCCTGGTGATGCAGTCGATGCTGGCGGGCGACATGGCGCGGGTGCGTGACGACGCGCCGCGCGTTTTCGAAATCTATCTTGCGGGTATACGGGGCTTCAAATGAGCGCGTTCAAAGTCAAGGGGCGCACGCTGGCCCTGGTCGGAGTCATCGTTCCATTGCTGGCCTTGTTCGCCTACGTGGCGATGCGATCGGGGCCACTGGCGCCAGTCAGGGTCACCGTGGCCAGGGTGGAGACTGCCCCCGTCGCGCCGGCCTTGTTTGGTATCGGCACGGTGGAGGCGCGTTATGCTTACCGTATCGGTCCCACTGTTGCCGGCCGAGTCAAGCGCCTCGACGTACAGGTGGGTGATCGCGTCACTGCAGGCCAGAGCCTTGGTGAAATGGATGCGATCGACCTGGGCGACCGTGTGCGCTCGCAGCAGGCCATGCTCAAGCGCGCCCAGGCTGCAGTGCGCGAAGCCGAGGCGCGGCGTGGTTTTGCGCAGTCGCAGTCCAGGCGCTATGACAAACTCAGTGCCCTGCACGCCGCCAGCGAGGAACTCGCCGTCACCCGACGCCAGGAGCTGGAGGTGGCCGAGGCCGGTCTGCTGGCTGCGCGCGAGGAGCTGGTGCGCGCTGGATCGGACCTCGCGGCGCTGGATTCGCAACAGGGCAACCTGCAACTGCGCGCGCCCGTCGATGGCGTGGTCACCCTGCGGGACGCGGAGCCCGGTACCACGGTGGTGGCGGGGCAGGCCGTCGTGGAGCTGATTGACCCGGCCAGCCTGTGGGTCAACCTGAGACTGGATCAAAGCAGCGCTTCAGGCCTGGCCGGGGCGCTGCCGGCCAGCATCGCCTTGCGCTCGCGTCGCGGCGAGCCGCTGCCGGGGCGTGTCCTGCGGGTAGAGCCACGAGCCGATGCCGTCACCGAAGAGATCCTGGCGAAGGTCGTGTTCGAGCACATGCCTGATCCCCTGCCACCGATCGGCGAGCTGGCCGAAGTCACGGTGGTGCTGCCCGCCCTGCCCGAGACGGCGGTGATTCCTAATGCAGCGATCCGGCGTTTGGGCGGTGTGGCCGGGGTGTGGCAGGTGGCCGACGATGGGTTGCGCTTTGTGCCGATCAAACTGGGTGCTGAAGACCTCGAGGGCAGGGTGCAGGTGCGCGACGGGGTGGAGGCAGGCGACGAGATCGTCATCTACAGCGAGCGCCTGTTGAGCGCCCGCAGCCGCATCGAGGTGGTTTCACAATTGGTCGGGGCTGCAAAATGATCAGCCTTGCTGGACGCGACATCCTGCACGGCTGGGGCAAGTTCGTGTTTACCGGCATCGGCCTGGGCTTGCTGATCGGGGTCACCCTGGTGATGGCGGGGGTGTATCGGGGCATGGTCGATGACGGCAAGGCCTTGCTCGACAACAGCGGTGCGGACCTGTGGGTGGTGCAGCAGAACACGCTTGGGCCGTATGCGGAATCATCGAGCGTGAATGACGACGTCTATCGTGGTCTGCTGGGCATGCGCGGTGTCGATCGTGCGGCCAACGTGACCTACCTGACCATGCAGGTGCGCAAGGACCTCACCGACGTGCGCGCAATGGTCGTCGGTATCGCCGCGGGCAGCCCGGGCGCGACACCGGGCTGGCCGCCCTACCTGGTCGCAGGCCGCCAGATCACGCGTGGGCACTACGAAGCCGTGGCCGACATTGCCACCGGCTTTCATCTTGGTGATCGGCTGCACATTCGGCGCAACTACTACACGGTGGTGGGGCTGACGCGGCGCATGGTTTCATCCGGTGGCGACCCGATGGTGTTCATCCCGCTCAAGGATGCGCAGGAGGCCCAGTTTCTGAAGGACAACGATGCCATCTGGCAGAGTCGCCGGCGCACCGAGGCCAACACGGCGCTGAACCGGCCGGGTGTGCCCGGATTGCTCGATGCGGTGCTGGCTGCACAAAGCACCAACCCCTTCGTCAACGCGGTACTGGTCACGCTCGCCCCTGGTCACTCGGCCGACGATGTGGCGCAGTCGATCCGGCGCTGGAAGCGGCTTACCGTCTACACCCGTGTCCAGATGGAAGACATTCTGGTCGGCAAGCTCATCGCCACCTCCGCCCGTCAGATCGGGATGTTTCTGGTTATCCTGGCGGTGGTCAGTGCAGCCATCGTCGCCTTCATCATCTACACCCTGACGATGGACAAGATTCGCGAGATCGCGGTGCTGAAGTTGATCGGTACGCGCAACCGCACGATTGCCGCAATGATTCTGCAGCAGGCAGCGGCGCTCGGACTGATTGGCTTCGTGGTCGGCAAGATTACCGCCACCTTCGCCGCGCCTTTCTTCCCCAAATACGTGCTGCTCGTGCCCGAGGACACGATCGCCGGCTTTGTAGCGGTGATGGTGATTTGCGTACTTGCCAGCCTGGTGTCCATCCGCATGGCGCTGCGGGTCGATCCGGCCGAAGCGATTGGAGGCTGAGGTGAGGATGGAGACCGAGATAAGCACGGAGAGCAGCATGAACCCCCGCGACAGCATGGGCATCGTCAGCGACAGCATCAGTGGCAAGGGCATCCTCATCGAGGGACTGGCGAAACGCTATGGTCAGGGTGACACGGCGGTGGATGCGCTCAAAGAGGTCAACATGCGGGTTGCGCCGGGTGAGGTCGTCGGCCTGATCGGGCCCTCGGGTTCGGGCAAAAGCACGCTGCTCAAGTGTCTGGGCGCAGTTATCGACCCCAGCGCCGGGCGCATGACCCTGGGTGACGAAGTCATCTACGATAAGGGCTGGAAGGTGCGCGACCTGCGCGCGCTGCGGCGCGACAAGATCGGCTTCGTCTTTCAGGCGCCGTATCTGATTCCCTTTCTGGACGTTACCGACAACGTTGCTCTGCTACCGATGCTGGCCGGCATGCCGAACGCGTCGGCACGGGCAACGGCGCTGGAACTGCTGACCGCGCTCGATATCCAGCATCGTGCTCGCGCGATGCCTTCGCAGCTTTCGGGGGGCGAGCAGCAGCGTGTGGCGATTGCGCGTGGGCTGGTCAACCGCCCGCCGGTCATACTGGCCGACGAGCCCACCGCACCCCTCGACAGCGTGCGGGCGATGGCGGTGGTGCGCATCCTCAACGAGATGGCGGCTCAGTTTCAGACCGCCATCATCGTGGTGACGCACGATGAAAAGATCATTCCGACCTTCAAGCGCATCTATCACATCCGCGATGGCATTACCCATGAAGAGGCCGGAGAGGGGCGCAGCATCAAGGTTTGAGGTGGGTTCCGATGATCAGCAGGCGCGTTGCGGCCAGGGGGCCCGAGTGGGACTCAGCGTGAGGGTGGCAGGGCAGGAAATAGCCAGTTGTGCCGGCTTTCCGCCCCGCCTGGTTTGCCGTGTAGGCAGAAAAAATGCCACAGCGAGCGGGTCGCTGTCGGCGGTGCTCGGACAAGGCGCCCCGAGTAGATAGGTGCCCAGCTTCAGGGCCAAGACATAGGGCCCTGGCTCGGCGCTCAGGCCTTGAACGTGTCCGGCATCTGCACCGCAACGAGCTCACCGCGCGCGGTGATCACGCCGTTGGCCGAGACTTCAGCCTCGACGATCACCTTGCGTCCCTTGATCTCCTTGACCCGACCGCGGATCTCGAGCTCCACGCCCATCGGTGTCGGCTTCAGGTAATCGACGTGCAGCGAGCCGGTGACGAAACGGAACGGCGGCTCGCTGTCCATCGCCCGGTTCTCCGCGCGGTACATCGCCGCGGCGGCGGTCCCCGTGCAGTGGCAGTCGATCAGCGATGCGACCAGGCCACCATAGACGAAGCCAGGAATGGCCGTGTGCTCGGGGCGCGGGTTGTACCGCGTCAGCGTATCGTCGCCATCCCAGTAAGTCTTGATCTGGTGACCCAGCTCGTTTAGCCGGCCGCAGCCGTAGCAGTGGGCGACGTTTTCGGGGTAGTAGTCCTGGAATGCTTTCATAACGGTTCTCGAAATGTGACGCATGCCATCGTAGCCATCGCGGAGCCTCAGGCACAGTGCGGCTCAGGACAACAATCCTGCGAATTCCGCCAAGCGTTTCACATAAAAGCCCATTAAACCCGAACCGCATTCGGTTGCCGGATCAGTCAGCTGCGCCCGTAGGGTCTGGCCAGCTGACGATCTCCGGATGCACCGAGGCCTGCAGTGCCGCAAGATCATCCGGTGTATCCAGATCGGCCACATAGGCCGTTTGCTGCGAAGGTACGGCCTGGATCAGCTTGGCGTGGGCGGCAAGCCAGGCACGGATGCCAAGCTGGCGCGGGGTGGCAGCGATCCGTTCGACGGCGTGCCAGGACAGGATCAGCGGGTGGCCGCGCACCCCCTCGACCACCGGCATCTGCGCGTGAACCGCGGGTGCGCGTTGGTGCCACCTGTCCACCAAAGGGCGGATGTGGGCCGCCGTCAGCAAGGGCAGATCGGCCAGCACCAGCAGCAGGTCGCTGCCGCTGTGTCGCGCAAGGTGATCGTCCAGCGCGAGCCGTTGCGAATCGATCAGCGTGGCGTCTGTGAGTCGATGCTCCAGCACCCGAGCCCCACATTGCAGAGCCAGGGGCCGGAGTTGATCGCGGTAGGGGCCGAGGACGACGCTCAGCTCGGCGATGCCCGCGCTGCGCAGGGCGACAGCCAGGCGCTCGAGAATGCTGAGCCCACCGATCCGCAGGCTTGTCTTTGGCCGGCAGCCCAGGCGCCGGCCTTCTCCGGCGGCCAGGATGCTGGCCGCGAGCGGAGCGGACGAGTCACTCATGGCTGCCTCTATGCGGCAAGGTAGCGCGAACGCACGCGGCTGGCCGAGCCTGACCCCGGCTCAGGCCGAGGCCGCAAACAGGGCGCCGATGTCGACGTACGACGGTGCTTCGTCGGCTACGTGTCCATAGGTCGTTGTCCGTCGGCGCAGCGGGCGGCCCGCGGCGGAGGCAATCGCACGCATGTCGTCGTCGTCCATCAACTCGCCGTTGCTGCCGCCCGCCGCGCGAGTGATCGACTCGTACATCAGCGTTCCGCCGAGGTCGTTGGCTCCCGCCCGCAGACATAGCGCCGCGCCTTCACGACTCATTTTCACCCATGAGGTCTGGATGTTCGGGATCAGCTCGCCGAATACGATGCGGGGCACCGCATGCATCAGGATGGCTTCGCGCAGGGTCGGCCCTGAGCGTGCCCGACCCTTGTGCCACAACGGTGACTCCATATGCACGAAGGGCAGCGGCACGAACTCGGTGAAACCGCCGGTCTCTGCCTGCAGCTTGCGAATGTGGAGCAGGTGTCGCGCCCAGTGCAGCGGTGTCTCCACATGGCCGAACATGATCGTGGCCGTGCTCCGAATGCCGGCGCGGTGAGCGGCGCGCATCACCTCGATCCATTCTTCGGTGTTGAGCTTGTCTTCGCAGATCACCGCGCGGACCTCGTCGTCGAGAATCTCGGCGGCGGTGCCGGGCAGGGTGTCGAGGCCGGCGTCACGCAGGCGCAGCACGTAGTCGTCCACCGACAGACCCAGTGTGCGTGCGCCATGGAGCACCTCGAGCGGCGAGAAGGCGTGGATGTGCATGTCCGGCGCCACCGCCTTCACCGCGCATGCCAGCGCCAGGTAGGTGTTGCCATCGTAGTGGGGATGGATGCCGCCCTGCATGCACACTTCGCGCGCACCGCGCAGCCAGGCTTCATGCGCACGGTCGGCCACAGCGTCGGCATCGAGCACGTAGGCGGGGCCGCGCAGTGTGCTCGCGGCGTGGCTCTTGGCGAAGGCGCAGAAGCCGCAGCGGTACGAGCAGATGTTGGTGTAGTTGATGTTGCAGTTGCGCACATAGGACACGCTGTCGCCCGCAATGCGCTGGCGCAGGGTGTCGGCGGCATGCACGACCGCGGCGAAGTCCGCATCACGCGCCGTGAACAGTTGCGCGATCGCCTGTTCGCCCAGCGCCTCGCCTGCCGTGGCCCGGGCGAGGATGTCGGCGATCTCGGGTGTGGCCCGATGGCGCGCCGCGCTCACGACCCATTGTGCAGGCCGCTCGGCCGGTTTCATTCCCGAGCCCGCCAGCCAGCCGTCCTCGCGCACCCAGCCGTCGGCGTCACAGCCGCGCAGTATGGCCTGGCGAATGTCGCCCTCGGCCCAGCGTCCGGCTTCGCGCGCAAAGGCCGGCACCAGTGCCAGACGCTCGGCCAGGTGTCGACCGCAGGCGCGGGTTTCGTTCGCCAGATGCTCGAGTTCCGGCCAGGCTGCTTCCGGGTTGACGTGATCGATGGTAACGGGCGAGATCCCGCCCCAGTCATTGACTCCGGCATCGATCAGGGGCTTCAGTTCGCCCGCGCGTAGGTTGGGTGGCGCCTGGATCGACATGTCCTTGCCGAACACGAGGCGCGCCATCGCGATCGCCCAGGCGTGCTCGGTCAGGGTCGGTTCGCTGGCATGGGCCATGGGGGTACGCGCCTTGGCGCGGAAGTTCTGGACGATGATTTCCTGCAGGTTGCCATGGCGCTCGTGGATTGCACGCAGGGCCAGCAAGGCCTCGACGCGCTCCATCGGTGTTTCGCCGATGCCGATCAGGATGCCGCTGGTCATCGCCACCCCGGCTTCGCCAGCAGCCTCGAGCGTTGCCAGGCGTGCCGCGGGGTGCTTGTCGGGGCAGTTCCAGTGCGCTTGTCCGCGCTCACTGAGGCGGCTTGCTGCGCTTTCGAGCATGATCCCCATCGACGCTGCGTGCGGCCGCAGGCGCGCAAATTCGGCGGCGTTCAGATTGCCGGCATTGATGTGCGGCAGCAAGCCGGTTTCGCGGAACACACGCTCGGCCAGTGCCGCCACGTAGTCCACCGTGCTCTCGTGGCCGAGCGCCTGCAGGGCGTCGCGCGCGGCCTGGTAGCGTAGCTCGGGTTTCTCGCCCAGGGTGAACAAGGCTTCGCGGCAGCCTGCGGCCGCGCCCGCACGGGCAATCTCCAGCACCTCTTCCGGCTGCAGGAAGACCTGCGCCAGCGCCTGGGGCGAGGTGGCGAAGGTGCAGTAGCCGCAAACGTTGCGGCACAGGCGAGTGACGGGGATGAAGACTTTGCGCGAGTGGCCGACCAGGCGGCCATGACCTTCCAGTGTCAGCGCTTCGGCGCAGGCCAGCAGCGCCTTCTCGGGTGCTGCCACCAGCGCGCGGATCTGTGCGTCTGTCAGCCGTGCTCCGCTGCGTGCAAGAGCAAGAAGGTCTTCGGGCTTGGTGTCCATCTCGTGGTACTCCAGGGGGCGAGGTTCGGCGCGAGCAGGCTGCCGTGAGTGTCGGTAAAGTCTTGCAGGTCGGCGGCTTCGTCGATGTCGGCGGCGAAGCCGGGCAGGGCAGCACGGGCTGGCTCGAGCCCTCGCGTGCGCGCTTCGTTCAGGTGGCGTGCGAAACTCTCCGTCCCGAAGCGGAAGTTGAAGTCGCCGCGTCCGGCCAGCAATATCGCGTTGGTGCCACTGCCGTGGCGGTCCGCGGCGAGCGCCAGGCTGGCTCGTCGACCCTGTCGCACGAAGTCGTCGACCTCGGTTGCGGTGAGGGCCGGCAGATCGGCGTGCAGGACGAGGACTTCGTCGGCGCCGCGCGCGATTAGCTGGCGGCGCCCTTCGCCAAGTGCATGGTTGAGGCCGGCGCCGGGATCGTCCAGCGCAATGACCCCGCGCGGCAGCAGTTCGAGAGCGGGGGTGATCACCGCAACCCGGTCGATTTCCTCGGCCCCGTCCAGCGCACCGAGTACGCGCTCGAACATCGCCCGGATCAGGCGTTCGCGTTGCGTGCGGGACAAGACCCCTGCGAGGCGGGTCTTGCCAAGATGGGGTGGCTTGAGTGCGAGCAGTGCCCAGCAGGTCACGGTCTGGCTCCCGAAGATCGTACAGTCGTGAAGCGCGCGAAATCGATCATGTCGAAGCGATTCCGCGCAGCCTTCATTGGAACACATCCTCGCCGAGCAGCCGGATCGGCTCGACACCCGAGGGTAGGCCCGGAGAGCCCCGGCAAGGCGATGAGGTTCGCCGGGGATGGCATCTTCAGTCCGCTGCGCCGGAAAAGTCGAGCTTGCCGGTGATGCAGATACCGGCGCCGTCGACCTTGTAGTTCTTGTTGAGGAAAATCAGGATCGAAGTCAGTGCCTCGGCCGCTGCGGCGTTGCCCAGCACGCCGGCATGGAGGCCGCGTAGTCCGGCACAGTCCGCAAGTTCCACCGCGACGCCGCGCGCCTGCTTGTCATCGCCGAAGACCAGCACGTCGCACTCCACGACCTGGTCGGTGGCGAGCTTGTGGGCGGCAACGTTATGGAATGCGGACACCAGGCGTACGCCGTCGCCCAGCAGGTTCTGCGCACGCTGTGCGGCGCTGCCCTCGGCCGGGAGCTGCACCCGCGCGACCTTGGGCGGCATCAGCGGAACGGTGGTGTCGATGACGACCTTGCCGGTAACTGCGGGGCGAATTTCTTCGAGCACGGCCTGTTGCGAGGAGAAAGGCACGGTGACGACGACAATGTCGGCCGCCTGCGCGGCTTCGAGGTTGGATGCTGAACCAATCTCCCTGCCAAGTTCGGCGCCCAGGCGATCAGCGGCTTCACGCGCCTTGTCGGCGGTACGGGATCCGATGACTACCTTCCTGCCCGCTTTCGCCCAGCGCCGTGCAAGAGCTGCGCCGAGGTTTCCTGTGCCGCCGATGACGGCAATTGTTTGTTCCATGAGATGTGCTCCGTTCCGTGAGTTCAGATGTGGTGGGGCGGCATTCCCAACACGCGACTGATGCGGGTTTGCGTCCGACCTTGATGACAAGTTATGCCCCTGCGCAATACTGGGCATCGCCCGATTGGGTGATGGGTGAAAGTCAAATGTGGACAGTGCTTAACGTTAAGGGGTTCAAGTCGCTATTAAAGAACGTGAGGTCTCCGTCCCTGAGTGCATATTGATATCGAGCGCGGCCAAAAGGTATGCACAAGGGGCCGCATCCTCCCTTGAGGGCGTCAGCTCAAAGGCGGATTGGACAAAGTGGCGAGCGCGGCGCGGCGATGGTAGCCTCTCAGAGGATGACGCGGCCTGTATCACTGGGCAAAATCTGGCCGTCAATGGTGTCATGAGTTTGGTGGTATGAGTTTCGTTTGACGGCTTCGACGGGCGCGAATGCCTGTTCTCGCCAGCCCGGGCGCCGTGATGAGGCGTCGGCGCTGCCGAAACAGGGCTGGATCGTTGAGCGAAGTCAAAGACATGCCCGAGTTGGGGCGCGTAGTGTAGTTCTCCGGTCGCGAGGGTTCTTGCGCTCCGGGTATTCTCGTGCTCGAGACCAACAGGCAGTCCATGGTCGAGTACTACAAGGGCAGGAACGCATAGCCATGATCGAGACTGACTTCGAAAGCCTGTTTGGTGCGTCCGGCCTGAAGGTCGGCGAATACGACCAGCTTGTGCATCTGATCTACCAAGGCATGGGCGAGCCCAAGCCATGGACGGCCTTTCTGAGCAATCTGAGTGCTCGGCTGGACGCGAGCTACGTCACTATGATCCTGCGGGCGCCGTCTCCCGAGCAATCGTGGCAGGTCGTTTTTTCGGGCGAGGCTCGGCCGGTGATTGCCGAAACCTACAACACCTTCTTCTACGCGGTCGACCCCTTCGTCAACTTGCCCATCGACCGCGTGATGACGGTCGAGGAGGTGGTCAAGGAAGAAGATTGGCTGCGTAGCGCGATCTACCAGGAGTTCCTTTCGCCGCTGTCGGTGCGCTATTACCTGGGGGCCGACATCGGTGATTGCGGCGAGCCGTGTTGTCGCTTTCGCGTCAGTCGTGCAGCCTCGGCCGGCAATTTCGGCAAGAAGGAGCGCGCGCTGTGTCAGTTGCTGCTGCCGCACATCAAGAGTGCGATCAGGCTGCGCAGTCTCATCGACGTGGCCGAGGCCGAACGCATGCTGTACGCCGGTACGCTTGAGCGGCTTTCGGTGGGCGCGGTCATCCTCGACAAGAAAGGCAAGATCCTGCGCACCAACCATGCAGCGGCTGCAATCCTGGCCGAGCGCGACGGGCTGAGCACGGTCAATGGCGTGCTGCAGGCCGCATACGGTAGCGAGAACAGGGAACTGCACGCACTGATCGAGCGCGCGATCAAAGGTGCGACCAAGGGCGAACGTGCGTCCACCAAGCCGCAATTGGTGTCCGGCATGTCGCTGACCCGAAACTCGGGTAAGCCCAACCTGGGCATCGTGGTTCGGACCGCGCCGCTCACCGAGTGGTCCGAGTCGCCCGAACGCCCTGCGGTGATCGTCATCATCCGCGACATTGAGCAAAAGCTGCAGGCCTCGCAGGGCATCCTGAAGCGGCTCTACGGCCTGACGCCAGCCGAATCCAACCTCGTCCTGAAGCTGCTCGAAGGCCTCACCGTGGACGAGGCGTCAGAGCGCCTGCACATCAGCAGAAACACCGTTCGCTGTCAGTTGCGCGGCATTTTTGCCAAGACCGGCGTTACCCGCCAGACCGAACTCATGCGTCTGCTGCTCAACGGGGTGGCGCCGCTGGCCTGAGGGCCTGTTGTCGAAAGCGCTTTGCGCCAGACGACGCATGCGCCACGGTGTAGTGGACGCGATTGCGGGGAAGTCGCGATGCCGCGACTTCCCCGCATGTTTTTACGGCGCAAGCGCTCTTAGCCGGCGCGGATGCGCTCCATCAGCGCCTTGGCGATTTCTGCCGGCGAGCCGCTGAGGAACTCGCAGTTGCCCTGAATCTGCGGCACGAACTGACGCTTGAGCGTGATGCTCGGCGCCAGCGCTGCTTCATCAAGTCCCAGGCCGTCTATAGCCACCACTTCAGCGCTCATCTTGCGCGCGGCCATCTTGGCTTTTGCCGTCGGAAAGCGCGGTGCGCCGAGTTCGTTGCTGACGGTGACCACCGCCGGCAGCTTGCCGCGCACCACTTCGTCCCCTTCGGGCGTCGCCCGCGTCACCGTGAGGGCGCCGTTGGCAAGGGTCACGTCACGTGCCAGGGTGGTCACGGCGTGACCAAGACTTTCGGCCAGCAGCAGTGGCACCACGCCCTGGTCGTCATCCGAGGCTTGACGGCCGCACAGGATCAGATCCGCGCCACCGCTCCCACGCACCCAGGCGGCCAGCACCGCGGCGATGCCCGGTGCGTCCAGTTCGCGACTGCCGGGGTCGATGGCGACGATCTCGTCTGCACCGAGTGCCGCGCACTGCTTGAGCATGCTGGCGGCCTCGGTACCGATGGTGACGACCACGATGCGGCAATCCAGGCCCGCGTCACGCAGGCGCAGTGCAGCTTCCAGTGCCTGCTCGTCGTAGCCGTTAATCAGGCGCGGAATTGCGGCGACCTCGGGATGGCGCCCATCCGCACTCATCGTCAGTCCACCGGCAAGCGCGAAGTTATTGACGGCTGCGGGGTCCAGTACTTCCTTCACACACACCACGATTCGCATGGCTTACTCCATTTTGCAATATTGTTCGATCGACTTGCCCGGGCTGGACACCGGATACAGGCTCTCGCCATCGCACCAGACCGCCTCGTGGGCGAAACCGTCAGGTTTTCGCGTGAGCGAATCCAACAGATACCAGCGCCACGGATAGGGGCCAAAGTCGCGGTAGTGTCCGGTCAGCCGGCCAGTGAAATACTGCCGACCTGAGAAGTGCGTGCCTTCGAGCGGACCGCCGCCGTCGCATTCGGCTTCTAGCCCCGTCAGTGCGGAGTCGAAGCCGTTGCGAAAAGGGGCGTCACCCAAAGGAGCGTCACCCAAAGGGACTTCATCCCGCGAAGCGGTCGAAGACATCAAGTGCCTCCTCGACGATGTCGGACAGGATCTGGCGCGCCGGCTTCATTTCCTTGACGTAGTGGATGCCCTGGCCGGCGGCTTCGGTCATCAGGTCCTTGCGCTGGTAGTCGAGCGAACCCTGAATGTAGTTGGACGACAGGATCATCTGCAGCGGCGGCTTCAGGACCTCGGGTGCCGCATCGCTCATCCATTCGTCGTGCCACGGGCTGCGCGTGGTGCGCATGGTGTAGCCGGAGATGCAGTTCGAATACATCGTGTCTTCGGTCTCGGCCTCGAGCAGGCGCTCCTTGAGCGGCATGTTGAGGTCGGATTCACGCGAGGTCAGCCACAGCGAGCCGGTCCATACGCCGTCGGCACCCAGAGCGAGGGCGGCAGCCAGGTGGCGACCGGTCGTTACGCCGCCCGCCGCGATCACCGGGATTCCAGTGCCGCGTGCGGCGTCGACCACCTGCGGGACGATCGAGAAGGTGCCGATGTTGCCGGTATGACCCGCCGCATCGAAACCCTGGGCGATGATGACATCGGTGCCGGCCTCGATCTGGCGCCTGGCTTGGCGCGGCTTGCCGACCAGACCCCAGACCTGCATGCCGAGCTCATGCGCACGCTTGAGGAGGAAGGCAGGTGAGCCCAGGCCGGAGGCGAACACCGGCACGCGCTCGTCGAAGACCACCTCAAGCTGGTCGAGGGCACGCTTCTGGTCCAGTCCGCCCCAGACGTGGATGTTGGGGGCGATTTTGGGGTCGGGCACGTTGTACTTCTGCTTGATGTGCTGCTCGAAGTCGCGCTGTTCCTGCGGGATCATCGCCAGCAGTTCATCGACGCTGGTCTCTGCCGCCACCGACGAGGGCAGGACCAGGTCGATGCCGAAGGGTTTGCCGCCGATGCGTTCGCGGATCCACTTGATGTCGGCAGCGATCTCGTCGGGGGTGTGCAGCGCCTCGCCGAGCACGGCGAAACCGCCGGAGTTGATCACCGCGACGGCCACGTCCTTGCAGTGGGTGAAGGCCACGACCGGGTACTCGATGCCGAGCTTGTCGCAGAGCGTGGTGTGAAGGGGACTGTTCATGGGTCGATGCCTCCGGCGTCTGGGTTCTGGGATTCGGCGAAGGGCGCCTGGCGCCAGCCGTGATTACGTTTCTGATTCTAGGCGCCCATACCGAATGCGCTTTTGTATTGCAGTATCCGATATGGCCGCTCGTGTTTCATTGCCTGACGAGCCTGGCAGTGCTCAGCCAAGCGCGCCTTTCTCGCGCAGGGCAGCGATCTGCGCCGCGTCGTAGCCTAGCACCTGCTGCAGCACCGCGTCCGTGTGTTCGCCGACTGTCGGCGCCCGGCTCGGGTCGACTTCCTGCTCGCCGACGAACTTGACCGGAAAGCCGAGCATGTCGGCGCCGTGCTTGTCGTGCGGCATGATGCGGAGGCGGTCCTTGAACTGGGGGTCGTCCACGATGTTTGCCGGGGTGTTGACCGGAGCAATCGGCGTGTTGAACTCGACGCCGAAATCGATCCACTCCTGTGTCTTGCGGGAGCGGAAGATGTCGCGCAGGATGGCCTGCAGCTCGCGGTTGCCGCGCGCGTGGTCGGCATATTTCGAACCTGGCCACTTGTCGAACAGGTCAGTGCGGCCGACACCTGCGCAGAAGTTCTTCCAGAAAGCCTGTTCGGAGGCCATGAACAGCACGTGGCCGTCGGCGCTTTCATAGAGCTGGTAGCGCACGCCTTCCTTCATGCCTGCGGTAGCCACCGGGCGGCGCACGTAGTTGTCCGACTTGTTGCCGGTGACGACGTCCTCGGGCCGTGCATAGGCCATGTGGCTCTCGCTGCGGTACCAGTCGAATGCTGCTGCGGCGTCGCTCTGCGCCAGTTCCATGAAGCAGCCCTGGCCCGTCTCGCGGGCGCGGATCACGCCGGCGAGCACCGCCAGCCCGCCGAACAGCGGTGCGGCGTTGATGCCGATGCCCACGTGCTCGGGGATGTAGCAGAAACCCTCGTCGTCGTACGCCGGCTTGACCACGCCACTCCAGGTGTCATAGGCGATGCCGTGCGAGGGCATGTCTTTGTAAGGGCCGCTCATGCCGTAGCCCGATACGGTGCAGAATACGATTTTCGGGTTGATCTGGCGCAGGTCCTCGTAGCCCAGGCCATAGCGGGCCAGGGCGCCCGGCTTCGACGCCTCGATGACGACGTCGGCTCCGCGCACGAGTTCGCGGTAGATCTCGCGCGCGGCTTCGTTCTTGAGGTCGAGGGTGATGCTTTTCTTGCCGCGGTTGAGGTGGTAATGCATCAAGGAAACGCCCTCGACGATCGGCCAGGTCATTTCGCGAATGTAGTCGCCAGAGGGGGATTCGACCTTGATGATGTCGGCACCCAGATCGCCCAGGGCGGTGGTGATCGCCGCTGGGCCGAGGATCGAGCTTTCGATCACGCGCAGGCTCGAAAGCGGAGGAAGTGTCTGATTGGTCATGTCTTGTCTCGTTTCCGGGAAGGTTCAGCGGCTTGGAGGGAGCGGGGCTGGCGACGAGGCGTATGGCATCCGGTCCGTTCGGCGGGCACGGCCTAATCGTTGCTCCGAGGGCAAGATAAAAAAAATATTGCCCCCCCGGGACTGGTCCCAAGTTCTGATCCGGCCTATTCGAGCGCAATTCAGGTCAGTGGTCCAATGAGGCGTTGAAACGATCGACTTGCATCGAACAGAATCCTCCCACGGGTGCCGTCGACGAAGTCTTGATCAGTTCGCGAGAGGTGCCGCAGCAGTTCCACTTAACCCTTGATCATTCGAGGATGCAAAAATGAGTACATTGAAGGCGGGTTCGCGTCTGAAAAGTGCGGTGTGCGACGCCGAAGTGATGGTCGTTCGGGCGGCTGCGGTTGAGGTGAGCCTCGAGTGTGGTGGCGCCGGGATGATTCCGATGGCGGCTGACAAGCCTGCCGGCGTGGCGCCGAGCGAGGCGTTTGCGCAGGGCACGCTGGTGGGCAAACGTTACACCGATGCCGACGACCGTTTTGAGTTGCTATGCACCAAGGGCGGCAAGGGCAGCCTGTCGATCGACGGTGCGCTCCTTGGCGTGAAGCAGGCCAAGGCCCTGCCTTCTTCGGACTGAGCGCATGAACATCCTGATGACGCTCGAGATGGCGGCGGAATGCCATCCGGACCGCGTCGCCGCGACCTGCGGCGAGCAGTCGATGACCTACGGCACGCTGTTGAAGGCGGCGCGGCATGCAGGCGCGCAGATCCGTGCCAGTGGCTGCCGCCATGTCGGCGTGCTGGACATCAACAGTCTGGCCGCACCGGTGGCGTTGTACGCCGCAGCCTGCGCCGGCCTGTCCTATGTGCCGATGAATTACCGCCTCACCAAGCCTGAGATCCAGGCCCTGCTCGAGCGCATCACCCCTGCCTGGCTGATCGCCGATCCGAAGCTGCTCGACGGGGTCGAGGTGCCGGCCGGGTTCACGGTGGTGGATCGCGAGCAGTTCCTGCGCGACGCGCTTGGCGCTGGCGGCGCCGATCCGGAGCCGGCACAGGCCGACCCCGACGCGGTGGCGGTGCAGCTCTTCACCAGCGGCACCACCGGCGCGCCCAAGGCCGCTGTGCTGCGCCATGAAAACCTGATGAGCTACATCCTCGGCACGGTTGAATTCGGCGCAGCCGACGAGCACGACGCCGTTCTCGTTGCCGTGCCGCCTTACCACATCGCCGGGATCTCGGCAGTTCTGAGCTCGACCTACGCCTGCCGACGCATGGTCCAGCTATCCAACTTCGACGGTCAGAGCTGGCTCGAAACCTGCCAGCGCGAGAAGGTGACCAACGCCTTCGTCGTGCCCACGATGCTGTCACGCGTCATCGAGTACATCGATGCCTCGGGTGCGGATGCGACGCTGCCCGCGCTGCGTGCGCTCGCCTATGGCGGCGGCAAGATGCCAGCACCGGTCATCGAGCGAGCGATGCAACTCTGGCCCACGGTGGACTTCACCAACGCCTACGGCCTGACCGAAACCAGTTCCACGATCGCGCTGCTCGATCCCGAGGGCCACCGTGAAGGCTTCAACAGTGCCGACCCGGCGGTGCGCAAGCGCCTGCATTCGGTGGGGCGTCCGATCGATGCGGTGGAAATCGAGATCCGCGACGAGGATGGCAAGGCTTTGCCCGTCGACGAAGTGGGCGACGTGTTCGTCCGCGGTGGGCAGGTGGCGGGCGAGTACCTGGGCATTGGCAGCCTGCTGGATGCAAACGGCTGGTTCCCGACCCGCGACCGCGGCTACCAGGACAAGTACGGCTTTCTTTACCTCGACGGCCGTGCCGACGACGTCATCGTTCGCGGTGGCGAGAACATCTCACCGGGCGAGATCGAAGACGTGTTGCGTCAGCATCCCGCGATCGTCGATGTCGCCGTGGTGGCCATTCCGGACGAGGAGTGGGGCGAAAGCGTTGGTGCAGCGGTCGTGACCAATCCGGGCGTGAAGATCGATGAAGCGGCGCTACGCGCCGAATTGCAGGGCTGGGTGCGCGAGCGCCTGCGCTCGTCGCGCGTGCCTGCCGTGATCAGCTTTCGCGAGCACTTGCCCTATAACGAGATGGGCAAGATCCTGCGCCGCGTGCTGCGCGACGAGTTGTCGGCTTCGGCCTGATTCGTCATGGGTCCGGGGCCGGCATCATCCTCGGAAGAGGTGGGGTGTTCGCCCCGCGCACCCGAACCGTTGCCGTACTGCGGGTCTGGGGACGCATTGCTTGCCGGGCGCAGCCTCGACCTTGCCGGGGAGGGCTGCGCGAGCCGCTATGCGGTGGCGCTGTTGTCGGTGTTGGGCGCCCACGTTCGGCCCGAGGCAGGGCCGGAAGATACGCCGCCAGCCATCATCTGGGCGCGCAGTGGACTGATGTGGCTGACCGGTGCCGGACACCAGGCGGGTTGTATGCTGCCCGCGCCGGTGTCGGCCTGCGCCAACGGGGTGCTGCAGGCACTGCGCGCGCTCGGAGGAATCCTTCCGCCTGACTGGAGCCGGGGTGAGGACATGCTCGCGCATCGGGCTGCCCTGCTTGGCTTGCGTCGCCAGGGGCGAATATCGGCCGGTGGCAGCTGCCGCCTGCTGCGCGCGGCCGACGGCATGCTGGCGGTCAATCTCGCCCGCAGTGATGACTGGACGCTTTTGCCGGCGTGGCTTGAAGGGCAGGACGTGGCCGACTGGGATACGCTGGCAGCCGTTTTGTCGACCGAGCCGGTGGCTGACGCGCTGGAACGCGCCCGCCTGATCGGTCTGCCGGTTGCCGCCGCTGATTTGCCGGCCATATCCTCGCCCTGGTGCCACATTCGCCAGCACGGGGTGCCCGCCAGGGTGCCGCGCGATGGACGCCGACCACGCGTGCTCGACCTGTCGTCCTTGTGGGCCGGCCCCCTGTGCGGGCAGATACTCAGCCAGCTCGGCGCGCAGGTGATCAAGGTCGAAAGCAGCCGCCGTCCGGACGGCGCCCGATCGGGAAATCCGGATTTCTTCAATCTCATGAATGCAGGCAAGCAGTGCGTTGCGGTCGATTTCGGCACGCCGGCTGGGATTGCCTGTCTGCGCCGGCTGATCGCCTGGGCGGACATCGTCATCGACGCCTCCCGGCCGCGCGCGCTGCGCCAGCTCGGGATCCATGCGGACGAACTGGTCGCCAGCCACCCTGGCCTGAGCTGGATCAGCATCACCGGCTATGGGCGCGAGGAGCCGGCGGCGAACTGGGTGGCCTTCGGCGACGATGCCGGTGTGGCCGGCGGCTTGTCCGCACTGCTGGCGCGAACCAGCGGTCAGTGGGCGTTCTGCGGCGACGCCATCGGCGACCCACTGACCGGCCTGCACGCGGCGCTTGCAGCGTGGAGCGCACATGTTGCGGGTGGCGGCTGCCTAGTGTCGCTGGCGATGCGCGATGTCGTCGCTCACTGTGCCGCGTGGGAGCTGCCCGCAAGCGACGAGGCGCTGCAGGCGCGTGCCGAACGCTGGCACACCGAGGCTCTGAGGGCGGGACTGACGGATTGCCGGCCAGTGGTACCGGCCGCTGCACCGCAGGCACGTCCCCATGGCGCGGACACGGCCGCGCTGGCTGAGCTGCTGACATGCTGATCACCAATGCGAGTCTGAGCAGCGCTACCCGGACGGCGCTGCGAATCGACGGCGAGCACATCGTCGACATCGCGCCCGACTTGCGGCCGCTGCCGGGCGAGGACGTTTTTGATGCTGCCGGCGCTGCCGTGCTTCCCGGTCTGCACGATCATCACCTGCATCTTCTGGCTTACGCGGCCGCGCTCGACTCGGTGCACTGTGGCCCCCCGCAACTCAATGATGCCGCGGCGTTGGCACAGGCGCTCGTCGGCCACGCCGCAAGCACGGGCGAGGGCTGGATTCGAGGCGTGGGCTACCACGAGTCGGTGGCGGGCGAAATCGATCGCGCCTGGCTCGACCGCGTGCTACCACACCGCCCGGTACGCATTCAGCATCGCAGCGGCCAGCTCTGGATCTTCAATTCGGCGGCGCTGCGGCGGATGGGGGTTGATGACGGCACTGCGAGCGGTAGCGACCCCTTCGAGCGTCGTGATGGCGCGTTAAGCGGGCGGCTGTACGGGGCCGATCACTGGATACGCGAACGGCTTGGTGGCAGCATGCCGGCGCTGGACGAGGTCAGCCGGCGGCTGGCGCGGATGGGCATCACCGGTGTGACTGATGCCAGCCCGGGCAATGCGCTTGCCGAGTTTCGGCATTTCGCCCTCGAGCGCGAGCGCGGAGCGTTGCTGCAGGACGTGTTGATGATGGGTAGCGCCGCACTTGATGTTTCGTGGAGCCGGCCCGGGCTTGCCGTGGGCCCGACCAAGATTCACCTGCGTGAGTCAGACCTGCCGGACTTCGATGCCAGCTGCGAGCGGATCCGGCAAAGCCATGACGTCGGACGGCCGGTCGCCGTGCACTGCGTGACGCTGGCCGAGCTGATGTTTGCGGTGGCGGCCCTGCAGACTGCAGGCGTGCGCGCCGGCGACCGGCTGGAGCACGCCGCGCTGGCAACGCCCGAGGCGGTGGCGCTGGTTCGCGATGCCGGGCTGCATGTCGTCACCCAGCCACACTTCGTATTCGAGCGCGGTGATGCCTATCTGTCCGCCTTGCCGGCACGGGACATCCCGGCGCTGTACCGGGCGCGCAGTTTCGTCGCGGCCGGTGTTGCGCTCGGCGCCGGTTCGGACGCCCCCTACGGTGACCCCGACCCCTGGCGGGCGATGGCGAGCGCGCTGCAACGAACGACCCGCGCCGGCCATCTGCTCGGTGCCGACGAACGCCTCACGGCAGGGGGTGTGTTGCGCTTGTATGCCTCACACCCGCTGCGGCCGGGAGGTGAGTGCAGACCGATCGAGACCGGCGCGGTGGCGGACCTGTGCGTGCTGGACCGGTCATGGGAGAGCCTGTTCGACGATTTGGCGAGCGTACGCGTACGGCTTACCGTTGGCCGCGGCCGCGTGCTGCACGCGGTCTAGACAGCGGGCGAGGGCTGACAACAGCGTCGTTGGCAAGCGCGAGGGCGGTTGATGCGTGGGATGCGGGGGGCTATGCAGCGGGCGCCACGATCTCGTCGATCAGCCCCCATTCGAGGGCGGTGGCGGCGTTGATGCGGCGTGCCGACAGTGCGAGATAGGCCGTGCGCTGGCGCCCGATCCGGCGTGGGATGCTGACGCAGCCACCGGCGCCTGGGATGAGGCCGAAGCGGATCTCGGGGAGCTGAAAGAAGCTCGTCGGGCTGGCCG
>DAORUJ010000025.1:0-30675 GCA_035433105.1 Thauera sp.
GAGCACTCAGGCGCTCATCGGGCGAATTTCGAACTGAGCAGACATCGGATTCGGCACATCTGGAAACTGCAGGGGGAAATTCCTCCTGCGCTCCATGGGGGTCGCGGTAACGGAGGCGAGATAAGCAACGCTCGATGTTGCTGTGCTTCTCGGGGGCGGCTCACGAAGCGCAAGGAAGCTTACGGTATTCGATTCGCATGTGGGTTGAGGTCACACCACAAAATAGTCGGCCCTGCAGAATTCACCCGAACACTCCCGCCAACCCGAAGTGCGGCTGGCCCCGTTCTCGAAAGGTTTTGCGACGCGCGTCGAATCACCGTTGGCACCTTGTCAACGAGGCCGGGCTCAGGCGCTCGTGCAGCTTTTGCGCTTCTTCTGCAGTGCTTCAAAGCCAATGATCACATCCATCAGCTCGTTGGTGATTTCAGTCTGTCGGACGGATCTCAGCTCGCCTTTGACCTCTTCCAGGCGATCGTCAACCGACTGTTCGGCTTGTTGCATCAGCGCCAGCCGCGCGGCGTTTTCGGTGACCATGGCTTCGGCCGAGGCGCGGAATACGCTGGCGAAAATATGGCTGCGGATCAGCGAGGCGAGCAGGGCGTCCGGCGCCATGCTGTAGTCGGGCAGGGTGCGCGAATCCCAGCGCCTGTCGTGCTGTAACAAATTCGGTTCCAGGGGCAGCAGGCGCCGGGTGATGGGGTCGCGTGCGCCGTGTTCGCCACGCTGGGTAAACGCCAGCGTGACGGTGATTCGATACAGGGGCAGGCCCCGGCTGATGCCGTCGAGCCGCGTGACAATATCCCCCGCCAGACGGCCGATGCCTTCGGCTGAGGCCGGCGGTAGCAAAGTGGCCTCGGGCGCCAGACCTTGATCGACCAGGGCGTCGTTCATCTGGGCGCCGATACACAGCAGGCGGGGTTTCCTGCTTGTTTGTGCCTCGCAGTGATGTTGCACCACGGCGGCCAGCGTCTCGTTGTAGTTGCCACACAGCCCGTGGTCGGAACCAAAAACCACCACCCAGTGCTCGGCGGCATCCTCTGTGCCCAGAGAGATCGTGCCGGTCCGGTGAGCGAAGGCGGCAAACCCTTGCAGGATGGCACGGTGGTAGGCCTCGATGGAGCGCGCGGCATGTTCATACGGCATGGCGTTGATGGCCGACAGCGTTTTCATCGTATGGACGATGCCGCGGATGCTGGTCAGGGTCTCGCTCCGGCGCGACAGCGTTTCAAGCGTTTGCGTCATTCCCGCTCTCGTTCGGGCTTGCGCTATCGGGCGCAGACAGCGCGTTGCGTGCCGACCCTATGATCAGTTCGCGGTCTTCAGGACGCAGGGCCTGATCTTCGCTGATGCGGTCGCCGATCACCTGCAGGTCCTTGCGCGCGGCCGCCCGGACACGGGTCATGGCGGTGCTGACCTGTTGCTCGGCAAGAGCATCGAACAGGCCTTCCATCGCTGCCAGCAGCACTGCCAGCTGTTCAAAGGCCGGCATTGGGTCGCGCTCGGCCTGGCGCAGCGCGGAACGAACCGCTGTACCCCGGGTCAGGCGTGCCCGGGTGACGTCATCCAGGCGCGTGCCAAACCGGGCAAAGTCTTCCAGCTCTTCAAACTGTGACAGCGTGACCCGCAGATTGCCGGCCACCTCGCGCAGCGCACGGCTCTGGGCCTTGCCGCCGACGCGGGAAACAGACAGCCCCAGATCCACGGCGGGGAACTGGTTCTTGCGTACCAGCCGCGGCGATAGATAGATCTGGCCATCGGTGATCGAAATCAGGTTGGTCGGGATGTAGGCCGACAGGTTCTCGGCCTGGGTTTCCACCACGGGCAAGGCGGTGATCGAGCCCCCTCCGGCCTCCGGGGTGAACTGTCCGGCGCGCTCGAGCAGGCGCGCATGGACATAGAAAATGTCGCCGGGAAAGGCCTCCCGCCCCGGTGGTCGGCGCAACAGCAATGACAGCTCCCGGTAGGAGCGGGCGTGGTGGGTGAGGTCGTCAAACACCACCAGTACATCCTGCCCTTGGTCGGAAAAATACTCGGCCATGGCCATCGCGGCATAGGGTGCCACATAGGCCAAACCCGGCGGTTCCTCGTCTCCGGCGGAGATCACCAGGCTGCGGGCCATCATGTTGCCCTTCTTGAGGGCTGCGATGGCCCGGGACACCGCATCGCCGCGCTGGCCAATGGCGCAATAGATGCACGTGAGCTTTGAATGGGCCTGATTCAAGATGGCATCAATGGCAATCGACGTCTTGCCGGTCTGTCGATCACCGATGATCAGCTCGCGCTGGCCCAGTCCTACCGGAACGGCGGCGTCAATCGCCTTGATGCCCGTGGCCAGCGGCCGGAAAATGGCAGAGCGGCTGAGGATGCCTGGCGCCTCTGCTTCGATCGGGTGTTCGGCCACGGCGGTGATCGTGCCCAGGCCATCCCGCGGACGGCCCATTGCATCCACGACCCGGCCCAGCAGTGCAGGCCCGACCGGCACGCTGACCACCTTGCGGGTGCGGCGTACGTCTTCGCCCAGGGTGATGAGCTCGGATGGGCCCAGCAGGATGACGCCCAGACGGCCAGGTTCCAGGTCCAGCACGATGCCCTGAACGCCGCAGGCAAACACCAGCAGCTCGTCAGCCAGAGCACGGGCCAGGCCCGAGACCACGGCAACGCCGTCTCCCACTTCGGTCACCCTGCCGACTTCGGTCAGTACCGGTGTGGGTGCAGGGCTTGCGAGCAGCCTTGCGACCCAGCCCTTGAATTGCGCGTCAAAGCCGTCGTCGAACCGGTCACCTACGGGCTTGCCGGACAGCTCGTGAGCGAGGTCGGCAGTGGGGGCCTTATCCGCCATTGGTTTGCATCCGGCCAGACGCGCCCGCCGCCAGGCGGTCATTCAACAGCGCCTCAAACTCATCAATGTAGCTGTCGACGGTCCACGCTACCTGGGCGCCGCCGACCCGCAGGATCAGGCCG
This sequence comes from Thauera sp., assembly GCA_035433105.1. Lineage (GTDB taxonomy): Bacteria > Pseudomonadota > Gammaproteobacteria > Burkholderiales > Rhodocyclaceae > Thauera. Next base: position 2,962 of record DAORUJ010000025.1, read on the forward strand.
GGTGCCTGATGTGGGTCGATTTCAAACCGCAGCTTCAAGCCTGGCAGCAGCGTGTCCAGATCGGTCTGGATCTGCGCCTGCGCGGCGTCGGCCAGGGCCTCGCGGGTGGTGGCTACCGCCTCGCTGCTGTCGCCGGCGGCATGTCCCAGCTCAGTGGCAAGCGCCTGCAGGCGCGCGCCTGCATGGCGGGCGATGGCCTCTTCCAGACTTGCGTCCGCCAGGTCGCGCAGCGCCTTGCGCGTCAGCTCCAGCAATGCGCCTTCTCCAGCCCGTTGCAGTTGGGCGGTAAATCGGTGGCGCTCGCGCTCCAGATGCGTGTGCCAGTCTTTTTGCTCTTGCTCGAGTTTGGCATGGGCGTCGGCCAGCAGGGTGTCGCGCTGGTTTTCAGATGCGCTGAGTGCCTGGTCAACCATTGCATTGCGGTCCGAGAGCAGTTGCGCCTGCTGTTTGCGATACTCCGCCTCCGCCGCCTGCGCTATTTTCTGTGCTTGTCCGGCTTCTGCCATGCGCCGGGCAATCTCCGCCTCGCGGGCGTCGATGCCATCAAGGATCGGGCGGTAAAGAAAGCGTTTCAGAAGCCAGACCAGCAGCAGAAAATTGGCGATCTGCGCGATAACGGTAATCCAGTCAATGGACATGTATGTGCCCTGTTTGGCGAATCGGTTCTGGCATCGTGCCTGGTGTGGATGCCGCTACTGGCTGCCTGCGGCAACCCGTACTGCGTCCCAGAAAGGGTTGGCAAAAATGAGAATCATGGCCACCACGAAGCAGTAAATGGCGGTTGATTCGATCATCGCCAGGCTGACAAACAGGGTGCGCGACAGGGTAGGGGCGGCATCCGGTTGCTGGGCGATCGCTGCAATCGCGGCCGCAGCGGCCCGTCCTTCACCAAGCGCGGGGCCGAGTGCGCCGAACGACACCGTCAGGCCGGCGGTGAAAATCGAAATGGCCGCGATGATGGCGAGATCCGTCATGATTTGTCCTCTTCAGGTGCAGACGATTGTGGGTCTGCCGTTGCCGATGAAATATAAACCGTTGCCAGAATGGCAAAGATGTAGGCCTGGATCAGGCCGGTCAACAATCCCAGCATGTCCATCACCACCGGGAAAAAGAATGGCGCAACACCCAGCAGGATGCCGGCGATTACGGCCCCGCTCATGACGTTGCCGTAGAGGCGGATGGCCAGCGAAATGCCGCGGGAGATTTCGCCGATGATGTTGAACGGCAGCATGATCACCGAGGGCTCGATGTAGTTCTTCAGATAGCCCTTCAAGCCGCGGCTCCCGATGCCGAACAATGGCACCGCGACCAACACCGACAGCGCCAGCGCCACTGTCGTGGACAATGAAGAAGTGGGCGGTGAAAACTCGGGGATTACCAACAAGATGTTGGACAGCGCAATGAACAGAAAAAGGGTGCCCGCGAAGTACATGACGTGGCGCGCCGATTTCTGCGTGATCTCTTCAATCTGGCCCTGAATCACCTTCACGATCAGCTCCAGCGCCGTGCGCCAGCGATTGGGCGGGACGTCGGCACGTAGATTGCGGGTAATGAGCATGGAGATCCCCACCAGCAGCGCCATCACGATCCAGGTGTTGACGATGGTGGCATTCACCTCCAGGCCCCAGGCTGAAAACACAATGCGCTCGTCCGGGGTCAGCTGCATTACACGCCCTCCCGTTCGGCCTGGCCGGGTATTCGTGCCGTCCTCGCCCACAGTACCGCAGCCAGGCGCACCAGAAAAAAGCCCACGGCGTAGCCGACCAGTGACCAGACCTTGTCTCCGATTGCGGTTACCCAGAAGCCGACGCCCAGTAGCACGGCAATCCGGCACAGCGAACTGAGCAGCAGCACTGGCCCGGGCCGCACCGAGCGTAATGCCAGCCGCATTCCCCAGGCCAGGCCGGCAAAAAACAACATGCTGGCGGACACGCCGACCGTAAACCCCAGCAGCAGCGCTTCCCAGCCAATGCTCATCACCGCTCGTCTCCCTTGTGCTTCACGTCCCCGATGTGCCCATTCATGTGCCCATTCCCATGCTGAGCCTCACGATCCTGCACTTCCTTGCTGACCCAGCTCCAGGCGATCATCACTCCGATCACGGCGCCGCCCAGAATCAAGGCAATGGGCCAGGAAAAAGTCTGCGGGGCCACCCGGTTCAGCCATATGCCCAACAGCGCGCCACCCACGGTCGGCACGGCGATGGACCAGCCGATCATCCCGAAGGCGCCCAATCCGCGCAGCGGGCTGAAGCCCGGTTCGCTCCGGGCCCGCTTCATGCGCTCGGCACTGCGGCGGATATCGTCGGCAGAGCGGTCGTGTTTCGGTTTCATGCGACAGGTTTCCGCAAGTCGCCAAAGCGGCGCACGATGCCGGCTTCAAGGCGGGACAGCGCCGATCGGGCGACCCGTTCCTCTTCGTCCACTTCAACGAAGCTGGCCTGTATCGTTTCATTCAGCGAGTCGAGATCTGTACCCTGAACGCCGCGACGGATTGCAATATCCACCTGGTGAGCTTTCTTGACCAAAATGCCCTCATCAATGCCGAAAAACCTTTCCGTGCCGTCCGTGGCGGTCAGGATCAGCACCGAAGGCACCAGTGCGGTGACGAAATCAACGTGGTTGGGCAGCATGCCAAAGGCGCCGTTCTCGGCGACCGCATACAGCTGCCGTGCACTGCCTTCGAACAGCGTTCGCGTTGGCAGGCGCAGCGTGACCCGCATGGCATCGGCCAGGCTCATGCGCGGGTCTCCAGATCCTGCAGCGAGCCGATCATGTAGTAGTCCATTTCGTTATCGTCAAACTGCGTCTGGCTCAGGATTGTTTCGCAGCCGTTCAGCGTGTCTGCAATGGCCACCCGTTTGCCATCGGTGCCGGTAAACGCGCCGGTGGTGAAGAAGGGCTGGGTGAGAAAGCGTTCTAGTCGGCGCGCCCGCGCCACCGTGGCGCGGTCTGCGGTCGACAGCTCTTCCATGCCCAGCATCGCGATGATGTCGCGCAGATCCTCATATTCGGCCAGGGTGCGCCGCACCGCCCGGGCGATATCGTAATGACGCTGCCCGACCACGGCGGGGGTCAGCATGACCGAGGCTGACGCCAGTGGGTCGACGGCCGGGTAGAGCCCCTCACTGGCGCGCTTGCGCGACAGCACCACCGAGGCCGAAAGGTGCGAGAAAATGTGGGCAGCAGCAGGGTCGGTAAAGTCATCGGCGGGCACGTAGACGGCTTGAATCGACGTGATCGCGCCATTGCGGGTCGAGGTAATGCGCTCCTGCAGTGAGGCCAGCTCCGTCGCCAGCGTGGGCTGGTAGCCCACCCGCGAAGGCATGCGCCCCATCAACCCCGACAATTCAGAGCCAGCCTGCACGAAGCGGAAGATGTTGTCGATCAGCAGCAGCACGTCCTGCTGCTGGTCATCACGGAAATACTCCGCCATTGTGAGCGCTGTCTTGCCCACCAGAAAACGCACCCCGGGGGCCTCGTTCATCTGGCCGAACAGCATCACGGTCTTGTCCCGCACCCCGGCGTCGCCCATCTCGCGATAGAGCTCTTCGGCTTCGCGCGAGCGTTCGCCGATGCCACAGAACAAGCTGACGCCCTGATAGTGCTGCACCGTGTTGTTGATCAGTTCGGTGATCAGCACGGTCTTGCCCACGCCAGCCCCGCCGAACAGACCCGTTTTGCCGCCACGCTCGATGGGCGACAGCAGATCGATGGCCTTGATACCGGTTTCGAGGATATTGCCGTGCACCACGCGGTCTTCAAGCGCCGGGGGAGGCTGGTGGATGGAGCGCCGGACAGAGGTGGCCGGGGCTGGCTTGCCGTCCATGGGTTCGCCAAATACATTCAGCATGCGCCCCAGTACGGCATTACCCACCGGAACCTGGATCGGTGCTCCGGTTGCCCGCACCGGCATGCCCAGCCCCAGGCCCCGCACTGGTGCCAGTGCCATGCAGCGAACTGCGCCGTTGTCGAGCAGTGACGTGACTTCCAGGGCCAGCTTGGCGGCGTACAGCAGATCATGGATACGCGGCGATGTTCCGGCGAATAGTACGTCAACCACGCCGCCCCGAATTCCGACGACCCGCCCCGTAGCCGCTGCATCGGTGCCCGGTCCGGAGTCTGGCGCTACCGTCGCTGGACGCTCTGCATCCAGCGCGGGAATGATCGGATTCGACATCGGTCCTGCCTTCTCAATCATGCAAACGCCCGGACCTCCGCTGTTGAGCCGATTACATCAATGACGGCGCGATCGCTGCGATCGACGCCACGGGGCCACCGCCACTGAGTGAGTCGAGGCCAAGCCTATCATAACCATTTTGCTTTCCTGAACCGCCACCACAGCACCGCACTGGTGCCAGCAATCACTGCGAGACTGAACAGGTAGCCGTACTCCCAATCCAGCTCCGGCATGTGGCGAAAGTTCATCCCCCAGATGCCGGCAAAGGCGGTCGCCACGGCGAAGATCCCCGCCCATGCGGCGAGCCGCTTGCTGACTTCAGTCTGATCGATCGTGACCATCGACAGGTTGACCTGGATCGCGGTGTGGAGCGTTTCGCGAATGCCGTCGAGCGAGGCGTTGAGCCGGGTGAGGTGGTCGAACACGTCGCGAAAGTAATGCCGGCTCTTGGCACAGACCTCCGGCACCCGCCCGCTGTGCAATTTGCTGGCAGCTTCAAGCAGCGGCAACACCGCATGCTTGAGCACGGTCAGCTTGCGTTTCAGGCGGTACAGGCGACGGATGTTCGAGCGCGCGGCACCCTTGGTGAAGATGCGATCTTCCATGGTCTCGAGTTCGTGTTCGAACCCCTCGATTAGCGGGAAGTAGCGGTCCACCACCGCATCCATCAAGGTATACAGCACGTAGCCGGGGCCTTTGGCCAGCATCTTCGGCTCGCGTTCGCAGCGCGCACGTACCGACTTGAACTCCTGTTCACTGCGGTTGCGCACCGACAGGATGTAGTTGGCACCGACGAAGGCATGCAGCTCGCCGAGCATCAGCGCGCCTTCGCGCTCCTCGACGAGGTGCATGACGACGTACAGCTCGTCATCGTATTCCTCGGCTTTCGGCCTTTGATGGCCGTGATTGGCATCCTCGATGGCGAGTTCGTGCAGGCTGAAGATGTCCTTCATCGTCGCCAGCTCTTCCGCGGTGGCGTCCTGCAGCGCCACCCAGACGAACGTATCGGGCCGCTGGAGCGCTCCGCGGATACCTTCGACCGGGATGCTCGCCTGTTTGTGGCCGTTCTGATAGGCGATGCAGTTGATCAGCATGTGTGCTCCGGATGTTCAGGCTTTTACCGCGTCCAGTAGATCGCGTACCGCTTTCACGCGCTCCTTCAGGTTCGGCAGGCTGGCGCGGCGCACGAGTTTTTCCGGGCCGGCCATCTTGGTGCTGCGATCCTTCTGGATCAGGAAGATCACCTTGACCGGATCGATCGGTGCGTCCTTGGCGAACTGCACGCTGATCTGCGCCTCGGACGCATCAAGTTTGTGCACGCCGTAGCCCTTCACCAGCATGCGCAGACGATGGGTTTCGATCAGCGCCACGGTCTGTGGCGGCAGTTCGCCAAAGCGGTCAATGAGTTCTTCCTGCAGCGCGCGCAAATCGTCGTCGGTGTCACAGTTGGCTAGCCGCTTGTAGAGCGTCAGGCGTTCCTGCACGTCGGGGCAGTAGTCAGTCGGCATCAGGGCAGGGGTGTGCAGATTGATCTCGGACACCACGTCGAGCGGCTGCGACAGGTCGGGCTCCTTGCCCGCCTGCAGGTCCCTGACGGCGCGCTTGAGCATTTCGGTATAGAGGCTGAAGCCCACCTGCTGGATCTCGCCCGACTGGTTTTCACCCAGCACCTCGCCGGCCCCCCGGATCTCCAGGTCCTGCATCGCCAGGTAGAAGCCCGAGCCCAGCTCCTCCATCATCGCAATCGCCTCGAGCCGCTTCTGGGCCTGGGCCGTGGGCTTGGCGTTGGCATCGGTCAGCAGGTAAGCATAGGCCTGGTGATGCGAGCGACCGACGCGGCCGCGCAGCTGGTGCAACTGCGCCAGGCCAAAGCGGTCGGCGCGGTTCATGATGATGGTGTTGGCAGTCGGGATGTTGATGCCGGTTTCGATGATCGTCGTGCACAGCAGCAGGTTAGCGCGCTGCTGGGTGAACTCGCGCATCACCCGTTCGAGTTCGCGCTCGGGCAGCTGGCCGTGGCCGACCAGGATGCGCGCCTCGGGCAGCAGCTCCTCCAGATCGTTCCTTACGTTGTTGATGGTGTCGACCTCGTTGTGCAGGAAGTACACCTGGCCGCCGCGCTTGAACTCGCGCAGCACTGCCTCGCGGATCACGCCACGGCTCGCGGGCTGGACGAAGGTCTTGATCGCCAGGCGCTTTTGCGGCGCGGTGGCGATGACCGAAAATTCGCGCAGCCCCTCCATCGCCAGCCCCAGGGTGCGCGGAATCGGCGTTGCGGTCAGGGTGAGGATGTCGACCTCGCGGCGCAGTTGCTTGAGCGACTCCTTCTGGCGGACGCCGAAGCGGTGCTCTTCGTCGATGATCACCAGGCCGAGGCGCTTGAAGACCACATCCTTCTGCAGCAGGCGGTGGGTGCCAATGATGATGTCGACCTTGCCCTCGCCGAGTTGTACCAGCGACTCGGCCTGTTCCTTGGCGGATTTGAAGCGTGACAACTCGGCGATCTTGATCGGCCAGTCGGCAAAACGGTCGGCAAAGGTCTGGTAATGCTGCTCGGCGAGCAGGGTCGTGGGGCACAGCACCACCACCTGCTTGCCATCGGCGACGGCGATGAAGGCTGCACGCAGCGCCACCTCGGTCTTGCCGAAACCGACGTCGCCGCACACCAGGCGGTCCATCGGCCGGCCCGATTTCATATCGGCAATCACCGCGTCGATGGCCGTCTGCTGGTCGGGCGTGGTCTCGAAACCAAAACCTTCGGCAAAGGCCTCCAGGTCGTGCTGCTTGAAATCGAAGCGGTGGCCGGGGCGGGCAGCGCGCTGGGCGTAGAGGGCAAGGAGTTCGGCGGCGGTGTCGCGCACCTGCATCGCCGCCTTCTTCTTCGCTTTCTCCCATTGCCCGGAGCCGAGCCGGTGCAGATCGATGCTCTCGGGATCGGCGCCGGCATAGCGGGTGATGACGTGCAACTGCGATACCGGGACGTAGAGCTTGTCGCCGCCGTTGTACTCCAAGTGCAGGAATTCGGTGTCACCTTCGCCGAGGTTCATGTGGATCAGCCCAAGGTAGCGGCCGATACCGTGTGAGACGTGCACCACCGGGTCACCGATCTTGAGTTCGGACAGGTCGCGCAGCCAGCCTTCCATCGTCGCCGCCTTGCGGCTGTCGCGGCGCACGCGGCTACGCCCAGTGGCGGCGTAGAGCTCGGTCTCGGTGACGACCGCGAGGTCGGCTTCGGACAGCAGAAAACCTGTGGCGAGCGGCGCAACGCCCAGCGCGAGACGGGCTTCACCATCGATGAAGGCGCCGAAGTCAGCCGTTGCTTCAGCCTTGACGCCGTATTCGGCAAGGTACTCCGCCATCGTCTCGCGTCGGCCCGGCGAGTCCGCCAGCAGCAGGATACGGCCGCCGAAACCGGCCTGAAAGGCTTTGAGCCGGTGCAGCGGGTCGGTCGCCTTGCGTTCCACCGCGAGCTCGGGCAGCGGCTGTGCGATTGCATCGCCGGTACCGACACCCAGGGACAAGCGGGGCCGGTCCTTGAGGGCGATGAAGAAGGCCTCGTCGCTCAGGAACAGTTGCTCGGGCGGCAGCACCGGCCGAGTGCGGTCGCCTTTAAGCAGGTCGTGGCGCGAGCGCGTGTCACGCCAGAACTCGGCAATTGCTGTCGGCACGTCGCGATGCAGCAGCACGGTGGTGTCGGCGGGCAAGTAGTCGAGCAGGGTGGCGGTTTCGTCGAAGAACAGCGGCAGGTAGTACTCGATACCGGCTGGCGCAATACCGTTCGACACATCCTTGTAGATCGCGGCGCGTGTTGGGTCGCCCTCGAAGGTTTCGCGGAAACGGCTGCGAAAGCGGGCCCGGCCGGCGTCATCGAGCGGAAACTCGCGCGCCGGCAACAGACGGATTTCCTTGGTCGGGTAGACGGTGCGCTGGGTGTCGGGGTCGAAGGTCTTGATGCTCTCGACCTCGTCGTCGAACAGGTCGATGCGAAAAGGCAGCGGTGACCCCATCGGAAACAGGTCCACCAGCCCACCGCGTACCGAGAATTCACCGGGGCTGACGACCTGGGTGACGTGGGCATAGCCGGCCACGGCCATCTGAGCCTTGAACTGCTCCACGTCGAGCAGTTCGCCTTGCTTGAGGAAGAAGGTATACGCCGCCAGATACGAAGGTGGCGCCATCCGGTACAGCGCGGTCGAGGCCGGCACCAGCACGACATCGGTTTCGCCGCGACTGATCGCGTACAGCGACGACAGCCGCTCCGAGATCAAATCCTGGTGTGGCGAAAAGTTGTCGTAGGGCAGGGTTTCCCAGTCGGGCAACAGGTGCAGGCGCAGCGCTGGCGCAAGCCAGGCGATCTCGTCCTGCAGACGCTGAGCGTCCAGCGGATTGGCGGTAATCACCAGCAGACGGTGTGCGCGCTCGGCCAGGTGGGCGATGGCCACGGCGTCTGCCGAGCCCGACAGCGGCGGTAGATCGACCCGAGCGCCAGCGCGAGGCAGCACAAGGCGGGACAGGGCAGGCAGCAGCGAACTGATGGGGCTGGGGGAGGGGCTGGGCATCGGGGCAGGCGTGGCAGTGAACGGAAAATGGCCGAACTTCAGCCTTGGGGCCGGTTCCGGTCAGAGCGGAGAGTATAGGGGATCACGCCGGGTGATCGCGCAGCCATGCCTGCTTTTGGCACGCAATCAGGCTGAGGCAGTCAGGCCGAGGCGGGCGTCGCTTCGACCTCGGGCGAGCGTGGTGGCGGCAGGTGGCGCTGCAGCCATTGGGCGGCAAGCACGGCATGTTCGGGATGGGGCCGGTCGGCGCTTGCCGCATCGGGCTCGACCCAGTCTCGCGCAGTGCGTGGAATCAGCTCGAAGGCACGACGACAGATCGCGGCCTCCGGGCTGTCAGTATCCACGACGAAGCGTATCGGCGTGCTCAGGGCGCGCAGCGGCGCAGCACCGGCAAGATCGGCACGACCTGCCAGGCAGACGATGGCAGAGATACGTTCGGGTTGGGCGATGGCAGCCCGCACGGCCGCTGCGCAACCCTTGCCTGCAGTGACGATGCCGATGCCAAGTGGGGTCAGCGCGGGCTGATGGCGGATCCAGTCCATGGCATCCAGCAGGCGCCGATTCAGGCGGGCGACGTTGTAGCTGGCGTCCGGGTCGTGTGCGGCTTCATGTCGCGTGAGCAGATTGAGGGTCATCGTGGCAAAGCCTGCGGCCTGCAATTGACGTGCGACGTGAGTGTCATCGATTCGTGGCGGACGATAGAAGTCCGCGTCCGGCACCAGGGCTAGCCCGCGCACATCGGGTGCATGCGCAAGCACGCCCTCAAGCCAGGCGCCTTCGGTGGGGATACTGATGAGCGTGTGGCGCAACTTCACGATGGCAAGGCCGCGACGGCCTGGAATTTCGACGGACCGAGCATTGCACACGAGACCGGCGCTAGCAAGGAAGCACGCAACGCCATGCGACGCCAGCTACCCGCTCAGCGCCGGTGAATGGCGACCGGAATGCGTCGCGCGCCGAAGGCTTCTCCGCAGGCGGCGCCGACTGCCCCGAAGCGTCCCGCAAGCGGTGTGCCGCAATCCGGACAGCAGCCCCCGGCGTCCAGCACGTAGCTGCGAATTTCGTACCAGTCGCGCACGATCAACGCCTTGTTGCAATGCGTGCAGAAGGTGGTGTCGCCTGTGGTGTCGTGCACGTTGCCGGTATAGACATGCTTCAGCCCGTGATCCAGCGCGATACGCCGGGCCCGGCTCACCGTCGCCGCGGGAGTGGACGGGATGTCGGTCATCTTGAAATCGGGGTGGAAGGCAGTGAAGTGCAGCGGCACGTCGTCACCCAGTTCGTCACGCACCCAACGCGACAGGGCGGTGAGTTCAGCGTCCGAATCGTTCTGCCCGGGGATCAGCAGCGTGGTCAATTCCAGCCAGACTTCGGTCTCATGGCGCAGCCACACCAGTGTGTCGAGGACCGGCTGCAGGTGCGCCCCGCACAGCTTGAGGTAGAAGTCGTCAGTGAAGCCCTTGAGGTCGACATTGGCTGCATCCATGCGGCCAAAGAAGTCCTGTCGCGCCAGTTCGGTGATATAGCCGGCGGTCACTGCCACGGTCTTCAGACCCTCGGCATGGCAGGCGTCCGCCACGTCCATCGCGTACTCGGCGAAGATCACCGGGTCGTTGTAGGTAAAGGCGACGCTTTGACAGCCGTGGTGCAGCGCAGTGGCAACGATCTCATCGGGGGAGGCCGCGTCCATCAGGCTGTCCATGTCGCGTGACTTGGAGATGTCCCAGTTCTGGCAGAATTTGCAGGTGAGGTTGCAGCCTGCGGTGCCGAACGAGAACACGCTGCTGCCGGGATAGAAGTGGTTGAGCGGCTTCTTCTCGATCGGATCGATGCAAAACCCCGAGCTGCGGCCGTAGGTCGTCAAAACGATGCCGTCACCCTCACGCATGCGCACGAAGCAGGCGCCGCGCTGATCGGGGTGCAGCTTGCAGTAGCGTGGGCACAGGTCGCACTGGATGCGCCCATCCTCAAGCGCGTGCCAGTAAAGTGCGGGGTGGTTTGCCGCGCTGCTGCGGGCAGGGTCATCCTGGGTGCTCATAGGGGCTCCGGCTCGGGTTCGTGCCACTTGCGCACCGAGTAGCGGGCCGCCATCAGGCCGTCCACCGGGCGTTCGACGGGTAGCCCGGCCTTGCGCTTGAGGGCGTCAAGAAAATCCGCAGGCTCGGGCAACTGCGCCCACACCTGGGGCAGAAAGGTAGCGCTTCGGCAGCCGGCGAACAGGATCAGCCCGTCTGTCTGTGGTCTGATCTGCCGCAGCAGGCTCGCTTCGGTGTCGAAGTCGATGAACTCCGGTTCGCTGAGCAGCGAGACTTCGACCGCGACGCGATCGAACTCGGAGCGCGACAGGGGCGCAAAGCGCGGATCCGTGCTGGCCGCCGCGATCGCATTCGTAATCACGTCTTCGCCCAGTTTTCGGGTGCGGCGCAGGCTGCCGATGCAACCGCGCAAGTCACCGTCCAGGGTCAGCGTGACGAAGGTCGCGCCGCGTTCGTCCAGCCTTGGATCAGGCGGCGGTACGGGGCGGGGCCCAAGCCCAAGCTGGTGCGCGATCGCAGCGCGGGCAAGGCCCAGCAACAGGGCGCCGAGATCAGTGTCGGGCATGGGGCGAGGTCTCCGGTTCGCAGAAGGCGATGCTGGCGTAGCCGACGACGCGACTGCGGTCGCCCGCCGTGTCGCCGGAGTTGCGCAGGTCGAGCAGCCGCGGCTTGAGCAGGTGTCGGCGTGCGGCCAGCAACAGACCATTGACCGGCGTTGCGCCGCAGGCCTGCTCGTGATTGATACCCTGCAGCAACCCGACCATCTGTTCCACGGTCGAGCGGTCGATCCACTGCGCCTGACGATAGGGCAGGAAATGCGACAGATCCGAGCTGATCACGATCAGGGTCTCCGGCCCGCCCCACAGCGCCTCGAGCAATTCCGCCACGGACTCGTCCGGCGCATCGCCGACCAGGATGGGCACCAGGCTGAAGCGATCGAGGACCGTTTGTAGAAAAGGCAACTGGACTTCGATGCAATGCTCCAGCGCGTGGGGCTGATCATCGACCCGTACATCGTCGCGTGCCTGCAGCATCAGCCAGTCGGCGCGGCTCAGCGGCACGTCGCCCAGCGGGGTGTGAAAAGCCTGTGCCGCGGGCAGGGCAAAACCACTGAACGCCTGGCGGTGCGCAGGCCCCAGTATGACGACGCGGCGGATCTGATCGCGCAGACTGGTCAGCGTGCGATACGCGTTGGCCGCGACGACGCCGGAATAGATGTAACCCGCATGTGGCACGATGAGGGCCTTCGGCGGCCTGATCTGCTCAAGTGACACGGCAGCGGCAAGCATTTCGGTGAGCTGCATGCGCAGCACGCGTTCGTCACCGGGATAAAACTGTCCGGCAACCGCTGCCGGACGCACAGAAGCAATGGCCATTGAAAACCTCCGGAACCTCGCTATTGACGATTACCTTTTAACTATAGACCGCGCGGGCCGTGCGGGCCAAAGCAAAGCCGGCCTGCCCGCTGCGGTACTGACGTTAGAATGCGCGCCATGCAGAACGCCCACGCTCATCCCCGTCCCCGTCATTTCGCCATCGTACCTGCCGCAGGCAGCGGTTCGCGCATGGGTGCCGAACGGCCAAAGCAGTATCTGTCGCTGCTCGGTCGACCCCTCATTCATCACGCCCTCAGCGTGTTGTGCGCCTCGCCGGATATCGACAAGGTGTTTGTCGTGCTGTCGATCGATGATGCCGAGTGGTCTCGCCACGATTGGTCGGCCCTTGGTCCCAAGCTCGTGCCGTTGTTCTGCGGCGGTGCGACGCGTGCCGACAGCGTGCTCGGGGGCCTGCGCGCGATTGCCGCCGAGGTGGCCCAGTCGGACTGGGTGCTGGTGCACGATGCGGCGCGTCCCTGCCTGGCGCCCTGGCACATCGACAAGCTGGTGCGTGAACTGGCCCACGAGGACGTGGGCGGCCTGCTCGCCGTGCCCGTCGCCGATACGCTGAAACGGGCTGACGACTATCGCCACGTTGCAGCCACCGTGCCGCGCGACAGCCTGTGGCAGGCGCAGACGCCGCAGATGTTTCGTTACATCATGCTGCGCCGTGCGCTTGAGGGCGCGAAGCACGTTACCGACGAATCGAGCGCCATCGAGGCCGCCGGCCTGCGTCCGCGCCTGGTTGAGGGCGATGCGACCAATCTGAAAGTCACCTATCCCCTCGATCTGCATCTGGCCGAGTGGATACTGAAGAACCGCGAGGGGGTAAAGCAATGAGTGTTCCGTTCCGCATTGGTCAGGGTTTCGACGTCCATGCACTTGTGCCAGGCCGGCCGCTGATCATCGGCGGCGTCAGCATTCCTTTTGCCCGTGGGCTGCTGGGCCATTCCGATGCTGACGTACTGTTGCACGCCATCACCGATGCCTTGCTCGGTGCGGCCGGATTGGGCGATATCGGCCGGTTTTTTCCCGATACCGATGAAAGGCACGCCGGTGCCGACAGCCGGGTGCTGCTGCGCGAGGCTTTTGCCAGCGTGCGGGCAGCGGGCTGGCAGGTGGCGAACATCGATGCGACGGTGATCTGCCCTGCGCCAAAGATCATGCCGCATGCGCCCGCGATGGTCGCGAACATCGCCGCCGACCTGGAAATGGATTCAGACGCGATCAACATCAAGGGCAAGACGACCGAGAAACTGGGTTTCACCGGGCGTGGTGAGGGCATCGCGGCGCAGGCCGTGGCCTTGCTTGCGCGCAGCGCAAGTTCCTGAAATGGAAGCGGGGCGCCAAGCGCCCCGCTTTTATATGGTGCAATTCCTGCACCGTCAGGTCTCCTGGACGGAGACATCAAGGGATAGGTGTCGATCGATCAATACAGATCGTGAGGAATGGAATAACCGCTCAAATCAGACCTCCTCCAGAATTGCCGATGAGTTGGCAGAAAAACCGGGCATTCACGTCAGTGCTGCAAGTGCCGAGTGTCCAACAAGGACGTCAGAGAAAAATCGCCGAGGAAAGTCGCTCGCTCAGTTCCGGCTCGGTGTTCTTGGTGTAATCCTTCTCGAATCGATCGCTGATCAGCTGTGCGGTAGGGCCGTCGATGGCGGTGTTGAGCATGCCCATGAATGCGGGTGGGGCCACGATGATGGCGCGTTTGAATGCATTCTGGGCTCGGCCGGCGTAGAGCGCCTGAGCAATCTCCTGAGCAAAGACCTTTGCTTCGTGTTGTTTTGGCAAGGTCTGAGCCTGCATCGAACCACCACCAGCACCTGTGCCCATTGCACCGGCGCGGTCAGTGACGAGTTCCGAGTTTTTCTGTCGACTTTCCGGGTGGATCAGTTCCTTCACCAGCTGCAGGCCCTTGTTGGGGCCAAGGTTCGCGTACAGCTTTGCCAGACTGGCGTTGGCAACCAAAATCCAGGTGACGGCCATAGGACAACCTCCCTTGCTTGAAAAAAGGTGACATCAGGCCCGACGCGTGATGGCGTCGGTTTCTGGTGGCACTGGTTTCAGCTTAGTCACTCGCGAGTGGAGTGCCAATCCCATTTTTTGCCATAGTGTGAAAACGCGTTTCGAGTTGTGAATTCCTGCCCTGCAGTCCGCGCCCTGCGGTCTTCGATTCGCGCTTCCGGGCTAGAAAATTCCCATTGCCAGCCCGGCTGCCATCGCTTCCCCCAGTTCCTCGGCAGCGATCAGATGCGTTTCGGCGATGGGGTTACGCACAATCAGCGCTTCGGCAACGCTTTTCCAGCGATAGCCATTGGCGATGCGACCGATCTCGCGCACTGCACCGCTGCCGTCGTTGCCGGCACTGACGAATACCGCAAAGGGCAGGCCGACCAGCTTGCCTTCGCACGGGTAGTAGGTGCGATCGAAGAAGTCCTTTATCGCGCCGGACATGTAGCCGAAATTTTCCGGCGTTCCAATCAACACCCCGTCACAGGCCAGCAGATCCTCGGTGCCGGCGTCGAAGGCGCGCTTCAGTTGCGTGTCGGTCTCGTCGACGCGACACGCACCACGCAACACGGCTTCTGCCAGCCGGGCGGTGTTGCCCGACTGGGAATGGAACACGATCAACAGGCGTTTTCGAGCGTTCATGCGATTCCTCCTGCGGGGGAGTTTGCACGCAGCATCGGGTTGACACCGTACAGCAGCACGAGTTGTTCATAAACTTGCGGAAACCGGCCTTGCAGCACATGAGGTGCTTCGAAGAAGACCTCGGACACCACGGCGAAAAACTCGCCGGGATGCTCCGCGGCGTAGGGGTCGATCCGGGTCTCAAGGCCCTGGTCGACCTCATCGCAAAACACCTCATAGGCGGCAGAGAAGGTGTCCGCCCAGGTCTGGCGCGACATCCCCGGGCGCAGACGTGGAAGCCCGTCCACGCCACCGTTCTCCATGTCGAGCTTGTGGACGAATTCGTGGATCACCACATTGACGCCATCTGCGCGAGACCCGTCGCCGACTCCGGACAGCAGCACCGGACCGCCGTCCCAGGCCTCGCCCAGCGCGTCGGCGTCGTACTCATGGACAACGCCGGCCTCGTCGTACTCGCGCCGCGGGATGGCGAAGTCACCCGGATAGACGATCACGCCAACCCAGCCGGCGTAGGCCTCGAGCCCCAGGTTCAGCACCGGCAGGCAGGCCTGCAAGGCGATGTCCAGCAGCATGTCGTCGTCGAGCTCGAAGCCATGCGCGCCATGGAACTGTTTGCTGGCGAGAAACTGCAGCGCCATGTTGCGTAGCCGCGGGCGATCAACAGGATCGAGATAATCGAGAAACGGCAGCTTTGTTTCGACGCGCCGCCACTGGGCATCCGTTACCGTTGGCTGGCTGTGGGGCAGGCCGAGCAGGCGGCGAAGACGATCGAACATCGTCGCTCAGCCTGCTTGTCGGCGCGTGGTCAGGAAGATGCCCGTCAGCACCAGAGCGATGCCGACGAAGTGGTAGCCCTGAGGGCGCTCGCCCAGAAACACCGCCGCGAGCAGGGTGGCAAACACCGGCATCAGATGGATGAACAGGGAGCCGCGCGCTGGCCCCACCGCGGCCACGCCCGCGTTGTAGAACACGTAGCCCAGAAAGCCCGGAAAAATGCCGGTGTAGAGAATGCCGCCGAAAGACACCGGGTTCAGATTGATGCTGCGTCCGCCGGACAGCTCCCACAGGTAGGCAGGGGTCAGGGCGAGCAGGCCCACCACGGTGAAGGCGGCCAGCATCAGCATCGGGTCGACGCCCTCGGGGCGTTTCTGCAAACCGACGGTGTACAGCCCCCACACGGTGACCGCGGCCATCATCCACAGGTCGCCGGTGTTCAGCGTGAGTGCGAGCAAGGTGTCGATGCTGCCGTGGCTGACGAGGGCGGCCACGCCGAGCAGGGACACCATGACGCCGACGATTTCGGCCCGACTCAGGCGCTTGCCGAAGAGCAGGAAACCGAAGGCGATGGTCGCGATCGGGATGAAGGAATTCAGCAGCGTCGCGCTGGTGGCGGTCGTGTGCTGCAGCGCCAGATAGGCGAAGGTGTTGTAGCAGCCGACACCGAGCAAACCGAGCACGACGACGGTCGGCCAGGCCGCCCGCAAACTGCGCCACTGGCTGCGCACCTGGGGCAGGGCGAGCGGCGCGAGCAGGATCAGGGCGATGGTCCAGCGCCAGAAGGCCAGTGCAATCGGCGGCACGTCGGCACGAATGCCGCGCCCCATCACCATGTTGCCGGCCCAGAACAGGGCAGTGAGGGTCAGCAGGAGATAGGGATTGGCCTTCAAGCGATTCATCGTACGGATGGGATTGCGGTATCGACCGCGGATGATCGCACAGAGCGGACAGGGTGAGCGCCGGCTGGGAGCTGACGGCGACGCGCGCGTGACGCCGGGGCGGCGAACAATCATCAGCACGGATGATTCGCCGCGGGCGACAGCCCCGCAGACGTATGGTGGGGCGACAGGAACCCACCCGGGTCTTCATGTTGCCCACCCGCCCGCCGTGCGGCTGGCTGCGCGCAAATTCTTCTGGCATGGGGCGGAGCGCAGGTTGCCGGCGCCACGATCGTGGGTGCGGGGGTGGGTGACGGCGCACCCACCTCATCGTCCCGCCCGCAGCAGCTGGATTGCTCGCAGGCCGGCTACAGTCCCTGTCGCCACTGCAGGTGCGCAGCGCTGAGGCAGAGCGGGCACGTTTCTCGCATACAGCCTGTGCAAACGACCTCGGAGTCCGCCGGAATGCGGGATGAACGCCTCGCTGCTGTGACGGAGGTGATCGAGGCCTACCTGACTCGTCATCCCCACGCGGCTGACAGTGCAGAGGGCATCGCAAGGTGGTGGCTCTCTGAGGGTGGGCTCGACGCCTCGCTCGAGGAAGTGTGTGCCGCATTGGGTCGGCTCATCGATCAGGGGCGGGCGGACTGGCGTCAGCTTCCGGACGGGCGGCGCATCTACGGCGCGGCAGAGACGGCATCGAAGCGCTCGCATTGAGCAAGGGAGCAGGGAAGGCAAATGGCAAATGTGTTCGGTGTGCATTCGGTGGGAAGCTCGATCACCACCTTCCTGCGCAACACCTATCCGGCCGAAATTGGCGGTCGGGCCTTGCCGGCCTGCGACTTCGAACTGGTGAGTGCCGGGCAGCTGGCTGGTGAGCTCGAGGAAGGCAACCGCATCACGCTTTTTCTGTATCGCATCATGGTCAACGAGCACGCTCGCCAGAGCGCTCATCTGCGCGGCTCGAGTGCAGGCATTGGCCCGCTCGGGCTGGATCTTCACTACCTCATGAGTGCCTGGGGCATGACCGCGCAGGACGAGCAGGTGGCGCTTACCTGGGCGCTTCGCCAGTTGCACCAGAATCCGGTGCTCGACATCTCTTCACTGACGCCGGATGCCGGCTGGGCCAGCGACGAGGTCATCCAGATCGTGCCCTCCGAGCTCGCCACCGAGGACGTGATGCGGATCTGGGATGCACTCACCCCGTCGTATCGGCTGTCGGTGTCCTACATGGCGCGTCTGGTGCGTATTGACCCGGACAGCGATGTGGCCGAGTTCAGGCCGGTGGTGGCAGGGCGCTTTGCGTTCGGCGAGGAGGCACGATGAGAATGCATGACTTCCATGAGCTCGAACGCCACGAGTGGCGTGTCCTCGGCGCCTTGCGGCCGGTCGATGGCACCACCGGCATGGCGCTTCGCGGTGCGCTGGAAGTCTCGGCCACTGGCGCACGCATCCTGCGCAATCGCAGCGGCCTCTACGTGATCCAGGATTGGTCGCGACTGGCTACTCACACCGCGGCCTTCGACGCGCCGCCGGATTTGCCTGTACCCGGTAGCGAGCTGTTGGAGATCGTGCTGCGCGACCCGATCGGCCGCTACCTGCCGCGCCGCGCCTCGATCGCGCTGCCGCGCGACCCCGGGGCCATCGGCGCCGCCTCACTCTTTGTCGCGGTGGACGTTCCGCTCTACCCGAGCGCCGCCGCTGGCCTGGGCACGAACTGGACCGCGGTGCGCGCCAGCATCACCGACAACGCGGACGGCGCAGCCCTTGGGGGTGCGCTGCTGCGCGTCGTGACCGGTTCCGAGGTGCTTGCGCGCGGCATGAGTGACTGGCGTGGCGAGGCCCTGGTGCCGGTGGTCGGTGTGCCGGTCACGACCTGGTCCGAGGACGAGGATGCCGTTGTCGTAACCAGTATTGCCGCCATCGTCGAAGTCTATTTCGACCCTGCGCTCGGCACCCGCACGCCCATCGTCAATGTTCGATCAGGCCGTGAGCCCATCGGGGCGCCGCCGCCTGACCCGGCTGATATCGAAGCCCGTCGCGCAACCCTGCCGATGGTTCAGCACAACGTGAGCCTCGCTGCGCGGGGTGCCCTGAATCTCAACCTGGGCCTCGACCTGTCCTAGGCAGCGAGGCCGTCAACCGGGCGTTCATGGCCCGGCCCGCTTGATCGAAGGAGACCTGCCATGCCCGAGTACCTAGCTCCCGGCGTCTATGTCGAGGAAACCAGCTTTCGCGCCAAGTCAATCGAGGGCGTGGGCACCAGCACCACCGCGTTCGCCGGGCCAACCCGCAAGGGTCCGTTCCGCGCCACGACCGATGACCAGGAAGTGCCCGAGCTGCTCACCAGCTTCGGCGATTTCGAGCGCATCTTCGGCGGCATCTCGGATCTGGCACTTAGCGGCGCTTCGCCCGCCACCAACTATCTCGCCCACGCAGTGCGCGCCTTCTTCAACGAGGGTGGGTCGCGGCTCTACGTGTCGCGGGCGCTCGGTGCCGGTGCGAGTACCGCCAGTGGTCAGGTCACGGCAGACGGCACGGCTGCCGCCGATGCGGTGCATTTCGTGTCGCGCTTTCCCGGCAGTCTCGGCAACGGCCAGGTCGTGGTGCGTGAACAGCTCGCTCCCGTGGCGGGCACTGCCATGGCCAACGCCCCGGGCGGCACCCTGCTGGTGACCGGCGCCGATGCGACCACCGCCTACCACCTCAAGGTCGGTAACGAATGGCATGCCGCAGCCGATCCGGGCGCTGCAGCGGAGGTTGCGGCGACCCTGGCAGCCGACACGCCGCGCATCGTTACCCTGCTGGTCGTGGCCATCGACGCCGATGGCGATGACCTGAGCTTCGAGGGTCTCGGCTACGACCGCAGCCATCCGCTGTGGGTCGGCCACGTCATGGCGGCCGCACCGGCACGCCGCGCCGATCACCTGCAGAACATGTTCGCGATCACCGTCGGTGCCGGCGTCAGCGCGCTGGACCTGCGCAACGCACTGTTTACTGGCGCCACCACCAACGCAGCTGGCGAACTTGAGCGCGCGATCCCCCTCATCGGCGGACTCGACGGCGCCGAACCGGCGGCCACCAACTACTCCCTGGCGCTGGGCGAGCTCTCTGGTCTCGAGGACATCTCCATCGTCGCCGCACCGGGCTCTTCAGCCTATGGCGAGGCCCAGGCCATCAACAACCTGCTGATCTCGCATGCCGAATCGCGTCGAGCCTACCGCATCGCGGTACTCGACTTGCCGCGCGACCAGACTCCCGGCCAGGCGCGCACGCTGCGTGGACTCATCGATTCGCGCTATGCAGCGGTCTATTACCCCTGGGTAGTAGTGCCCAACCCGCTGGCGCGCCCCGGTCGCGAGGACATCCCGCGCGAACTTGCGCTGCCGCCTTCGGGCTTTGTGAGCGGGATCTACGCCCGTAACGACGTCGAGCGCGGCGTCTGGAAGGCGCCTGCCAACGAGGTGGTGCGCGGTGCGCTGCGCTTCGAACTCGACATCAACTTCGCCCAGCAGGAAATGCTCAACCCGATCGGCGTGAACTGCCTGCGCTACCTCTCGGGCCGAGGCTTTCGCGTCTGGGGCGCACGGCTGGCCTCGTCCGACCCCGAGTGGAAGTACGTCAATGTGCGGCGCTACTTCAACTACCTCGAGTCGTCGATCGACCGTGGCACCCAGTGGGCGGTGTTCGAGCCCAACGGCGAGCGCCTGTGGGCCAATGTGCGGCAGACGATCGCGGACTTCCTCTACAACGAGTGGCGCAACGGCGCACTGCTCGGCACCAAGACCGAGGAAGCCTATTTCGTGCGCTGCGACCGCAGCACCATGACCCAGAACGACCTTGACAACGGTCGGCTGGTTTGTCTGATCGGCGTGGCGGTGATCAAGCCAGCCGAATTCGTGATCTTCCGTATCGGCCAGAAAACTGCCGATGCCCGTGCCTGAGCGAAGGGGACTGAACCATGGCTGAGCGAATCACACCCTATGGCGCCTTCAACTTCGTCGTCAATTTTGATGGCGGCGAAGAGTTTGGCGGCTTCTCCGACGTCTCTGGTATCGGCACCGAGGTCACCGTGGCCGAGTACCGTTCCGGCAACGACAAGGAAAACCATGTGCGCAAGGTAGCCGGCGTGCACAAGGTGAGCGACGTCACCCTCAAGCGCGGCATCGTCAATTTCGACAGCCTGTGGTCGTGGATCGACGAGACCCGCAGCGCCGGCCCCGCGGCACAGAAGACCGTCGCCGTGACCCTGCTCGACGAAGCCCACAATCCCGTCCGCACCTGGCTGCTGCGCGGCTGTATCCCGATGAAGTACACCGGCGCAACCCTCGCCGGCAAGGGCGGCGGCGATGTGGCGATGGAGGAGATCGTGCTGTCGGCCGAAGGCTTCGAGATCCAGGCCTAGGTCATGACTCGGCTGCTGCGCGCACCTACTTGCCTTGCATCGCGTTCTGTCGTGCGCGGTGAAGGGCTGGGTGCGTACTGCAGGTGTCCAATCGACTTGGCGCAAATTCCACAGGTGCGAGCATGAACGGCCTCAGCTTCGAACTCGCACCGCCCGCAGCCGCGCCCGAGCCCAACCGTGTTGATATCGCCTGCTTTGTGGGCTACATCGCGCGTCGGGCAAGCCGTCTGCCTGCGTCCGTGCGTGCCGCGCTGGCCGAAGCGCGCTGGGTCGAGGGGCCGTATGCACGGCCCGAGCCCGAGCTGGAAGCGCTTTTTCAGTTACCAGTGGTGGTTGAAAGCTGGAACGCATTTGACGCCTTGTTTGCCTGGGATGCGCGACCGGTTGGTGTGGGTATGGGCATGAGCGCGGGCGACCGTCGTTGCACCTGCTACCTGGGCGCAGCAGTCCGCAGCTTTTTTGCAAATGGCGGACGGCGCGCAGTGATCGTGCGCTGCGGTGACCCATGGCCCTATCTTGAGCCCTTGGGCGGGCGCGCAACGCAGCGCAGCACACGGCTGGCAGCGCTGCTCGCGCCCAGTTCCAGCGCAATGGACCCCTCGAGCTGGATCGGGATCGGTCACCTGTCGGGCCTGCCCGAGGTGGCGCTGCTGTGCCTGCCGGACCTGGCCGATATCTGCGCCGCCGAGCCGGCGCTGGTGGACGTCGCCGTCGAGCCGCCGAATTCGCCCGAGATCTTCGTCGAGTGCTCTAGCAATACTGTTGTGGCGGCAGAAGACGATGTCGGATTGCGCGACCTCGCACCGCCGCGCGCCGATCATGCCGGCTTCATCGCTTGGCGCAATGCGCTGGGTAGCGCGCGCGAGCGTCTCGCCAGGCTGCATCGCGAGATGCTGATCGTTGCCGCGCTGCCACTGCCGATGCAGGACGCGCGCCACGCTGATGCCTGGGCCCAAGCCGATTTTCACGCCTATCTCGGCAGTGCCGGCGTGCTCGCCGCACCCGACAGCAGCAACGGCGGGCGGGCTCCGGCCAGCGCCTTCGTGCAGCTCGCCTGGCCGTGGCTGAGAACCCGCCACAGCATCGATCTGCCCGCTGCGCTTGAGGCGCCCGACGGCTTGCTCGCGGGCCTGCTGGCGGTCAATGCGTTGAAGCGCGGCACTTTCCGCTCCGTCGCTGGCTCCCGACTGGCCTCGGTGTCAGGTAGCGAGCCCGTGCTGGCGTGGAGCGGAACAAGCGAAACGCCATCCGACCGGCTGGCGCGGCGGGTGTGCGTGATCGCACCTTCGTCCGCAGGCTGGACCCTGCATTCGGACGTGACCGCCAGTGCCGATGAGGCCTGGCGCGCGGGCGGCGTAAGCCGGCTGATGGGCGCCGTGCTGCGCGCCGCGCGACGCACGGGTGAAGCGCTCACATTCGAGCCCAGCGGGCCGGCGCTGTGGCAGCGCGTCAGCCGCAGCATGGAACAGCTTCTGACCGCCTTCTGGCGCGAGGGCGGCCTCGGCGGTGCTTCGCCCGACGAGGCCTTCAGCGTGCGCTGCGATCGCAGCACCATGAGCCAGAACGATCTCGACAACGGTCGCCTGCGGGCCGAGATCAGCATCCTGCCGGCGGCGGCGGTCGAGCGCATCACCGTGGTGCTCGATCTCACCGGCGGTGGCGCGGCCGAGCAACTGCGCGAGGTGGCGTGATGAACGATATCCCGCTCCACGTCTTTCGCTTCCACGTCAGCTTCAGCCAGCAGTCGCTGGCAAATGCCAGCGGTGCCGACGTCCCACTGTGTCGCGGCGCGTTCTCCGACTGCAGCGGCCTGGAAGCCACCATGGAACCCAAAGTCATCAAGGTGGGTGGCAGCAACTACGGCGCGGTGCAGCGTGCCGGCCCGGTGAGCTTTGCCACCGTGGTGCTCAAGCGCGGCATGACCGACACCCGCGATCTGTGGAACTGGTTTGCCCGGGTCGGGGCGGGTGCTTACGCCTACCGTCTGCAGGTGGAGATCGAAATGCGCAACAGCGCCGACGAGCCGGTGGTGCGCTGGGCCCTGCGCCGGGCGATGCCGGTCAAGTTCAAGGCTGCCGACCTCAATGCCAAGGGCAGCGAGATCGGTATCGAGGAGTTGCACCTGGCCCACGAGGGCCTGGTGCTGGTGACGTCATGAATGGGTCTACTGCGCCGGAGGTATCGGGGTCGGGCTTCAGCTGCCAACCGCGTCGCGATGCGCATGTACCTGTGTGCATCCTCCGCGCTGCGTGCGGGTCGACTGCGACCTGCCAGCATGCGCGACGATTTGTTCATGCCCTTCGAGATTAGACCGCGATGCCCGAATTCCCCAACCACCTCATCGACGAACCTGCCACCTTCGAGACCATGACCGGCCCGAAAGTGACGGTGCCGGTGCATTTCAATCCGGCCAGCCTTCAGCACACCGTCTCGAACACCCTCAAGGAAGAGGGCAAGGGGGCGAAGAAGAAGCAGTACGTGAGCCAGACCACCGCCAAGCTCACCATGGATCTCACTTTCGACACCACCGACACCGGCCTGGACGTGCGCATCACCACCAACAAGATGGCGCAACTGCTCCAGCCGGTGCCTGAGGGTAAGAGCAAGAAGGTGCCGCCGGTGGTGAAGTTCAGCTGGGGTGCCTATTCCTTCACCGGAATGGTCGAGCAGTACAAGGAGACCATCGACTTCTTCGCCGCCGGGGGTCTGCCGCTGCGCTCATCGATCAATCTCACGCTGTCGAGCCAGGACGTCACCTTCGAGGGCGGAACCAGCGGCGATCGCGCCTCGGTTGACGGAAGTGAGGCGCCCGAGCCGGTGGTGGTGGCGGACGAAGAAGGCCCGCAGGGCGGCCCCCAGGGCGCGGCCAACAAGGCGGGTGATCCGCGGGCGGCGCGCGCTATTGCGGCGGCCAACGGCTCGGCCAGCCTGCGCTTCGGTGCCGGCGCCGGGCTCGCGGTCGGGGCCTCGGCAAGCGTTGGTTTTTCTGCCGGCGCCTCGGTCGGGGCCGGGTTTTCGACTGGCATCGGGGCCTCGGCGGGCGGTGGCTTTTCAGCCTCCGCCGCGGCGTCCGCGGGGGGCGGCAGCACCCTGCTGCCGGCGGCCGCCTTTGCTGCAGGTGGCGGAGCGGGAGCGGGATTAGGGGCAGGAGTGGGGGCAGGAGTGGGGGCAGGAGTGGGCATTGGAGGTGGTGCCGGAATCGGAATCGGTGCCAGTGCCGGCGCAGCTGCGGGTATCGGAATCGGCGCAGGCGCTTCGGCGTCGCCTGGCGGCGGTGCCGGTCTGTCGGCCAGTGCCGGATTTTCTGGTCTGCGGGTCGAGAGCACGGTCAGCTCGCGGCCGCTTTCGGCGGGCAATCTGCTGCAGGCCTCGGCGAGCATCTCCAGTGCCGGCAAGGTCGCCCCGGGCGGGCGGCTGATCGACGCCGGTGACAATGGACTCAAGGCCAATGTGGCGGGCGAAGCCGAGTTCGTCATCGGCGCCCGTTAAGGAAAAGGGAGGCAGGTCATGCCGATCATGATTGAAGAGATGCAGGCCGAAGTCAGGCCCGAGCGCGAAGCGCCGGAAGCAAGCAGCGCCGCGCCGGCGGCTGGCTGCGCCGGTGAGACCGAGGCCATCGAAGCAGTTTTGCGCGAGCTTGCGCTGCGCGACGAGCGTCGGCTGCGCTGGCTGGCCGACTAGGAGCCCACCGTGATGCCCGTCGAAACCTCCGTCAGCCAGGCCGCCGTTTATCGCGCCAGGCCGACTCTGCGCCTTGCCGGGCAGGAGGATGTGCGTGCCTCGGAGTTGCTGATCGGCATGCGTATCGAGGAATCCGAAGGGGGCATGACGACCGCCGAACTGCGCTTTTCGAACTGGGCCAGCACGACCGACAATCGTGCCGAATATGCCTTCGAGGACGGCTCGCGGATCACCCTCGGGACCGCCATCGAGGTGTATGCCGGCGACGAGTCCCAGGCCCGCGAACTTTTTCGCGGCGTGGTCAGCGGACTCGAGGCCGAGTTCGCGCAGGGCGCGCCACCCGAACTGGTGGTGCTCGCGGAAGACCCCCTCGGCCGTGCGCGCATGGCGCGCCGCAGCAAGGTCTACACCGACATGTCGCCGGCTGACGTGATCAATGCCGTCGCCAACGAACTCGGCCTGCGCCCGACCGTAAGCGGGCTTGCCGAGCCGATGGGCACCTGGGCGCAGTTGAACGAAAGCGATCTCGCCTTCCTGCGCCGCTTGATCGGGCGTTTCGACGGCGATCTGCAGATCGTCGGCGAGGAACTGCAGGTGGCGCCCCGTGGCGATGTGCGCCGCGGCGAGCTGACCCTCGAGCTGCACGGCCAGCTGGCCCGTGCGCGGCTGATCGCCGACCTTTCACAGCAGATCACCAAGGTCACCGCCGCAGGCTGGGATCCGGTCGGCGGCAGCGCGGTCGCCGGCGAGGCCAGCAGCCTCACCCAGGGCGGGCCGGGCAGCGGCACAAGCGGTGCCGACTGGCTGGGTCGTGCCCTTGAGGCGCGCAGCGAACACATGGGACACCTCGCGGTGGCCACCGATGCTGAGGCACGCGCCATTGCCGAGGCGGCCTTCGACCAGCGCGCGCGGCGCTTCGTGCGTCTCGACGCTGTCTCCGAAGGCAACGCCCAGCTAAGGGTCGGCACCCATGTTGCGGTGACCGGACTCTCGCCGCGCTGGGACAACACCTACTACGTGGTCGAGGCGCGTCATCGTTACGACGTGCGCGCCGGCTACCGCACCGAATTCATCGCCGAGTGCGCCTATCTAGGGGGAGCAGCGTGATGGACCGCGCCCGCAATTTCCTGCCTGCCGCCGGATGGATGCAATCGGCCTACCTCGCAAAGGTGGTCGACATCGCCGACCCCGAGCGGCTGAATCGGGTGCAGGTGCGGCTGCTGGCCTTCGATGCGGCCGAGGGGCAGGACGCGCCCTTGTGGGCGCGGGTGGTCTGCCCGTTTGCCGGCATGGACCGTGGCGCCTTCCTGATGCCCGATGTCGACGACGAGGTGCTGGTGGTGTTTCTCCAGGGCGATCCGCGCTATCCGCTGGTGATGGGCGGCCTGTGGAACGGGAGCAGCACCGCACCGGCCGAACTCGCTGACGAAGGCAACCGCTTCAAGCGGATCCGCTCGAAGAATGGCGTCACCGTCACCCTCGACGACCAGCAGGGACAGGAGCAGCTGGTGCTCGAGACGCCGGGCGGCCAGCGGCTAACGCTCTCGGACGGGCCGGGCAAGGTCACGGTGGAGGATTCCAACGGCAACCAGGTGGTGATGGAGGCGGCGCGCATCAGCATTACCTCCAGCGCCGAGCTCAAGATCGATGCGCCGCAGGTCAAGGTCAGTGCCGGTATGGTCACCGTCGATACTGCGATGGCCAAGTTCTCCGGTATCGTCAAATGCGAGGTGCTGCAGGCCACCTCGGTTGTCTCCACCAGCTACACACCGGGTGCGGGGAACATATGGTGAGCCAGCACAAAGTCATCCTCTGCGCGCCCCGCGACCTCGCCGATGACGGCGCGCCAGCTATCCTGCAGCGCAGCGATGAAGATTTCATCGAGGCGGTGCTGGCTGGCCTGCGCGATGCCGACGGGCGGATTGCCTTGCGTGCCAGCCTGGCGCAGCCGGCCAGCATTGCCAGCGGCAGCGACACCCGGGTGCGCGTCAAACGCGGTGGCGGGCGTGAGCTGTTCGACAGGTTGCGCGCGGCGAGCCGCGAGCTGGGCCTTGCCGGTGGTCGGGTGGAGGAAATGCCGGGGGACGCGCCAGCGCTGAAGTCCGAGCAGGCGCTGGTCGAAGGCATACGCCGTGCCGCCGAGGGCGCGCAGGTGCTCAAGCTCTTTCAGCCGATCCAGCGCCAGTTCAACCTTGCCGTGATGGAAGCGCGTTGCGACACGCCGGGCGAGCCCCGCATCGACCCCAAGCGGGTGGACAGCGCCGGCATGGTGATCCGTCGACTGGTGCGCGATGCTCAAGGGCAGGAGCGCAAGCAGGGCTGGATGCGGCTTGGCGAAAGCCTCAAGGGCTGGGCGCGCATTGACCCGGCTGCAGATGGCGCCGCCAGCGGCAACCGCCACGACCCCGAAGCGCTGCGTCGTCTCGCCCGCCCCAGCACGGGTCAGCCCGTGCTCGACCGCGAGGTGAGCGCGCTGCTCGCCGCGCAGGACGACGCCTTGCTCAACGAATCGGTGGTGCCGATGTTCGTCGCCCCGCCCGATGTGTGCAAGGCGGCTGGGGCGACGCTGTTCTACGGCCTGATCCCGACCACCAGCAGCGAAAAGGCGGAGGGCGGCGCGCCGCAATTCGACGATGTGGCTTTTGGACCGAGCAGTGCAGATTTTCAGGCGCATCTCGTCGGACCGTTGCGCGGCCTTGCCGACAGCTTCCCGCGACCGGGCCAGGCGCTGACGCCTGACTTGGCAAGCATTGCGGGCAACGTGGCGGATTCGGGCCATGGCGCGATGAAGCGCCTGCTGCTGCTGCTGCGCCAACTGGCGGTCGAGTTTGATGCCTTTGGCGACAGCGCCGAGGCGGACGAGCTGATGAGGGTGCTGAACGGGATCGGTCTGCCGCTGGCTGACGCGGCGGGCAAGCCGATCAAAGGCAGCCGTCCGGCTGGTGAATTTGTGGTCGCGACAGCGCGCACCGTGCTGGACGCGGAGACGATCTCGCCGCCGCCGACCATTCCGGCGGGTGAATTCCTGGTCGCGGCAGCGCGCATCCTGCTGGACGCGGAGACGATCTCGCCGCCGCCGACCATTCCGGCCGGCTGGCCGACACTCGATATCCCCACTTGCGAGGACTTGGCGCGGGCGCTGTCGGCCTGCCTGAAGTTACGTTT
>DAORUJ010000026.1:0-29827 GCA_035433105.1 Thauera sp.
CTTCGAACACACACACCACGCGCTCATTGCGGGCGAACAGGCCAGGCACGCCGCGTGCGGTCGCCGGATTCACCGAAAACAACTCACCCGGCACGTAAATCATCTGCGTCAGGCGGCCATCGCAGGGCATATGGATGCGATGGTAGTCACGCGGGCTGAGATAGATCGTGGCGAACTCACCGTCCTCGAACTGTGCTGCCAGCTTGCGGTCACCACCGACCAGCGTGGTCGTGCTGTAGGTGTGACCCTTGGCCTGAAACAGCTGGTCGCGCACGATCGGGCCGAACTGACTGATGGCGCCATCGACCGGACACAGGTAGTCGGCCACGGCGAACGGCCGCACACCGTCACGCAGCGGGCGGGTAAAGAACTCGTTGAAACTCGCGTAGCTGGCCGGATCGGGGTTCGCCGCTTCGTCCATGTTTACGCCATAGCGCTTGATGAACCAGCGGATCACCGCCGTCGTCGCCTTGCCGCCCCGCAGGCCGGCGAGCTTGCCGGCAAGCTGGGTCAGTGCGCGCTTGGGCAGGGCGTATTGCAGGGCAACGGTGAAACGTTCGGACACGGCAGATTCCTGACGGGAGAAGATATCCTCTCAATTATAACGCCGCCATAGGGCGGCCCCGGGCGCGCACCCAACGGCGCGTACCTCGGGCTGAGTCCATTGCCGAACACACCGCCAGGCTGAAAACGATCACTCAGGCAGGCTTCGGCTTGAACCCTTCCAGTTCCCTGACCCACTCCTGCATGGTTACGTTCATTGCGGGATTGGGCGCCTCGAGAAATACAACGCTGAAACGGTCGTCGAGCTCGCACACGCCGATCGAGCGCGGGCGGGGCGCCATGGCCAGCGGGTTGGGGAGCTTGAGTCCGAAACAGAACACCAGGTGCTTGGCCGCGCGTATGTTTGCGGCGATTTCACCGTCGGGCAGCGCGCGCGTGTGGGCGTAATGATCGAACTCCGCGATCAGGCATGCGCGCGGATCCGCCTCTACCTTGGCGGAAAAGAAGGCAATGATCTCATCCACCGATCCGTAGGCCGTATCGGTCTTGAGCAGATCAAGATGATGAGTGGGGTACTTGTCCATGAAAAGCGTGTATTGCATGGGAAGAAATATCCTGGAGAGTCAGGCCGGCAAGGGCGTTCATGGCAAGTGCAATCGACAGATTGCACATCACCGTGTCAAGTGCAGCATACGCGCGCTGAAATTCAGTTTCAAAAGAAATATAATATGACTCGATAAAATACAAACCTTCCTCAACGATACGACAGATTTTCAGGCCTACCCGAGGCTCACTCTGGCGTGGGCGGAAGCGCGCATGCAGCCGTGGCGGACCATCGCTCTGCTGGTCGATGCCGAGTTTCCCACCCAGGCCAAAAGGTTCCGATGACGACGCAACAGGACACCACGCTCGATCTAGCCCGCCTGCGCGGGCGCGCGGACGAGGCCAGTCGACTGCTGAAGACCCTGGCCAACACCGATCGCCTGATACTGCTGTGCCAGCTCTCCCAAGGTGAGATGAACGTGGGCGAGCTGGAAGGCGAGCTCGGCATCGAGCAACCCACGCTGTCGCAGCAACTCGCGGTGCTGAGGCGGGAAAACCTGGTGGCGACGCGCCGGGAAGGGAAGCAGATCTACTACCGCGCCAAGGACGCCAGGGCGATGGCGGTGATCCAGACGCTCTATGGCCAGTTCTGCGCGTAAGCGAAACCGCCGCGCGTCAAAACCGGCGTTCCTTCATCCACCACCGGAACCGCAGCACACGCGCTTGAAGGTACGGCACGGGTGCCTGCCGACGCACCCCGCGCTCACCCTCAAGTACCCGACGTGCCAGCAGTACCGCACCGGGGCTGCTGCTCAGCGGCCGTCGAGTAGTGCAGCCACCGCCGCCGGATTGGATGGGAACCAGAAATGGAGGTAGGACGCAGTGATCCGCCCGACGCGGTAGATGGCCTCTCCCTCCCCGCCGTCGGGGCGCTGCGCACTTAGCCAGGGCAGCAGTGGGGTGTCGGTTTTCGAATAGTGGAAGGTGTGGCCGCTCAGCCGCCCCTGCGGCAAGTCGACATGCTGCATGCCGAGCGCGACGAGCCGCCCCTGCATCACCGCATGGCCCGGCAGCAGGCCGCCAAAAGCGTGTTCGACACCTGCCTTGTCGACGATGGTGTCGAGCAGGCTCATCAAACCGCCACACTCGGCCAGCAACGCCTTTCCGGCGGCGACATGGGCGCGCAGATTGACCCAGAACGTGGTGTTGGCCGCCAGCGTCTCGCCGTGCAGTTCCGGATAACCGCCCGGCAGCCACACCGCATCACTGCCCGCCGGCAGTGCATCCCCAGCCAGCGGCGAGAAGAAGGCCAGCTCCGCCCCCAGCGCCTGCAGCGTGTCGAGGTTGGCCGGGTAGATGAAGCCGTAGGCGGCGTCGCGTGCAATCGCAATGCGTCTGCCGGCCAGCAGCGGCGGCAGACTTGGCGCGAACACGGGTGGAAAGTCGACGGCCGGCGGCAGCTCCGCGGCCCCCGTTTGCTGCAGATGGTCGGCAAGACGCTCCAGGCGCACGTCGAGATCGGCGATCTCGGCGGCCTGCATCAAACCAAGGTGGCGCTGTGGCAGCGCCGCGTCGGTGTCACGCATCACTGCACCAAACCAGCGCATGCCTTCCGGCACAGCCTGGCGCAGCAGCTCGGCATGGTAGGCACTGCCGACGTGGTTGGCGAGCACGCCGGCAAAGGGCAGGCCCGGTTGGTAGTGCGCCAGCCCGTGGGCGACGGCACCGAAAGTCTGCGCCATCGCCCGCGCATCAATCACCGCCATCACCGGAATGCCAAAGCGGCGCGCGATGTCGGCCGCCGACGGCGCACCGTCGTACAGGCCCATCACACCTTCGACCAGAATCAGGTCGGCCTCGCGCGCTGCCGCATGGAGACGCCAGGCGATGTCGGCCTCGCCGCACATGCCGAGGTCCACGTTGTGCACCGGCGCAGCGCTGGCGACCGCGTGGATCTGGGGATCAAGAAAATCGGGACCACACTTGAACACCCTCACCCTGCGCCCCAGCCGGGTATGCAGACGGGCAAGCGCGGCGGTGACGGTGGTCTTGCCCTGGCCTGAGGCCGGCGCGGCAATGAGCAGCGCCGGGCAGCGCGCGGCAATGAGCAGCGCCGGGCAGCGCGCGGCTTCTGCGCCACCAGCGGCATACACGCCCTGGAACGACGGCCCCCTGGCGTCGGATACGGCACTCAATCGCGGGCGCCCGGATGCACGACGGCACAGCCCGCATGGGGCAGCGGCGAGGACGCTGGCGGCTCGCCGGCCTTGAACCAGCTCAGGCGCGGATACAAACTGACGACATCGCCCACCACCGTCAGCGACGGCGGGCGGATACCCTGACGCAGCACCTCGTCGGCCAGCGTGGCGAGGTCGGCCTTGACTACGCGCTGGGCGTGGGTGGTGCCGCGTTCGATGACCGCCGCCGGGGTCGTTGCCGGCAGACCATGGGCAACGAGTTCCACACAGATTTCGGCGAGGCGCGAGACCCCCATGTAGATCACCAGGGTCTGGCCGCGATGCGCCAGTAGCGGCCAGTCGAGATCGAGCGCGCCGTCCTTGAGAAAACCGGTGGTGAACACCACCGACTGCGCATGATCGCGATGCGTCAGCGGAATACCGGCATAGGCCGCCACCCCCGCCGCCGCAGTCACGCCCGGTACCACCTCGACGGTGATGCCGGCCTTGAGCAGATCCTCCATCTCCTCGCCGCCGCGGCCGAAAATGAAAGGGTCGCCGCCCTTCAGGCGCACGACGCGCTTTCCGGCCTGCGCCTGACGCACCAGCAGCGCGTTGATCTCGTCCTGCGGCAGCGTATGGTCGGCAGCCTTCTTGCCCACGTAGATGCGCTCCGCCGCAGCCGGCGCCAGATCAATGATGGCCGGTGCGACGAGATTGTCATAGACCACCACGTCGGCGCCCGCGACCAGGCGAGCGCCGCGCAGCGTCAGCAGTTCCGGGTCGCCCGGGCCCGCGCCGACCAGATAGACGTGGCCGGGCAAGGGGCCGGGGCGGAAGGCGGCGAGATCGGGCAGGGTCATGCGAAACCTCTCGGGTATAAGTTGCGATGAAGTCTGGCACAAGGCCTGCAGTCTGCCGTAGCGAACCAGCTTCAATCCGGAAGAAAAACCACCTGTCCCTCGTTCTCGAAGCGGCGCAGGGGGTGGCCGAAAGCCTGGCTCAACAGATCGGCGCGCAATACGGTGTCGCGATCACCCGCCTTCACCCCGCCGCGACCATCGAGCAGGATGACGTGATCGGCGTAGCGCGCCGCAAGGTTGATGTCGTGCAACACCATCACCGTACCGTGCCGCGCGCCGCCCTGCCCTGCCCCGCCGCCGCCGCCGCCGCCGCGAACGATGTGGCGAAACAGGTCGAGCGTGACGATCTGATGGTGCAGGTCGAGATGGTTCAGCGGTTCGTCGAGCAGGAACAGCCGCGGCGCCTGCACCAGCAGGGTCGCAATCGCCACCCGCTGCCGTTCTCCACCCGACAGGGTCAGCACGTCGCGCGTCTCGAAGCCCTGCAGGCCAACGTCGGCCAGCGCCTGGCAGGCCAGGGCCTCATCGTCGGTCGTTTCCCAGCCCCAGCGTCCAAGGTGAGGGTGGCGCCCGATCAGCACGGTCTCCAGCACGCTTGCGCCAAAGTGATCCGGCTGCTGCTGCGGCAGCAGGCCACGGCAGCGTGCCGCCTCCGGCGCGGACCAGGCGGCGTAAGGCCGCCCCCCCAGCCGCACCTGCCCCACGGACGGCGCCCGCAAGCCCGCCAGGGTGTGCAGCAGCGTTGTCTTGCCCGCACCGTTGGGCCCGAGCAGGGCCAGGCATTCACCCGGCATCAGCCTCAGGCTGAACTCGCAACACAGCCAGCGCTCGCCGACCTGCAGCGCAAGGCCTTCGGCCTCAAGCAGCGGCGCCAGCGCATCCGGCCGCGCCCTCATCGCGGATGCCTCGCCAGCAGGAACAGGAACACCGGCACGCCGATCAACGCGGTCAGCACGCCCACCGGTAATTGTTGCGGCGCAATCACGGTGCGCGCCGCGGTGTCCGCCAGAGTCAACAGCGTGCCGCCGGCCAGCGCTGCGGCCGGAATCAGCACGCGCTGATCGTTGCCCACCACCAGCCTAACCAGATGCGGAATGATCAGGCCGACGAAACCGACCGACCCGACCAGGGTCACCGCGGTGGCCGTCAGCAGCGAGGCCAGCACGTAAAGTCCGATGCGCAGCCGTTGCACCTGCACGCCAAGCGCACGCGCGGTGAGCTCGCCGCGCGCGAGCACGTTGAGGTCGCGCGCGAAGGGCTGCACCGCAGCCAGCGCCACAAGCAGCACCAGCACCGCCGGCCAGGGCTGCGCCGCCGCGCTGGCGTCACCCATCATCCAGAACAGCATCGACATCACCCGCGTATCCGGCGCCAGCGCCAGCATCAACGACACCGCGGCGCCACAGCCAGCGGCGACGATGACACCGGTCAACAACAGCCGCGTCTGCGTCCAGCTGCCATCACCATGCGCCAGGCCGAACACCAGCAGCATCGCCGTCAGCGCGCCGCCAAAGGCCAGCGCATCGACCCACAGCGACGCCGCACCCAGCGTGATTCCCAGCAGCGCGCCCACCGCCGCCCCGCCCGAAATGCCGAGGATGTAGGGGTCGGCGAGCGGGTTGCGCAGCAGCACCTGCATCAATGCCCCCGCCGTGGCGAGCAGGCCACCACAAACGAAAGCGGCCACTGCGCGTGGCAAGCGCAGCTCGCGAATGACGTCGGCCGCCATGCCCTCGCCACCGGCGAGGGCGGCGAACACCTCGTCCACACCGATCGGCATGTCGCCGGCCACCAGCGCCCAGACAAGCGCCAGCGCCGCCGACAGCAAACCGATGGCGAACACGAGAGGATGGCGACAGCCCGATCGCATCAGGCCTCGACCCCGGCCCGCGTGATGGCGATCGAAGACGGCGAGCATCGCTTAGTGCATCGCGTAACGCACAGCGATGAATGCATTTGCCCCCTGGGTGCCATAGTTCTGGGCAAGCTCGTAGTCCTTGTCGAGGAGGTTGTTGGCACGCAGTTCGACACTCCAGTCCGGTGCCACTGCGTAATGGACATAAGCATTCAACAGGCCATAGCCATCGAGGCGACTGGCTGCATTGTTCGGAATGCGATCATAGCGCCGCCCTTGCCCGTTCCATTCCATGCCCCAGACCCATGCTCCGCTGGCACGCTCGATTCCCAGCGAACCGCCAACGCTGGCGCGACGCCCGAGCTCGTCGCCGGTCTGCTTGTCCTCGGCGTCGAGCAGGTCGACGCTGGCGCGCACCCGGTACCCGGCGAGCAGGGTCGCCAAGGACGCCTCGACGCCCTGGATATTCGCAGTGCCGACGTTTGACGCAATGCCGCTGCTCCAGTCGATCAGGTTCTTCGCCCGGTTGTTGAAATAGGTCAGGCCCACGCTGACATTGCCGCGTTCCCACGCCACGCCGACCTCGCGATTGAGTGCCTCCTCCGGCTTGAGCGTCGGATTGCCGCCGAAGCAGCCCCACACCGGATAGCACTCAACCGGATAATAGAGATCGTTGAAGGTCGGCGCCTTGAACGCGGTGCCAATGCTGGCATGGGCGCGCCACTCGGGCGTAAGCCGGTAGCCGTAGGCCGCGGTGCCGGTGGTCTTGCCACCGAACTGCGAGTTGCGATCGTGGCGGGCGTTGAGCTGCACATGATGACTGCCGAACTCCCCGCCCCAGCCAAGCAGAAAGGCGCTGATGCTACGGCGCGTTTTCTCATAGTCCGCGGTGGTATCGACACGTTGCTGCAGAAACTCGTAAGCGGCCATCAAAGACCCGCCGCCGAGCGCGACGTCGTGCTGCCAGCTCAACTGCCGCTGCGTGGTGTCGAAGCGGGAGCGCGAACTCGCGTTGGACTGGTTCTCCAGCCCATCAAAGCCGTAGCCGAAGCGCAGGGTGCTCGTCCAGTCCGCCGTATGCTGCTTACGCAGATGCAGACCAAAGGACTCCGTATGCTTGTCGAGGTAGGAATCGAAGGACTGCGCCGCATCGAACCAGTTTCGCATGTCGGAATACAGCACGCTGGCACCGATTTCGTCGTTGCCACCGAGATCCAGGGCTAGCGAGGCAGCCAGATAATCCTCGCGGAAGCCGTCATCATCGCGGTCGTGGGCCGTCTGCGACGGCGTGCGCGCATTGAAGCCGTCGCTGCGCTCGTGGCCTGTGGTCAAACTGTAACGCAGGAGCTGGTTTCCGCCGGCCAGCGTGACGCTGCCTTCGCGCGCACCGTTGCTGCCCGCGCCGACGCGCACCGAGGGCTGAAAGCCTTCGCGTCCCTTGCGGGTAAACACCTGAATCACGCCACCGAGCGCGTCTGCGCCATAAAGCGCGCTACCCGGTCCGCGCAGGATCTCGATCCGTTCAACGACTTCGAGCGGAATCGTCTCGAGCACGGGCGAGCCACTGGTGGCCGAACCAATGCGCACGCCATCGACAAGCAACAGGGTGTGACCCGAGTTGGCGCCGCGGATGAAAATGCTGCCGGTCGCCCCAGGGCCGCCGTTGCGCGCCATCTGCACGCCTGGCCGCGATGCAAGAAGCGTCAGGAGGGTGGAGTGGCCGGCACGAGCAATTTCATCGCGCTCGATCACGTCGACACTGGCGAGCGCCTGGTCAGCGCTGATCGGCTGGCGGGTGGCGGTAACCACGACATGGCCAAGCTGGGCATCACTAGCCTGAGCAAGGGCAGCAAACGGGTAAGCAAGCGCACACGCGGAAACGAGCGCCGAAAGACGGATTTTCATTGTAGGAACTCCCTTCGCCATGGCTGGCGTC
The DNA here is from genome assembly GCA_035433105.1 of Thauera sp. Taxonomy (GTDB): domain Bacteria; phylum Pseudomonadota; class Gammaproteobacteria; order Burkholderiales; family Rhodocyclaceae; genus Thauera. The sequence continues at coordinate 7,879 of DAORUJ010000026.1, forward strand.
CCCGCATGCCATGGCAGCTTCACATGGACGCACCGCAACCCAGGTAGACCCGAAGAGAGCAAGACAAACCGCACCCGTCGCCGCCACCCCGCGGCACATCCGCTATTTCGCGTTACGGCCGGTCTCCGGGCTCGTGCGCTGTGTCGGCCTGATGGCCGCACGGGCGGGTCGCCTTCCCAGGAAACTTTCCCAGTGGCAGCATGACTCGCCTTGCGCGCACTTACCGTTGCGGGGGCAGCACAGGCATTGCGACCTCGTCGTGACGATAGGCCGCGCACCTGTTTCCCGTTTAACCCGGGGCGAGAAACGCCCATGGGCACCGATAACGCGCCGCCCCTTACGGGGCAGTGGGGCGGATAATACCGTACGGCGTAGTATCGTGCACGGCAATAAAACGCTGATTTCGAACCAGAAGGCACGATCAAGACCATGTCATGTGAACTCATCCTGGGCGGCGCACGCTCGGGCAAAAGCCGCGAGGCCGAACGCCGCGCCGCCCAGGCTACCGCGCGCGGCCTCGCGGTGACGGTGATCGCCACCGCCGAAGCGCTCGACGACGAGATGAGCGCGCGCATTCATCGCCATCAGGCGGACCGCCCGGCGGCCTGGCGCACCGTGGAGGCGCCGATCGCCCTGGCCGAGGCGCTGGGCCGCGAGGCCGCAGCCGATCGTTGCCTGATCGTCGACTGCCTGACGCTGTGGCTCAGCAACCTGCTGGCAGACGCCGACACGCTGCCACCGGGCACCGATGCTGAAGCCCTGCCGCTGTTCCGCACGCAGCGCGAGGCCCTGCTCGCGCTCCTGCCCACGCTGCCCGGGCAGCTCATCTTCGTCGCCAACGAGGTCGGCCTCGGCCTGGTGCCGGACACGCCGCTGGGCCGCCTGTTTCGCGACGAAGCTGGACGGCTCAATCAGGCGGTGGCAGCCCTGTGCTCACGCGTCGTGCTCGTCGCCGCCGGCCTGCCGCTGGTGCTGAAGCAGGACTAAACTCGCTCGCCAGCCGGCTACCAGCAGCGCCTTGATTGACACTTTTCCAGCGACAAACCTCAACCCCATGAACATCGTCATCACCCCGCCCGACCAGGCCCTTGCCTCCGCCCTGCAACACAAGATCGACCGCAAGACCAAGCCGCTCGGCGCGCTTGGCCGGCTTGAGCCGCTGGCGCTGCAGATTGGCCTCATCCAGCAAACGCTGACACCCGAACTGCGCCAGCCGCACATCGTGGTGTTTGCCGGCGACCACGGCGCAGCGCGCGCAGGCGTATCCGCCTATCCGCAGGACGTCACCTGGCAGATGGTGGAGAACTTCCTCGCCGGCGGCGCCGCAATCAACGTTTTCAGCCGGCAGATGGGGCTCGGGCTGACGGTGGTCGATGCCGGGGTCAATCATGACTTTGGCACGCGCAGCGGACTGATCGACGCCAAGATCGCACCCGGCACGGCGAACTACCTCGAACAAGCCGCCATGAGCGCCGCACAGCGCGACGCTGCGCTGCAGCGCGGACGCGAGATCGCCCGCGCCCTGGCGGGCAACGGCTGCAACTGCGTCGGCTTCGGCGAAATGGGTATCGGCAACACCGCCGCCGCCTCGCTGCTGACGAACTGCCTGATTGGCGCCGAGCATGGGGCGGATCTCTACACCGTCACCGGCCGCGGCACCGGCCTCGACGACGCCGGCCTCGCGCACAAGCGCGACCTCCTCAAGCAAGCGCTCCACCGTGGCGGCTGGCCGGCCGACCCACTGGCGGTGCTGGCCGAATACGGCGGCTTCGAGATTGCAATGATGGCCGGCGCCATGCTCGGCGCAGCGGAAAAACGAATGCTGGTGCTGATCGACGGCTTCATCGTCACCTCGGCGCTGCTGGTCGCTCATGCCATCAACCCCGCCGTACTGCCGTATTGCGTGTTCGCCCACCGTTCGCAGGAGCCCGGCCACCGCGTGCAGATGGATTTCCTCGGCGCCGAGCCGCTGATGGAACTCGACCTGCGCCTGGGCGAAGGCACGGGCGCCGCGCTGGCCTTTCCGCTGATGCAGGCGGCAGCGAACTTCCTCAACGAAATGGCAAGCTTCGAGTCGGCCGGCGTCAGCGGGCAGGCGTGAACCCCACCCCATGCGCTATCAGCTCGAACTGTTCTTCACCGCCCTCGGTTTCTTTACCCGTCTGCCCATACCCACCTGGGTGCCGTGGTCGCCCGAGCGCCTGAACCACGCGGCGCGCTACCTCCCATTGGTGGGCTGGGTGGTGGGCGCGACCGGGGCACTGAGCTACCTCGGCTTCACCCTCGTCCTGCCGCCTACGCTGGCCGTCGTGCTGTCGATGGCGGTGACGATCCGCATCACGGGCGCCTTTCACGAGGACGGCTTCGCCGACACCTGCGACGGCCTCGGCGGCGGCTGGGACAAGGCGCAGGTGCTGGCAATCATGAAGGACTCGCGCATCGGCAGCTACGGCACCATCGGCATGGTGCTGATGCTCCTGGCCAAGACCACTGCGCTGGTCGAACTCGCCGACCTCGGTACGCAAGGGTTGGCCGCCACGCTCCCGGGAACCGTCGTTGCGTTACTGGTTGCCCATCCGCTGTCGCGCCTCGCGGCAACAAGCCTGCTCCACCTGTTGCCCTATGTGCGCGAAGACGAAACGTCGAAATCCAGGCCGCTGGCCAGAAAACTGACCCCCGCCGAGCTTGCCATTGCCTGCATCTTCGGCCTGCTGCCGCTGGCGCTACTGGCGCCGCTTGAGATCCTGGCCGCACTGCTGGCGGTGATCGGCACCACCGTCTGGGCCGCGCGGCTGTTCATGCGCAGGCTTGGCGGCCATACCGGCGACCTGCTTGGGGCAACCCAGCAACTGAGCGAACTGGCGTGTTACATCGGCACTCTCGCGATGTAAAAGGCGTTATTCAAATTAATTTTGCTTAATTTATATTTTTCGCCAAAATCGCTCTAATTCAACAGAAAACTCCCTTGCACACACGGCACGCAAGGGAGAATACTTAAAAAAAACATGAAAAACTTCCTTTACCCGACGAGCGAAAGCGCCTTCAGGCGTGCTCTGAAAAACTAGCGGGCCTTCGTCCTGAAGGGAGGCCCGAACTTAAACACCCCGAACAGGGGTGACAGGGGAGGCAGGGCCATGCTTCATGTTCACGAACAAGGCGCCGTCGCGGCAACGCCGCGCGTGAAGGAAATCGTTTTTCATGTCACCTGTGCGCTGATCGCCAGCCACGGGCTGGCGCCCGATCTGGCATGGGCGCTGGATGCCGTCGTCGACGGACGCACGGACACCCGGATCACGCAGCAAGGCGTCGCCAATGTTTTCGACATAAGCACCAACACCCGGCTTGGCAACGGCAACGCCCTGAACTCGTTCAGTCGCTTCAATGTCGGCAGCGGCGAGATCGCAAACCTGCACGTTCCGCTTGACGCCCCCGCGCTCATCAATTTGGTGCGCGACCAGAAGACCACCGTGGCGGGCATGCTCAATGCCGTCAAGGACGGCAAGATTGGCGGCAAGATCTACTTTGCCAACCCGCACGGCTTCGTCGTCAGTTCAAGCGGTGTCGTCAACGTCGGCAGCCTGCATGTTTCGACGCCCACGCAGCAGTTCGTCGATGACTTCTTCGACGCTCCCGGCGGCGCCGATGCCTCCGCAGCAAGGCTGGTCGCGGGCACGGCGCCGCGCAACACCGCCAGCCGCATCGACATCGAAGGCCGGATCAACGCCACCGAGCAGGCCAGCCTGTCCGCCGGGACAATCACGGTCGCAGGCAAGGTTTTCACCGGCGCGAAGTTCACCGGCACCAGCCCCGCGTTTCAGGACGTCGTCAACATCCAGGGCCTCGACGCCGGCGCCGCCTTGCAGGCGAACCAGGGCCGCATCGAGATCGTCGGTGACGCGGCCATCGCCGTCAGCGGCACGCTGTCGAGCCGACGCGTGGCCGAGAACCAGAGCCCCGAACTGCTTGCCGAGCCTTCGATCGCCGCCTCGGGCGACATCGCCCTGGACGCGCCCAGGATCACGATCAGCGGCGGCAAGGTGCTGGCAGCAGGCAGCAATGGCCATGCAGGGGGCGACGTCGGCCTGAATGCGCACGCAGCGGGCGGCTCGCCCGACGCCCTGTCCGACACCATGGCACGCATCGCGCTCACCGACGCCACCCTCACCGGCAAGGATCTGACGCTGAATGCGCAGGCTGCGCACGACAGCAGTCTTGCGCCCGTCGTCAGCAAGACGGTGTCGGCGAGCGTCAGCATCGATTCCTCGACGCTCACCGCAAGCGGCGCCGCCACTGTGGACGCCCGCTCATCCGCCGACATTTCCACCCCCGATTTCGTCCCCTTTGCCACGCTCGACGTCGATGTCGCCGCCACCGTTGCGGTCAGCGGCAATTCGCGGCTGGGCAGCGCAGCCGATACGCAGCTGTCCGCCACGACCACATCAAACCTCGAAGCCCATCCGGGCCTGCCGGACTTCGGCGCCCAGCCCGGTGACGCAGGCGTGGCCATTGTCATTCACAACAGCACGGCCACCGTCGACGTGGCGGGCACGAGCGAGGTCGGCAGCAGCAGCGGCCGCACGGATCTCGCCGCCACCAACGTCAGCCTGATTGATGCCGAGGTCGACGCCTCGGCCACTGGCGAGAGCGCGGTGGGCGGTGCCGTGGCGACAAGCGTGCTCAACAGCACCACGCGCGCCAGAGTTGCCGACAATGCGAAGCTCTCAGGCAAGACCGGCGTCGGCGTCGTGGCCCAGTCGGTGACGCTCGCGCGCACGGTCGCCAGGGCTGCCGCTGGAGGCGCGACCGAGCTGGGCGAGGACGAGAGCAAGACCGAGGAAACCCTGGCCACTTACCAGGACGAGGCCGCCACCTCGGACGGCAGCGTTGCGTTTGCCGCGGCCGTGGCCGTCAGCGACATCGACAGCAGCACGCTGGCAGCCCTCGACTCCGCCCAGACCCTGCACAGCGAGGGTGGCCTGACCCTGAGCAGCACGGCGCTTACCCAGTCCGATGTGGTCGCCGATGGCAGCAGTGCGGGCGGCAGTGTTGGCGTCGGCGTGGGCGTGGCGCTCAACCTGGCCCGCCTGAACAACGAGGCGCGCATCGCGCAACCGGTCGATACGGTCGGCGTCAACGTCAAGGCCACCCTGCCCGACGGCGATGAGATCAATCTTTTCAGTACGGCAGCCACCGCCGGGGCCGGCGCCAACGATGTCGGTGTGGCCGGCGCGCTTGCCGTCAACGTGCTGGATAACGCCAGTGCTGCGCACATCGCCGGCAGCGGTCGCGTCAATGCCGGCAACGGCCGTGTGTCGATCAGGGCCGAGAATCGCAGTGAATCGAACGCCAGCGCAACGCCCGCGGGGGACGCCACCGTCAGTGGTGAAACGCTGGGCGTCGGCGCGGCGGTCGCAATCAACGTCATCGCCAACACGAGTCGTGCCCAACTGGCCAACGGCGCCACTCTGGACGGCACCGGCACGCTTGGGCTGGAGGCGCTGGGTGAATACGCCGCCCGCACGGAGGCCGAAGCCGGTGCCGAAGGCGGTATCGCCGCCACCCCGGTCGCCGCCGTGGCCGTCATCGACAACAACACCCAGGCCACGATTGGCACGGGCACCCCCATCCGGGTGGGCGGCGAGGTCCGCGTCGAGGCCTTGCAGGCCAGCACGAGCGAGACCTCGGCCAAGGCTTCGGCCGCAGGCGAGAAGGCGGCGCTCGGCATCGCCGTGGGCGTCAACGTCATCAACGAGACGGTCAGCGCCAGCATCCATCGCAACGTCGACGCCAATGGCGACATCCATCTTGCTGCCTACAGCGCCCATCTGAGTTCGACTACCGCAACGGCCAGTGCCAAGGGCGGCAAGGGCGAGGAAGAGGGGGGCGAAGAGGAAGGAGAAGACAGCGCCGAAGACGACGTGGACCAGGAGATCGGTCGCCAGACCCAGTTTGCCCAGGGCAAGCAAAAGGACGACAGCGAGAGCAAGACCCAGGAGCCTGATTCTGCAGAAACCAGCGAAGGCAAGATCAGCGTTGCCGCCGCGGTCGCCGTCAATTCGGCGCGGACGAGCACCACGGCGTCGATCGCCGATGGCGTCGAGCTTGCGGCGAGCGGCGCACTCAGCGTTGAAGCATCCGGCAATGCGGACGCCAGCGCCGATGCGGATGGCAGTGCAGCGGGCAGCACGACCACAGTCGGCATCGGCGCCGCAGTGGCGGTCAATAGCGTGCGCTCGGCAACCGAGGCCTGGATTGGTAATGCCAAGGTCAGTGCAGACGGAATCGCCGTCCGTGCGCTGATGACCGACCTTGGCGGCGACAGCGAAAACACCTTCTCCGCGACGGCCAAGGCCGGCGCCGGCGCGGGCAAGGTCGGCATTGCCGGCGCACTCGCGCTCAACATCCTCGACACCCGCAGCACGGCAGAAATCCACGGCGGAGCGTTGATCGATGCCGAGGGCGGCGAGCTCGAGCTACGGGCCGAGAGCGAATCCGTCACCACTGCCACGGCCCTGCCCGACGAACCCGCGTCAGGCGGCAAGCTGGGCGTGGGCGCGTCCGTGGCACTCAACCTGTTCCGCGAAGAAGAGGTGCGGGCACGCATCCGCAACGGCGCTGAGCTGATCGACCTCGACAAGCTCAGCGTCATCGCCAACGCCCGTAGCGACACCACCGCCGAAGCCGAGGCGGGCGCCGAGGGCGGCGTCGCCCTTGATTCTGTGGTGGCCCTGTCCGAGCTCAAGCTGCAGACCGAAGCCCTGGTCGAGGCGGGCGCGGCGATCAGCACCACCGGCGCGGTGAACATCACTGCCACCTCGGCCGGTGAACATGTGGCGACGGCAAGCGGTGACACCGAATCGAGCAAGGTGGGCATTGGTGCCTCTGGCGCGATCATCCTCAGCACCACACAGACGCGCGCCAGCCTGGAGCGCGATCTCACGACTACCGGCACTGACGAGGACGGCGCACTCACCGTCCGCGCAGAATCCAGCCGCAGCTACGAGGCCGTCGCCACGGCCAGCGCCGCTGGCGGCAAAGCCGAGGACGAGACCACCGAGGCCGAACGCGACAAGGCCGCAAGCACCTCGACCCTGAAGGACAACAAGGACGCCCAGGAAGGCACCGAAACCACCAAGAAAGACAACAAGCTTGCCATCGCCGCGGCCGTCGGTGCAGCGGTGCTCGACGACGACACACGGGCCACGATCGGCGCAGGGCGCACGCTCGAGCTGGGCGGCAGGCTGGCCGTGGAGGCGAGCAGCGACAGCGACTTCAGCGCCCGCGGGCTGGGCAACACGCTCGACATCGACAAACTGCAGGACAGCGCGAAAGTCGGGATCGGCGTGGGCGTCGGCCTGGCCATCGCCCGCAATGACACCGAAGCGTCGATCGGGGCTGACAGCACCATCGTCAAGGCCAGCGCGATCGACATCGCGGCGGAAGCCTCGCAAAACACCGCAGCCGACTTCGCCAACAAACTGGCCGCCGAAGGCATCGCCGGCGCTGGCGCGGAAAAGGTGGGCATCGCCGGTGCGCTGGCCGTGGCCTATTCGCAATCAAGCACGAAAGCCTGGCTGGGCGACCGGACAAAGCTCGGCGACCCTGCAACCGTTGGCGACATCGGCGCGGTCAGCATCAGCGCCGACAACACGAGCAAGTTGTCCGCCAAGGCCTGGAGTGCAGCGCTGGCCGGAAAGGTCGGCATTGGCGCATCAATTGCCATCCTCAGATCCGACAACGCGTACCGCGCCTGGGTGGGAGATCACGCAGAAATCACCGCCGCCAGTCTGAACCTTGCCGCGCGCAATCACGTGATCACCGGCGCGCCACCGTTCGATTGGTCGGTACTGACCGATCTCGAAAACCGCTTCACCGAGACCAATCTGCAGATCCTGCTTGGCCAGAACAACTATTACACCGAAACCATCGCTGGCGCGGGCAGCAACAAGGTGGCGGTCACCGGCGCCTTCTCGGTCAACGTGTTCGAGGATCTGACCGAAGCGAGCATCGGCACGGCGACGAAAATCACGGCGACGAATGCCGTCACAGTCGAAGCGGACAACAGCACCACGGCCAAGGCCTTCGCCGGCGGCATTGCCGCGGCCGGCAAGGTCGGTGTCGGCCTGGCCAGCGCAGACATCGTCAATGAGAGCATGACCCGCGCCTCAATCGGCATCGATGCGCGTATCGAAGACTCGAGCGCCATCGATATCGACGCCGCGGCAACGATGGACCTTGCCGTCATCAGCGCCAGCGCCGGTGCGGCGGGCACAGCTGGCGCCAGTGGCGTGCTGAGCCTGATTGATTCGAAGAATGCAGTCGAGGCCTTTGCCGGCGATGGCAGCGTGCTGCGCAGCCGCGGCAACATCGGCATCGTCGCGAGCAACACCTTCGAGGCCCTGGGCGTTGCGGGTGTCGCCGGCATCGGCGGCACCGCAGGCGTGGGCGTCTCGGCAGGCACCTTCCTGATCGACAACCGCAGCGAAGCATGGACCGGGGATGCGGCCGACCTCGCCGCCGCAGGGTTGATCCAGGTCGGCGCCACCTCGACGCAAGACCTGACGTCGGTGGTCGTCGGTGGCGCAGGCGGTGGCACCGCAGGCGTCGCCGCGTCAGCCGCGGTCAATGTTTACAAGCCCATCACACAGGCCTGGATCGGCGACAACGGTCGCGTCAACGCCGACATCAGCGACGCCAACCTGACTGGCAGGACGCTGCGCGTCAGCGCCGACTCGATAACCGAATTGCTGTCCATCGTCGGCACGGTTGGCATAGGCGGTACGGCGGGCGTCGGCGGCGCCGCTGATGTGGTGGTCCTCACCAAGAAAACGGCGGCCTGGGTCGGTGAAGGGGTGATTGCGCGTACCGGCGCCAGCCTCGAACTGCTCGCCAGCAGCACGGAGAAGATTCGTTCGGCCGGTGTCGGCTTGAGCGCGGGCGGCACCGCCGGCGTGCAGGGCTCGGCCTCGGTGCTGGTGCTCGACATCGACACCCTGGCGTCGGCCGCAGCCGGCAGCAGCCTGTTCTCGGGCGGCAACCTCGTCATCGCGGCCGAATCCAGCGGCGACCTCGACCTGCTTTCCGGTGCCATCGGCGCCGCCGGCAGCGCCGCGGTCGGCGCCGCTGCGACCGTTGCCGTGGTGGACAAGACGACCCACGCCTGGGTGGACGACGGCGCCGCCGTGACCGCCCTCGGCAGGGCCGACGCAACACAGGTCGCCAGCGGCCGCTTCAACGTCGACTACAGCGGCAGCACGGCGGGCGAAGGCGAAGTTGCCGCACCCGGCATCACGCCCAGCAATGGCGAAAACGATCTCGCCGGCGGCAGCGGGGCGCTCGACGGCGCGCGCCAGAGTGCCTCGGCGACGCGCGCGCATCGCGGCCTGGCGGTCACCGCGGTCAATCAGGACGACATCAAGGGCTATGCGGTCACCGGCGCGGCATCCGGCACAGCGGCGGTAACGCTGTCGGGCGATGTGGCGGTGCACACCACCGACACCCAGGCCTCGATCGGCAGCATCGGCCTGGAAGCGGATGCAGTGCGCAGCGGCGTACGGGTGAACGCAGACAACACCAACGCCGATGCTGCGCAGTCCGTGCTGGTCGCCGCCGGCAACGACAGCTTCCATCTGGGCATTGCCGGCGCCCTGTCGGCATCGGGCACGGTGGGCGTGGGCATCGGCGCCGACGTCGCCGTGACGCGACACCAGACGCAAGCCTCGATCAGCGACCACAGCACGGTGAACGCCACACGCGATGTCGAGGTCAGCGCGAACTCGACACAGGAAGTGGTCTCGGTCAGCGCCAGCCTCGGTGCATCCGGCACGGTCGGCGTGTCCGGCAGCGTGTCCGTGCTGGGCTTCGACAACACGACCTGGGCCTCGATCGGTGACGACGCGGTGGTCGATGCCGGCGGCAATGTTGCCGTCAAGGCAGACGACAGCACATCGACGACGCTGGTTGCGGGAACGGTTGCACTCGGTCTCGGCGGCGGCGGAATCGGCGGCGGGGTCGGCATCACGCTGATCGACAAGGACACCCGCGCCTGGATCGGCGACAACGCCAGGGTGGACGGCCGCGGCCAGAACACCACCGATTTGGTCGGCTATTCGGGCGACAGCACAGACGCGACCACGCGCTTGCGCGGCGTGCAGGTACAGGCGCAATCGAGCGAAGACCTGTTTACCGTGTCCGCCGCTGCTGCTGGCGGGCTCTACCTCGGCTTTGCCGGCGCGGTCTCGGTCGCCACCGTCGACGCCGACACGCTTGCCTGGATTGGCAACGGTGCACAGGTGAATAAGGGCGCGGGCGATGCCCACGCCAGCCAGGACGTCAATGTCACGGCACGCAACGATTTCAGCCTGTTCAACGTTTCCGGCGCACTCGGCGTCGGCGCGGCCGGCATTGCCGGGGGCGTGGACGTCGGCGTGATCCGCAACGACACCACCGCCTTCATCGGCGACGAGGCGCAGGTCGCGGCGGCACGCGACATCGACGTCAATGCGCTGGCAAGGAAGGAGGTCGAAAGTACCGTCGTCAGCGCCGCAGGCGGCCTCGGTGCATTGGCCGGCGGCGTCGGTGTCTATTCGGTGGGTGGCGCGCTGGGCGACGATGCGCAGCACCGTCTTGAGACTGACGATGGTGACGCGGGCAGTTATGCCGACGGCCAGGCCACCGACGGCAGTATTGGCGATGTACTCGACGGCTACGACGACGAGCACATCGGTGACGCTGCACAGCGCGTACAGACCGAGCGCGGCTCGACCGCAGCCAGCTCACGCTTTACCGTCACCGAGAACCGCGAGCTGCCAGCCGGCACCGCGGCCTTCATCGGCCAGCGCGCGCAAATCGACAGCGGTGGCAACATCGACGTCGATGCGCGCGAACGTGTCACTTTCGACATGCGCAACGGCGGCATCGCCATCGGCGCCGTCGGCCTGGGCGCAGGTGTGGGCGTCGCAAACTTCCGCAACGACACCACCGCCTCTGTTGGCGAAGGCAGCATGCTTCGAACCACCAGCGATGGCGTGGTGTCGGTTAGCGCCAACCTGAACGAGAACCTCGACTCCCTCGGCTTTGCCGGCACAGGCGGCGTCGTTGCGGTCGATGCGGCCGTCGCCGTGCTGGAATCAGACAGTTCGGTGACGGCCAGCCTTGAGGACGAAGTCGCGATCGAGCGCGCAGGCGATGTGCGCGTCGAAGCCAACGATGAGCGCACGCTACGCGCCGAGACGACCGGCGTCAGCGTCGGTCTGGTGGCCGCGGGCGCATCAGTGACGACGGCCAGGATCGGCGGCAGCACGACGGCGAGCATCGGCAATCAGGTCGTGATCGGACAGGCGGCAGGCGATGCAGTCGGTGCGCTTCACGTCCTCGCCGACGCCAGTCATTCGGCCACAGCCACGGCGCTCGCCGTCAAAGGGGGGCTGGGGCTGGCCGCAAGCGGCACCGTGGCCACCGCAACGATCGAGCCGACGCTCAGCGCCAGCATCGGCACCGACACGCAGATCACGGTAAGCACCGACGTCGTCGTCGATGCGAACGTGGCCACCGCGGCCCGTGCCGAGGCGACCGGGATCAACGTGAGTCTGGGCGGTAGCGTCGGCGCCTCCGTCGCCCGGGCAAAGGTCTCGCCGAAGGTGAGCGCTACCGTCGGCAAGCGGAGTGCGATCGACGCAGGCACGTTCAGTCTTGGCGCCCATCAGCGTGTGCCCGGCAGCGGACGCTCAGCCTACGCCAGTGCCAGCGGTGCGGCCGGCGGCCTGCTGTTGGGGGCCAATGCCTCCTCATCGCTCGCCGACAATCAGGCCAAAGTCAGCGCGAAGCTCGACGACGACAGCACGCTGACGGTACGCGATACCGCCACCGTGCAAACCGACAACGACAACGCGCAACTGGCTCATGTATCGGGCGTGTCGATCGGCTTCATTGCCGCCGGGGCAAACTCTGCCACAGCAAGCTCCGACACCGAAAGCCATGCCTTGCTGGGCGACGGGGTCGAGGTCTCGGGAGGCAGGTTCAGCGTGCTCGCGAACGGCCACAGCTTCAACCATGCGCATGGCGTTGCGGGTGCGGGCGGGGCGGTGTCCGCCCCCTTCTCGGCAAGCTACACCTCGACCACAAGCTCAACGATTGCGCAGACGGGCAGCAGGATCAGCCAGGATCAAGCAAACGATCCGGGCGCGATCGACGTCGACACGCTGGTGGTTTCGGCAGTACAGGTCGCGGAATTCGACAGCTGGATGCGCAACACGAACGCCTCCCTGATCGGCGCCAGCGGGGCGAAGACGGACAACTTCGCCCGCGCCAGCACCATCGCGCGCATCGGCGATACAGGCTGGATCAAGGCCGACGCGGTGACGCTGGACGCCAGTACGACGCTGAGCAAGGGCGCACCGGCGGGCCTGCTGACGGGCAGCAACATCGCGCGCCCGGCGTGGAACGTCGAATCCAGTTCGGGTGGGCTCGCCGACTTTCCCGCCGCGGGCAGCAGCACGGTTCTGCTCGCAAACACGCTGGCCGAAGTCGGAGCGGGTGCGATTATCGAACCCCGCGATCCGGGCGCAAGCGATCCGGGCATCCGGATCGATGCACGGAACATCGTCAATGCCACGGACCGGGTCACGATGGCTTCGGGCGGGGCAGTGTCCGCAGCCAGCGGCGCATCGCAGATCACCACGCTCTGCCCGGCAGGGCACGACAGCTGCACCGAAGGGGAGAATCTGGACAGCAGCGTGCGTGTGGGTAATGACGCCGAGCTGCTGAGTGAAGGCGACATCAGTGCCGGGTCACGCACCACGGCAAACCTCTCCACACAAACCGCGGTAGACGTCTATGGCCTGGTCGGCGTGGCACCCGAAGGTAGCAGCGTGTCAGTTTACGTGGGCAGCAACCGGGTCGAGATCGGCAAGGCCACGCTGTACTCGGGCCAGGACATCCAGCTGTCGGCCGGCTCGGGCAGCACCGGCATCATGAACGCCCTGTCGGCCAGCGCGCGCAGCGACGTGTTCAACAACACCGTCATCCCGGTCAACAAGGACCCGGTGGCGGACGCTTTTGTTACCAGCAACAGCGCGGTGACGATCGCATCCGGCGCAGATCTGGCCGCCGTGCGCAACATTGCGTTGTATGCCGACAAGGGCAACGCCAGCGCCTCGGGCGTGGGTATCGGCAAGGACATCTACCGCGAAACCCTGGCCGCGATCGCAAGCTGGTTCAGCAATCTGTTCGGCGGCGGCGATGTCTCGTTCGAGACCCGCACCGGGCGCTCGGTCGTGACCCAGGACAGCGCCGTCGACATCCACGGCACGGTGCGCGTCGGCGTCGAGCGCAGGCAGAGCCTGCACATCGGCTACGACGGCTCCGCGATCGAGCAGACCGACGGCATCTCGATCCTGTCTTCGCAGACGAAGGGCATCTATGCGGACATCCTCGATCGCATCGAAGCACTGAAGGCGCTTATCAGGGACTACGCAGTGGACGCCAGCGATACCAGCAGCGACGCCGCAATCGCCGTGGCCGCCTACCAGTCCGAGATCAACTTCCTCGAGCACAAGCTGTACGAAATGGGTTTCGGCGGCAACCCGGACGAGCCGGGCTTCAACAGCGCCAATCCGCGGCAGATGGCCGAAGACAAGCTTGAGGGCCTTGACGCGCAGATCGCCGGCCTGGAAACGGAGCGCACGCAGCTGGAGGCCGAGAAGACCACCATCGAAACCGAGGTCGATACGCTCAATCAGCCGCTGATCGCGGACAACGACAGCCGTACAGCGCAGAACATCACCCTGAACGGCGAGATTGACGCAATTGACGCTGATATTGCTGCGCTCGACCCCGATGACGCCAGCTATGACGATGACCTCGCCGCGTTGCAGGCGCAGAAGTCGGACAAGGCGGATTTGAAGCGGGTCAATGACCAGCAAATCAGCAGCAACAACGTCCAGATCACGACCAACGAGGCGCCGCTGAGCGCCAAGATCGTGGAAATATCGGCCGTCAACACCCGGATCAGCGAACAAACGGACACGAGGGCCAAAATCCAGGGCGGCATTGACGACGGAACCTACGGCGATGCCAGCGGCACCGGCCTGCAGGCCAAGTTCCTGCAGATCAGCGACAGTGTGGCCCGCTTGGGCGACATCCACGTCCGTGGCAACCGCCTCACCGGCACCGGCGTGCTCGACGCGCCCGGCGACGCGAGCATCACCATCACCAACGAGGGCCCCTCCTTCCTCACGCTCGGCAAGCTCATGATCGCTTCGGACGCGGGTGGGCGGCTGTATTTCAACGGGGTCGAGGTGCATGACAAGAACGGCATCGCCGCCATCAACCGTGGCGCGGGAGTAGCCGCCTTCAGCAGCATCACCACCGCCGACGCCGGCAGTCCGGCACCGGCCATCGTCGTTCAGAACCGCTTCAACCCGCTCAACCAGGCCGACGCAGATCGTGCCATTGGCGCAGGCGTGGCACCGGTGGCGCCCGACATTGTGCTGAAGGGCGCGATCACCAACCTGCGCGGCAGTGTCGCTATTTCCAGCGAAGCAGGCGGCATCCGCCTCGAAGAAACGGCGTCGATCAGCGCCAACTCGGTCGAAGTGGAAGCCCTGAACGGCGACTTCGTACAGAGCTACACCAACAGCTTCAAGCATGTGGCCACCTCGCCGCTTAGGGAGGTGGACAACAACGGCCGCAAGAACATCGTGCTCGATACCAGCGGCAGCGGCAGCATCGTCGCCAACGGCAGCGTGCTGCTCGCCGCACGCTATCTGAACATCAACGGCACGATCCAGAGCGGCATTCCGGAATGGGGCGTCAGCGTCCCGGACGGGGCCAAGGTTCGCTTGCCCGACGGCAGCCGCGTCGACTTCGATACCGCCAGGGATTTTTACAACACCCTGTCCCCCGCAGACCAGGCACAGCTCGGCGCCGAGTACTTCGAGGTGGTCGATGCGTCGGTCAGCGGCCTCGCGCCCGCGCAATGGGGCGACTGGACACGTATCACGGTCAATTACAACGCCCGCGACGACCGCCTCGAGCTGGCGGGCGCACAGGTGCAAGGCGGCTACATCGAACTGTTCGGACAAATCTTCAACACCAAGGACGGCGGCGGCAAGCTGCGGGTGCTGGACGGCTATGGCCAGGTCAGCGTCAGGAACGACACCGGCAAGACACTGTGGGTCAACACGGTTGATGCCGGGCGCGGCGCCCAAGGCAGGATCGTCATCACCGACATCGCGGTGGATGCTGGCGGCAATACCGTGATCGGAGCGCCACAAACCTTCACCCGCTCCACGGGCGAGGCCAGGACCGGCGTCGCCGCCTACACCCCGGTGACCGACCTGCGTTATGTGCTGTCGACCGGCTACGATTCCGCCAGAACGGATGAATACCTCTACTCGCAGAACGGATGGTTCGGGATCACGGCTGCGCCGATCCAGGATCAGTACAAGGTCGGCACCACCTCGAACACGGATGATCCGCTGCTACAGGGCGAATTCCTTCGCGTGCAGCCCGTCGCTGACACGAACACCTTCCAGCGTAACGAGGAGACCGTGCAGGTCAGTCAGGCGGTTTCGGCGGGTGCGAGCTGGAAGAAGTGCAACTGGTGGACCCTGTGCGCCAACGCCACCTATTACCAGCAGTATTTCGTGGCAACCGGCACCAAGACCACGGTGACGGGCAGCGTGCGCGCCGACCACCCGATCGGGATCGAATACATCGGCTTCGATGCGGGCCGTATCGACATCGACTCCGTTGGTGACGTGGTGCTCAACGGCAGCCTCAACAACCGCAGCGGCAACACCACGGTCGACACGGACGGCAGCCTGTCACAGCACAATCTGTCCGCCATCCTCAGCGGCAGCACGATCGACCTGTCTGCAGGCACAGGCATCGGCAGCGTTAACCTGGATGGCAGCCCGCTGCAGGCGGTGCAGCTGCGCCAGCTGGAAGGGGGTGTGGTCAATGCAGACACAGCCACGGGTTCGATCTATCTTGAGCAGAAGGTGGGCGACCTGAATGTCGGCCGCATCGGCGCCGCGGGCGTCGACAAGGTGATTCTCGAGTCGGCCCGCGACATCCTCGCCCACGATGCGAACGCGCTGGTACAGGCCAGGCGCATCGACCTGATCGCCGACAACGGTCGCATCGGCACCCTGGACGATGCCGGCAACGGCGATGCGCTGCGCATCAGCACGGGTGACACGAACAGCCTCGACCCCGACGTGCTCGCCCGGCACGGCCTCAGCGCACGCGCACGGAGCAACATCAACCTGTCCAACGTGGCAGACGCCGACCCAGCCAGCGCCGGCACCTACAGTGGCGATCTGCTGCTGATCGGCGTCGAGTCCCTGGGGGGTGACATCCGCATTCAGACCAGCGGCAGTGCAATCGACAACAACCCGTATGCGACGGTCGACACCCGGACCGAGGACGAGCTCGCCGCGCTGTGGGACGAACTGCGCCTGCGCAAGCTCACCGATCCGGACCCGAACGACGGGGTGCTGGTCGGATCCGACGCCAAGGCGCAGCAGGCTGTCGATGCTTTTGCCAATGGCCGCAGCAACAACTATCGCCTCTACTGGCAACTGCGCGGCCGCCAGGCCGACGCTGGCGCAAGCTACGACCCTAACTACCAGTACGTGCTCACCAGCACCGAACGCAGAGCCCTGGAAGACTCGGGCATGGGCGCGAGCGACATCGATGCCTTCGCCGCCAACCGCAGCGCGCAATACCAGCAGTTGCACGCCGAAGTCGGGGGTTTAACCGCGAGTTTCGACGACGACTACCGCTACCTGGCGACCGACGCAGACAAGGACTCCATCACGCGGGGCGCCAGCTGGACCGAGGCGCAGTTGTTGCTGTCGGTCGGCGCGGGTCTGCTCAAGGAGGTCACCGACACGGTAACCACCATCCAGGAGCCGAACGTCAGCGGTCGCAAGGTGACGCTGATTGTCGGACAGGACGTTGGTGCCTATGGCCCGGATTACGTCATCGACACCACCGCGGGCATCGAGAACCTGAGCAAGGCGGAGCGGGCCGCGCTGGCCGCTACCGAACGCGGTGACGCAGAGGTGGATGATGAAGAGAATCCGAGGATCGTCACCCTCCGCCAGCCACAACCGATCAACGTCGCAGTTGATGACCGGACCGGAGCACTGAGCGCCAGCGCCAGCGGGCGGGTATTCATCGGTTCCGAGCAGGACCTGCGGATAGACCGCATCACGGCCGGGGACGAGGTACGGATCAAGGTGGCGGGCGCACTGTTGAACGCCGCTTCGACACCCAACGCAGTCAACGTATCGAGCGGCGGGCGGCTGATTCTGGAAGCTGCCAGCGGCGGCATCGGTGGCACGCTCGACGCTGACCACGTCTTCCTCACCCCCTTCGGCATCCAGCTCACTGCGCCCGACGCCGGACTGATCGCACGCGCCGGCTCCGACATCTGGCTGGCGGCCGACTCTGGCCTGTTCGTCGATACCGTGTTCTCGATCGGCAACGTTCGCCTCGATGCGCGCGGTTCGATCCTCGACTTCCAGCTCACCGAGCAGACGCTCGACCCGGAGCTCAACATCCTGGCACGCAAGGTCGCACTGTCGTCGGCCACCGGCATGATTGGCTCGCCTGGCAATGCGCTGGACGTCGCGGTCTCGAACGAGGACGGCGAAATCAGCGCCAGGACCGCAAGCTTCGGTCAGGGCGTGTACCTGAACGGCCCGCAGGGCGAGTTCTTCAACATCGCTTCGGTCGCCTCGGGCGATGCTGTGGCCTTGTCCTCGGCCACCTTCATGTTCATCAACGGCCGCGTCAGCGGGCCGGGACCGATCAGTCTGGTCGCCGGCGCCAGCATGGTGCTGACGCCCTTCGCCGATGTGCATGCGACGACGCTGGGCGTGTTCCTGCAGGCCGGCGACCTGCTGATGGAGGAATCGGACGACGGTGCCGATGCCGCACAGATAAGGGTTGATGTGGGCACCATCGATCTGCGCACGGTGGGCTATCAGGCTGAGCCCAACAAGCCGCGTACGGCGGGCGACGCGGTCATCACCGGCATCTACACCGGCAACCCGACCGAAAGCGCCATCCTGATCACTGCACTGGGCAGCGTGTTCGACGGCGGTGACAAGCGTCTAGACATCATCGCCAACACGGCACCCGGTGCCACCCTGACGATCAATGCCGGCGGCCAGATCGGCGGCAATCCGCTCGACATCGACGTGCTGAACTTCAACGCCAGCGCCGGCGGCCTGCTCCACATCGACGCCGCCGATTCGCTGGTCATGGGCGATATCCGCGCCGAGCGCGAAATCGAGATCAGCTCGCAAGGTTCGATCACGGCGAACTCGGTCGTCAGCACCCACGACGACGTCAGCCTGGACGCCCGCGGTGGCGACCTCACGGTCGGTCAGGTAGGGGGCCGGGATGTGACACTGGGCGCACGCAATGCCCTCGCAGTGAGCCGCATCGACGTCGCCCGCAACGTGGCGCTGGGCGGAGACTCGATCAACGCCGCGATCTTTGGCTCCGACGTCACGCCGATCACCGGCGCGCTCACCGGTTATGGCGGCAGGCCCGCCTCGAGCATGAACGTGACGCTGAGCGCAGCGGGCGGCTTCCACTTCGACACGGTGGCAAGCCTGTTCGGCAACCTGCATGTACCCATCGGAAGCCTGGCGATCGACCACTTCTTCGTCGGTGACCGGATGGTCGTCACCAACCCGCAGACGCGCCTGCTGATCGACCAGCACAACTTCGCGCTGCAGGGCTACGACGTGCAGCTGTTCTCCGGCCAGTCAGCTTTCAACCTGAATCTGGACCGCAACCTGGTCAATACCGGCGCCTTCGTCATCGATCGCCGAGCATCGCACGAGGTGCTCGGCCCCAACGGCCCGGTCCTGAGTGTGGTCGAATACAGCGAACAAGCCCTGGCCGGACTGCATCTCGCGCCACGCGCCAGCGCCGAAGCGCAGGAGGACGAGGAAGAAAGCCCGGTCAGTATTGGCGCAAACCCGGTGGCCGTGACCATGGACGGTGAAGAGTGAACGGACGAATCCAATTTTCTGGAATGGATAAAACAATGAAACGTGTCCTGATCCTGGCCACTGCCGCCCTTGCCGCTGCGCCGGCCCTCGCCCAAAGCCTGCCGTCCGGCATCGACCCCGGCGCCATCCAGCAGCGCCGAATCGAAGAGGAGGAGCGTCGCCGTCTGCAGGAGCAGCTGGAACGACGCGAGGTGGATGACCCCATCCGGCGCGAAGCCACCCCACCGGCGCCGGCGCGCCCGGCAGGCGAAACAAGTCGCTTCATGGTGAACGAGATCCGCTTCAGCGCGTCCGAGATACTGCCCGCCGAAACCCTGGCGGAACTTGCAAAACCCTACACGGGCAAGCAAGTTGCCCTGGCCGACCTGCAGGATCTGACCGAGCGCATCAACGCCGCCTATCGCGAGCGTCGGGTCGTCACCGCCCGCGCACTGATTCCGCCGCAGGATGTGTCGGACGGCATCGTCGATATCCGCCTGGTGGAGGGCCGCGTCGGGCAAATCGACCTGCTGGGCAATGCAAGCACGGACGATAGTTTCATCACCCGCCGCATCGGACTGGAGCCTGGCCAACTCGTCGACCTTCCTGCGCTGGAGCAGGACCTGCGCCGCTTCAATCGCACCCAGGATGCGCAACTGCGTGCCGAGCTGGCGGCCGGGCAGCGCTTCGGCACCTCGGACCTGAAGGTTCTCGTACAGGAACCGCCCCGCCACAGCCTGCGCTTCACGCTGGACAACGCGGGTAGCGAGGGTACGGGCGAGTGGCGCTCTGGCCTGCAGTACACCAACCGCAGTCTGCTGGGCTTTCGCGACGAGCTGAGCCTGGGTTTTGTGGACGCAAAGGGCCAGGAGAGCTATTCAGTGGGCTACAGCTTCCCGGTCAATCGCAGCGGCGGGCGGCTGAGCATTTCAGCCTACAAGGACCACGTCGAGGTCGTCGAGGGATCGCTGCGCGACCTCGATATCACCGGCCTTTCCACTGGCACCCTGGTGTCATTGCGCCAACCGGTACACCTCGGCGAACGTTCGCGTACGGACCTGGTCCTTGGCACCAAGCGCCGGGAAACCCGGAACTGGATCAGCGGCGTCGCCCTGCAGGAAACGCAGACCGTCGACGGCAACCTCGGTATCGAACACCAGATGGCCGACGACCTTGGCTACTGGATCGCGACTTATCACCTGAACGCTGGCCGCGCCAAGGGCTACGAGCGCAGCAACTACACCGTGGGCCGCGCCTTCGTGCGCCGCATCCAGACACTGGCGGCGCCCGGTTGGTCGCTACAAGGCAGCCTCAACTACCAGCACAGCAGCCACAGCCCGCTGCCGTCGGGCGAACAACTGCAGATCGGCGGCGAATACAGCGTACGCGGCTACCCGGTAGGCGCCTGGTCTGGCGATCGCGGCTTCATCGCCAACCTGGAACTGCATCACCCTCTGGGCGAGCTGGCTGCTGGCAGCGCGCTACCGCCCTTGCGCGCGACAGGATTCTTCTTCGTCGATCACGGCCGCGTCACCCCACAGCGCGCACCCAATTCGGCTGAGCCTCGGCACCGCCAGCTGGGCAGTGCCGGCTGGGGCGTGCGCGCCACAGTAGGCGAACGCGTGGATGCACGGCTCACCTTCGCCCGCGCCTTCAACGACCTGCCCAATGCCGATCACCGCTACGAGCTACACTTCCAGCTGGTAGCGGAGTTCCTGTAAGAGGCGGCGAGTCCAGCCGCCGACGACGGCGGCGGTCGCAGCACGGTTTGCGCCCATGGCATCATCGCGGCTGAGGTACCTCGCCCGGACGCACTTCACCCGGACGCACGCAATCCAGAAGCGCCCCATCCCGGGGTGCCCCAGCCGGCCCGCCCTGTCATGCAGCTCCATCTCATCCGCCACCCCCGTCCCGCCGTCGAGCCCGGCATCTGCTACGGCCAAAGCGACGTCGACCTTGCCGAATCGGCCATCGAGGTGGCGGCACGACTCAAACCGCTGCTCCCCCCCGCCTACATCGTGCACGCCAGCCCGCTGATCCGTGCCCGCCTGCTGGCCGAAGCGCTCGGCACCCCGACGCTGGACGAACGCCTCAAGGAAACCCATTTTGGCGATTGGGAAGGTCGCAGCTTCGAGTCGATCGGCACCGCCATCGACGACTGGGCCGCCGATCCGCTCGGGTTTCGCGCGCCAGGTGGCGAGTCGGTACGCGAGATGACGTCGCGCGTGCTGCACTGGCTGAGCGACCTGCAGCTTTCCGAACCTGAAGATCCAGTGGTGGTGGTTGCCCACGGCGGCCCGCTACGCGCCATCGCCGGCCACCTGCTGGGCCTGCCGCCGGAGCGCTGGCTGGGGCTGGATTTTGGCTGCGGACAGGTGACGCGACTGGATGTGGAGAGCTGGGGCGTGGTGCTGCGCTGGTTCAACCGCTGATCCGGCGGGCCGGGATGCTAAAGTTCGGGCTGTTTCGAGCCCACACCACCCGATGACCTCCTCCGGCCAGCTCTACCTTCGCCTCCTGCGCTACTTCCTGCCTTATCGCGGGCTCGCGGTCTTCACCGTCGTGCTGATGGCGGCAGCCGGCGGTGTCGATGCGCTGATGATCAAGCTGCTGAAGGAACTGATCGACCGCTTCGATTCGCTTGCCAACGGCAGCATGTCACTATGGATCATGCCGGCGGTGCTGCTGGCCGTGGGCCTGACGCGCATGCTGACCTCCTACGGTTACGAATACGCCAGCAGCTGGCTGTCCTCCCGCATCACGTACGACGTACGCACCGAAATGTACGTGCGCCTGCTGCGCCTGCCGGTCGCCACCTACGACCGGGCTTCGGTCGGCGAACTGCTGTCGCGCGTCACCTATGACGTCAACCAGATCATGGAAGGCGGCCTGCAGGTCATCACCGTGATCGTCAAGGACGGTGTGCTGGC
>DAORUJ010000027.1:0-29667 GCA_035433105.1 Thauera sp.
TCGTGAACAGAATTTTCAGATGGCCAGCGACAAATGGGTAGCTGCGGCAGCCCTGGCAGTTACCGGCGGCTGGAAGAGCTATTGAGCGTCTTTGCCTTCGACCTGAGCGACGACCCGTCGGCAGATGGGCAGTTTCAGGAGGCCGTCGAGCAACTCATACTGGGCCGCCTGGCCAAGGGAGAGAAAATTCCGACGCTTACGCAGTTCGCAAGTTTCTTCAATGTCAGCAGCGCCACCTTCCGCCGCCGCCTGGCCGAAGAAGGGATCAGCCTGACCGACATCAAGGAGCGCTGTCGGCACCTGGCTGCCATCGAACTATTGGCGCCACAAGCCCGACTGAAGGTGGCCGATGTGGCGACGCGCCTCGGTTTCAGCGACTCGCGTTCATTTCGTCGCGCGTTTCGTTCCTGGACCGGTCTGTCACCGGACGAATACCGCCACCCGAAGGGGCAGGCCGACTGAGCGGCGCTCGTCGACCAAGCATCCTTCGCGGGTTTTACCTGCCACCGAGTTCTTCATCACACAGACGAGTGACCTGAATGGTCGTGGTCATCGCTCGGCCGCCTTGCTCATCGTGTCCAGAACGCGCGCCTTGTTGATCGCCCCTCAGCCATCGACCATTGCGATGGCCGATATCTCGACCAAAATATTGGGACTGGCCAGGGATTGCACCCCAATCATCGAGAATGCGTGGGGGGGAAACGGCGCTCCGTCCAGCGCCACGCTCAGTGCGCGCATGAATTGCTCGCCGACGGCTGGCGTCAGGTTCTTCAGGTAGACGGTGCTGCTGACCACGCGATCAACCGAGGTGCCGGCCGCCTCGACCGCAATACGGAGATTGTTCAGGGCCTGTAGCGATTGGGCGAAGCAGTCGTCCCCGCCGATGAGCTCGAAGTTTTTATTGACGGCCGATTGGCCGGCGATGAACGCCATTTTCGTGGTGCTGCTCACGACCACCTGTGACAGTTGGTCGAATTTGAGCAGGTTGTCTGGATTGATGCGTTGAATGGGCATAGGGTTGTCTCATGCAGGATTGAACCGATCGATGATTCGAGCGGCAGAAGTCGCCAGTCGGCGAATTTTCAGTACGGGTGGGCGTGGCAAGGGCAGGCCATTCACGGTTGCGGCTGATCGGGCCTATTCACCAGACGATTGCAGCTGTCCGATCTCGTGCGCTGCCCATCGCTTCAAGCCGCCCCCAGCATCAGGTCAGCGGCCTTCTCGGCGATCATGATGATCGTCGCGCTGGGGTCACCCGTGGTAATTCTGGGCATGACCGACCCATCAACGACCCTGAGCCCATCGACACCACGAACCTGGAGCTTGTCGTTCACCACCGCAAGCTCGTCATTACCCATCTTGCAGGTGCCGACCGCTTCATAGTTCACGTTGCAGGTATCGCGGAAGAACTCATCGAGATCGGCGTCGCTCGTGCACTGCGCACCCGGTAGATATTCGCGCCCGCGATAACGATCGTAAGCCGATTGCGAAAAGATATCGCGGGCAATTCTGACGCCGCGCCTGAGCGCTTCGCGATCGCGCTCTTCGGCTAGGTAATTGGTGTCGATGATGGGCTTGTCCATCGGATTGGCTGATCGCAAGCGCATCTGCCCGCGACTTTCCGGCCGCGTCAGAATGACCAGGTTGGTCACACCGTGTTCTTTGACGAGCTCGCCATTACCCGTGAGGATCGGGATCAAATAGTATTTGAGATCAAGTTCGTCATGACCTGGGGCGCCCGAACGCAGATAAGCCACTGCATCGGTGCTGTTGCCGGCCAACGGGCCGCCGCGGGTAAGGAGATACTGCAAGCCAGCCTTGGCCTTCACAAAATGACTGCTGATAAGCTTGTAGTCAGTGACTGGCAGCGGGCAGGTCATCTGAACGGAGCTGCCGACATGGTCGTGAAGATTCTGTCCCACCCCCTTCAGATCGACGACGGGCTCTATTCCGACCGAGCGTAGATGATCCGCCTCGCCGATGCCCGACAACATCAGCAACTGTGCCGACTGGAAGGTGCCGCTGCTGGAAATGACCTCCCGCCTTGCATAGGCATGTCTGCTCTCGGAAGACTTTAGATATTCGACACCGACGACGCGCTGACCATCGAATACCAGCTTCGTGACATACGCATTGGTCTCGATGTGCAGATTTGCGCGTTGTTTGACCGGCTTCAGATAGGCAACGGCGGTGCTGATCCGGCGCCCGCCCTTGATGGTCCGATCCGACGGCCCGAAGCCCTCCGGCTTGGCGCCATTGTGATCGTCGCTGTAGGGAAAACCGGCCTGTAGTGCCGCGTCCAACCAGGCCTGTTGCGCCGGATTCTTGATCTTCGCCTGGGTCACCGGCAGCGGACCGTCGCCGCCATGAAACTGACTCTCACCGTGCTCATTGCCCTCGGCGCGTTTGAAATAGGGCAGCACGTCCGAATAGGACCAACCTGAATTACCGAGCTTGGCCCACAAATCAAAGATCTCCGGAGCGCCGCGGCTATAGCACATGCCGTTGATCGAACTGCTGCCCCCCAACACCTTGCCGCGCGCGTCCGCCAGCACCCGGTTGTTCAGATGCTTCTGCGGTGCCGTCTGGTAGTGCCAGCTGAACATTCCGCCTCGTATCATCGGCAAGAAGCCTGCCGGCATGTGGATCAGAGGACTCTTGTCAGGACCGCCGGCCTCCAGGAGTAGCACGTTGTGCTGTGGATTCGCCGAAAGCCGGTTGGCGAGCACACAGCCCGCGGACCCCGCTCCGATAACGATGAAATCATACTCAGCACGAATGGACATGGGTGGTTGTGTCTGCCTTGGTTATCTGATTGGCACCGCTTCTCTCACCATCTAAAGCAACAGAAGTTGTGTTTGTGGATGTTAAATGACGGGCGCTGGAAGTCAAGGCGCGTGTGTGGGTGTGAGAGGTCATGCCGCCGCAGGTCGGACTGCTGCCGCGGGCCCGACGGGTCTCCCAATCCTGATCACGCCAAGTCTCGCCTGTCAGCCTTGTCGCTGCGCTGACAGGCACCCCGCAGACTGCGCTGGACGGGGCTCTGTTGTATCCTTCGGGCTTATCAAACGTGCCAGCGGAGCTTCACTCGCGATGAAAGTTTTCGGTTTCGCCGGTTGGTCCGGCTCGGGAAAGACCACTCTGGTCGAACGCTTGATCCCCGAGTTCACGGCGCGCGATTTGCGCGTATCGGTGATCAAGCACGCTCATCATGGTTTCGATCTCGACAAACCGGGCAAGGACTCCTGGCGCCATCGTGAGGCCGGGGCCACCCAGGTGTTGATGCTGTCCAACGATCGCTGGGTACTGATGCACGAATTGCGCGGCGCGCCCGAGCCGACTCTGGACGAACAGCTCCAGCTGCTCGAGCCCTGCGACATCGTTCTGATCGAAGGTTACAAGGCGGCAGCGGTGCCCAAGCTCGAGATACACCGCCCTTCGCACGGCAAGCCGCCGCTGTGGCCGGAGAACCCGCATGTGGTTGCGGTCGCGAGTAACGTGGGGGCTGGGGCACTGGGGCTTGATTGCCCGTTGCCGGTGTTGCCCCTGGACGAACCGGCGGTCGTCGCCAGCTTCATTCTCGACTATCTGGATATCCAATGAACGGCAACCTGCTCTCCTTCGACGATGCCCAGGAAAAGCTGCTCGGCTTTGCCCGCCCGGTGCGCGAGATCGAAACTGTCGACACGATGATGGCCGTAGGTCGCGTGCTTGCGGTGGCACTGCACTCGCCGATCAGCCAGCCACCGATGGACAATTCGGCGATGGATGGATACGCGCTGCGCGCGGCCGATGTGCCGGTGGTCGGCACCCGTCTTCCGGTAAGCCAGCGCATTCCGGCGGGCAGCGTGGGCCATGCGCTGCAAGCGGGCACTGCGGCGCGCATTTTCACCGGTGCACCACTGCCAGCCGGCGCCGACACGGTGGTGATGCAGGAGCTGTGCGAGCACGATGGCGAGCATGTCATCATCAACACCCTGCCCACGCTGGGCGAGGCCGTAAGGCGGATGGGCCAAGACATTGCCGCAGGCGAACAGGTGCTGCCCGCCGGGCTGCGTCTGACACCCCAGGCGATTGCATTGGCGGCCTCGGTTGGCGCTGCGCAGCTACCGGTGTATCGGCGACTGAAGGTGGCAGTGTTCTCGACCGGCAGCGAACTGGTGATGCCGGGCGAAGCGCTGCCGCCGGGCGGTATCTATAATTCGAATCGCTTCCTGTTGCGGGCACTGCTGGCCGACCTGGGCTGCGAGGTCGAAGACTTTGGCATCGTGCCCGACGACCTCGACCACACGCGTGAGGTGCTGCGCCGCGCAGCAGAAGGACACGATCTGATCCTGACCAGCGGTGGCGTGTCGGTGGGCGAGGAGGACCACGTCAAGCCGGCGGTGGAGGCCGAGGGCCGGCTCGACATGTGGAAAATTGCGATGAAGCCGGGCAAGCCGCTCGCCTACGGGCGGGTGCACGCGGCGGCCTTCATCGGCCTGCCGGGCAATCCGGTCTCGAGTTTCGTGACCTTCCTGCTGATGGTGCGCCCCTTCCTGTTGGCCACACAGGGAAGTACGGTCGTCGAGCCGCAGTCGCTGATGTTGCGCGCTGATTTCGAATGGCCCCGACCCGACCGTCGCCGGGAGTTTCTGCGTGCGCGCATGAATGCCCAGGGCAGCGTCGAGCTTTTTGCAAACCAGGGATCGGCGGCGCTGAATTCGACGGTGTGGGCCAACGGCCTGGTCGATATACCGGCCAATACGCCGGTGGTGCGAGGTGAAACGGTGCGTTTCCTGCCCTATGGTGATCTGCTGCATTGAGCGGCTTGAGCAGAAAGGACAAAAGACGATGAATGTGAAGGTGCTGTATTTCGCGAGCCTGCGCGAAGCCGTGGGTAAATCGGCCGAGGATCTGGGGCTTCCAGAAGGCGTGGCGACGGTGGGAGCCTTACGTGCTCACCTGGCCGCGCGTGGTGATGCGTGGCAGGCGCTGGCCGAGGGGCGTAACGTGCGTGCCGCAGTTAACCAGCGCATGGTAGCGGCCGATGGGCCGGTGAGTCCGGGCGACGAGGTGGCGTTTTTTCCACCGGTCACCGGAGGCTGAGTCATGGCGACAGAGTCTGATTTCAGTGTCAGTGTGCAGCAGGCGGACTTTGATGTCGGGGCCGAGATTGGCGTCCTGAGCGAGGGGCGGCCTGAGGTTGGCGCCGTGGCCAGCTTCGTCGGTCTGATGCGTGACATCAATGATGGCAGCAGTGTATCGGCGATGACGCTCGAGCATTATCCGGGCATGACCGAGCGCGCGCTCGAGGAAATCCTTGTTCAGGCCCAGCATCGCTGGTCCCTGTTCGGTGCACGGGTGATTCACCGCTTTGGCCGCCTCGAACCCGCAGACCGCATCGTGTTCGTCGGCGTGGCGAGCGGACATCGTGGTGATGCTTTCGCAGCCTGCGAGTTCATCATGGATTACCTGAAAACCCGCGCGCCATTCTGGAAGCACGAGGAGACGACGACGGGTGCGCGCTGGGTGGATGCGCGAGAGCGTGACGATTCAGCGGCCGCGCGCTGGGGAGAGGCATCGACGGCGGGGCGGGTTGACGATGACGGCAACGACGAATTGACCTCGGATGCATTGACTTGGGACGAGATCGAGCGGCGGCGCTGAAAGGTGATCGGGCCTGGACACGTTCACCCCGCGAGCGATTGAGTGGCATGGCGAGGGTTTTGTCGCGATCGCCGCTCTGCTACCTGACCTTGAGTACGGTCTGGTCGACGTAAAACGGCGCCTTGCGGCGCCGTTCGTGCATTCAGGTAGCTTGCTCGAGTAAGACTTTTTACTTGCGGCCCTTGGTGGGCTGCTGCGTGAAGGACTGGAAGGCTTCGGTCGACGCGCGCGTCATTTGCTCGAAAGCCGCACGGGTGGTGTCCATTGCAGTCTGCATGGCGCCCACGGCGTTCTGATCCGAGATCGGCATGCCCTTGAACATCTTCTGCATGGCTTCGAACATGTCCTGGCCGCCGCTGGTCAGTTGCTCGCCGACCAGCTTGCCGAATGCCGCCTGGGTGGTAGCGGTGATCTCGGCGATTTCGCGGGCGCAGGCCAGCATCTTTTCGGTGGTGGCCTGTGCATAGTGGCTACGCACATCCATCATGTCCTTCGGGTCTTTCACTGAGGACATGGCCTTGGCGTTATGCACGCCTTCCTCGAACAGGCTCTTTGCCGTGGAAACCTGGATTTCCATGATGCGCTGCGAGTTTTCGATGGAGAGCTGGGCGAGACGCATGGCGGCCTCGAGGTTCTTTTTTTGAAGTTCGTTGAATTGATCTTGCTTGGTAGCCATAAGTACTCTCCACTCGCGATTTAGGTTTGTCTGAACGTTCGCGAGGCGTCTCGTGCCCATTTCATGAGCATCCCGAACTTGAACGATCTTGTCGTTCTTCCCTCCGCCTCATTTTTGACAATAGCACAGGCGGTCAGCGCGGGCGGCCGGATCAAGCGGGCGGCAGGACAAAACGCTGATGGAATGTTGCAATGCAGCAACATTTTGCAGAATCGCATTTGCCTGGCTCGGTTTGGCCCGCAAATGCGCCGTCATCAGCGCACAAGCGGCCGATCGGGCAGGGTGTTCTCCCTTTGAGCTGCGATCGCGCTGTCAGCCGCGAAATGCTGCGCCAGGAGGCTGTGCACGCGGCTAAGGGCAAGGTCCAGGCCTTGTTCAAGATGTCCGTCACGAAGCATGGCGCTGACGGTATGCACCAGTGTCTGCCAGTCGGCCTGTGGCACCTGGCGTGCCAGGCCGCGGTCGGCAAGCACTTCGAGGTGATGCTCGGCTAGCGATACATAGATCAGCACGCCATTGTTGTCTTCGGTATCCCACACGCGCTGTTTGCCGAAGGTGGTCACTGCGCGGTCAAACAGCACGGTTTCGATCGCTTCACCGGCCATGATGTTGCGCCAGAGATAGCGTAGCGGCAGGCTGGCTTCGATACACAGGCAGATCTGTCCGGTGTGCTCGCGCTCGCTGGCGCCGACCTTCGCTTCAAGCCGTGCCAGGCCCGTGGCGCCCAGCGCACGTCTTGCGTCGTCGGCATCGAGCCACAGGTGGCGCAGTAGTCGTGTGACACGGTTCATTCACCACCTCCCCGACGCACCGCCGCCGCCGAAGCTGCCGCCGCCACCCGAACTGAAACCGCCGCCACCGCTTCTGCTGCCGCCGCCCCAGATCACCGGGCCGCAGCCGCGGTGAAAGCCGCCCGGACCGCCGCGGCCACCCCCAACACCGATGCCAAGCACGATCACGAAGATCAGGGCCCCAACGCCGGCGAGCAGCCCGAGTCCGAGGCTTCCGGTGAGCAGTTTGACGACAAGGCCGGCGAGGCCTCCGGTTGCAGCGGCACCGAGCTTGCGTCCGAAAATCCCGCTCAGGAAGCTGCCGGCGACCGGTACCGCAATGAACAGGAAGGCCGCAAGATCCTCAATCGCAAAACCGTCCCCTCCGGCGCTTCCTTCGGGCTCGGGCAGCGCCAGATCTTCGCCGCGAATCCGTGCCATCAGGCCGTCGACGCCGGCATCCAGCCCGCCGGCAAAGTCATTGTTGCGGAAGGCGGGGGTGATCAGGCGGTCGATGATCTGGTAGGCAGCGAGGTCAGGCACCGCGCCCTCGAGAGCGCGCGCCACCTCGACCCGCACGCGGCGGTCATTCTTGGCCACGACCAGCAGCACGCCATCGCCGATGTCGCGGCGCCCGATCTTCCACTCCTCGGCGACGCGATAGGCGTAGGCGGCGATGTCCTCCGGGGCGGTCGTGGACACCAGCAGGACGACGATCTGGCTGCCGCGCTCGGCTTCGAAGCTGGCCAGTTTCTGCTCCAGCGCCTGCATCTGGGTCGCATCGAGCGTGGCGCTACGGTCGATGACGCGTGCCGTCAGCGCCGGCACCGGTTGCACTTGCTGCGCCTGCGCAACCGGTAACCACAGCAGCGCAAGCAGGCTGATGAGCACCGCGAGGAAGCTGTACGCGGCCTTTCGGGCGACGGTTCGCGGGCCTGGCCGCGAGTGGGTGCGTGACCCAGTCATTGCGCTGATCACGGCCATGCCGTCACGGCTTGCCCTGAGTCGGTCCGGACTGGCCGAAGTCAACCTTCGGCGGCGCCGAGATCTCGACTTCATTGACCACGGTGAAACCCGCCTTTGGCGAGTAGCTGAAGATCATTGCAGTCAGATTGGTCGGGAAGCTGCGCGCCAGCACGTTGTACTGCTGCACGGCAGCGATGTACTTGTTGCGCGCCACCGTGACGCGGTTTTCCGTGCCCTCGAGCTGAACGCGCAGATCCTGGAATCCCTGGTTGGTCTTGAGGTCCGGATAGTTCTCGGCAACGGCGAGCAGGCGCGAGAGCGCACCACCCAGTTGGCCCTGAGCCTGCTGGAAGCGTTCCATGGCCTGCGGGTCGTTGAGCATTTCGGGGCTGACCTGGATGGCGGTGGCGCGCGAACGTGCCTCGATCACGCGAGTCAGCGTCTCCTGTTCGAAGCTGGCCTCACCTTTGACGGTCGCGACCAGGTTCGGAATCAGGTCGGCCCGGCGTTGATACTGGTTCAGCACCTCAGCCCAGGCTGACCGGGTCTCTTCGTCCAGGCGCTGAAAATCGTTGTAGCCGCAGCCGCCCAAGGACAGGCTGGCGCTGATGATGAGAACCGCGGGAAGATGGCGGAACAGGCGGGCAAACATGATGGAGCCTCCGGCAGATGAGTTAGATATTGCGCCCGACTTTAGCAGTTTGGCGGGCCTGTGCTTGCAAGGCTCGCGTCATGTCGGGTGTGAGGGCTGCCGGAATTCTGAGCTGCGGCAAGGTGACACGTGCAATTCTTGTTCTTCCTCAAGGTTTTGAGCAGGGCCAGTGCTTAGCATTTGCACCACTGCGTCACCGGCCGCAAGCAAAGTCCGGAATTCGACCTTAAGGATGTTTCTCTCATGTCAGATAACGCCGTACACCCCTTTGACGCCAGGGGCGTCGCCAAGCGTTTCCGCCACGCCGCCATCTTCGGCGCCCTCGAGTCGCTCGAAGACGGCGAAACGATGCGCTTTGTGAACGACCACGATCCCATGCCGCTGATCGGACAGATCCAGCAGCGTTATGGTAGCCAGATCGGCATCAACTACGTTGCTCGCGAGCCGGGCAACATCGTCATTGATTTCCGCATTCAGCTTGGCGCAACGGCAGACGCCGCACCTGCCGCGGCACCCAAGAAAGCTGGCAGTTGTGGCGGCGACGGCGGATCAAACTGCTGCGGCTGAACCTGCACTGCGGGGCGATCGAGCCGTTGCGTATTCAGAGCACCTGCTCGATTGCCTTGCGTACTTCAGCGGCATCAGGCTCGACGCGGCTGGGAAAGGTCGCGACGACCTTGCCGTTGCGATCGATCACATATTTGTGAAAATTCCAGCGCGGCTCTTCCGACTGGCGCGCAATCTCGCGAAATAGCGGATGGGCCTTCGGCCCGCGCACGTGAATGCTGGCGAACATGTCGAAACTCACGCCAAAGTTCACGAAGCACACTTCTGCGGCCTCGGCTTCGCTACCGGCTTCCTGCTTGAAGTCGTCGGACGAAAATCCTGCAATCTTCAGACCCTTGTCCTTGTATAGCTGATAAACGGCTTCGAGTTCCTTGAACTGGCCGGTGAAACCGCAATGGCTTGCCGTGTTCACGACCAGTACCGGCTGACCGGCGAAGCGTTTCGCCAGATCGATGGTTTCGCTCGAATGCAGGCGGCGTAGCTGATGGTTGAACAGACCCTCCTGCGCCACGGCCGTGGCCTGCATTGTGATAGTGGCCATTGCAACACTCAGCGACGCAATGAGGGGGGCAAACCGGCGAGTCCGCATGGTCGAGTCTCCTGTGTAATGCAATATCGACCGCGCCTTAGCGCCGAGGTTCGCCGCCGGGGTTCCAAACAGGCGAGAGGCGCTTACCTCTCTCGATCACCCGCAACGTGCCTCTATGTTGAGCGCGGGGAACGGCGCGTCGACCCGAGCCTCGGCATGCCGTTCCGTGACTGCAGGAGAGCGCAGGGTTTCACAGCAGCGGAACTTCGTCCTTCTCGCCGCGTTCGTACACCACGTTGGCTCGGCCGACCAGCAGAGGGTCGAGCGGGCCGATGCGATCAATGTCCTTGTTGGCGTAGGGCAGCTTGTGCAGCACGTAGCGCAGGGCGTTGAGGCGCGCGCGCTTCTTGCAATCGGATTTGACGACCGTCCATGGCGAGTCGGCCGTGTCGGTGTAGAAGAACATGGCCTCCTTGGCCTTGGTGTAGTCGTCCCACTTGTCGAGCGAGGCGAGGTCGATCGGTGACAGCTTCCACTGTTTCAGCGGATGGCTCTCACGCTCCTTGAAGCGGCGACGCTGTTCTTCACGGCTGACCGAAAACCAGAACTTGATCACATGGATGCCGCTACGCACCAGGTTGCGTTCGAACTCCGGCACCTGACGCATGAACTCGTTGTATTCGTCGGGCGAGCAAAAGCCCATCACGCGCTCGACTCCGGCGCGGTTGTACCAGGAGCGGTCGAACAGCACGATCTCGCCCGCCGTCGGCAGATGCTGGATGTAACGCTGGAAATACCACTGTCCGCGCTCGGTATCACTGGGTTTTTCGAGGGCCACCACATGTGCACCGCGTGGATTAAGGTGCTCCATGAAGCGCTTGATGGTGCCGCCCTTGCCGGCTGCGTCACGGCCTTCGAACAGCACGACCACGCGCTGACCGGTGTCCTTGACCCAGGCCTGCAACTTCAGCAACTCGACTTGCAAGCGGTACTTCTGCTTCTCGTAGGCCTTGCGTGACATCAGGTTGCGGTAGGGGTAGCCGCCCGTGCGCCAGTCGGCCGAGAGCTCCTCGTCCGGATGGTGATCGTTGCCGCCGAGCTTTGCATCGGCCTTCATCAGGGCACGGCGCAGCATGTGAACGTCGTCTGGCGAGGCACCTGCCAGAATCGCTTCAAGCGCCTGCGTGGCCGAAACCGGGTTCGTGCTCGCCTCGTGCTGCAGGATGTCGGTCAGCGCAACCAGTTTTGAATCTTGTGCGCCTGTCACGGCCTGATCCACTTCGAAGCGCTCGATGCCCTCCGGACTGAGGTCGGGCGACGTGTCACCGCTCCTGGCGCTACGCCTTTGTCGGGTGACACGGCCTGCGCTTGCGTGGGGGCTATTGTTGGTCTTGCGCTTGGCGGAGGGACTGCTTGCCTTGGTCTGCTTGCTTGTTGTCATGCGCGGTCTCCATCGAGTCTTCTCTTATTTTAATCCTCGCATGACCCGGTTTTAGTCGAAAAAAGTCAATAAGGTGGACAAAAGTCATGGCGTTCAAGTTTACGTGATGTGCTTGGCGCCAGGCTGGCCGCAAGGCCCGCGCTGTTCGGCAGGCTCGCCCACCCGCGGATGAGCGCCCGCCGTGCCGAGCGGCTAGAATTGTGCCCCCCAATCCTCACCAGGGCGCGCGATGCCTGTGCGCCTTTTAGAACATGCCCCTGAGCCCCGAGGCCCGCACCCTGCTCGACATGGCCTATCGAGTCGGCGCACCGAAATTTCACGAACTGTCGCCCGTGCAGGCACGTCATTCGTTCCAGAAACTGCAGTTTGCCTTTCGTCCCGAGGCGCCCGCCGTGGCGTCGACGACCGAAGTGCCAATCGCGCGTGCCGATGGCAGCGCCTTGCTCGCGCGGCTTTACCGACCGCTGCACAGCCCGACGCAGGAAACACTGCCCCTGCTGATCTATTTCCATGGCGGGGGATGGTGCGTCGGTGATGTGACCAGTTACGACGTGCTGTGCCGGCAACTGGCGAACGCGTCGGGTTGTGCGGTGCTTTCGGTCGATTATCGGCTGGCGCCCGAGCACCCGTTTCCGGCGGCACTCGATGATGCGGCTTTTGCCTTCGAATGGGCAGTGGCGCAGGCCGACCTGCTCGGCGTGGATCCTGCGCGCATTGCGCTGGGCGGGGACAGCGCGGGTGGCAATCTGTCCATCGTCACGGCCTTGTCGCTGCGCGGCGCCACCATCGAGCCGCGCTTTCTGCTGCTGGTGTATCCCTCGACTGAAATACACAGTGCACGTGCGTCTCGGCAGCGCTACGGCGAAGGCTATTTTCTCGACTTCGGCACCTTGCAGTGGTTTTTCGAACGCTACCTGCCCAAGGGGGACGCCGAGCACTGGCGCGCCTCACCGATGCGTGCCGAGTCGCTCGTCGGCCTGCCGCCGATGATGCTGATCTCAGCCGAATTCGATCCACTGGTCGATGACTGCGCTGCCTTCGCGCAGCGGGTGCGCGAGGAGGGCGGGGAAGTGGAGTGCCTTCAGGTCGAAGGTGTGCTGCACGGCTTCATCACGCTCGGCAAGCTGTTTCCACAGGCCGATGCGGCCATCGAGGCGGCGGCGGCGGCGCTTGCGCGTGCGCTGGGTGTGCCCTGAACGGCTAGTTTGTTCAGCCGTCGCTGACCGCTGAAAGCATCTGCTGACGCGTGGTGCGCGCCTCCTCAAGCAGCGATTGGAACTCGCTGCGGCCCGACTCGCCAAGGCAGGCCTCAAGCAGTTCCGGACGGCGTTTGATGCCAAGCAGGTTGGCGAACGGGTTCGGGGTTTCTGCGGCGAGCGTGGCGAGAAAAACGATGTCGCCCAGATTTTGCGGCGGCCATTCGCTGTCGCCGTCGGCATCCATGTCCGCTGCGTCGATGATGTCTCGTGGCAGATCGAAGGCTTCGAGCACAGCAAGCTTGACGGGCTCGTCCCACAGCAGAACGAACTCGGCAAAGTGCGCAAGCTGGCCCTCGAGTGCAGGATAGTCGGAAGCCTTGGCCAGCAGATAGAACTGGCCGATGCTCACCATCAGCCCGGCCAGTAGTGCGGCGTCGGGGTTGCCCTGCGACAGATGGCGCGAAAAGGCGTAGGCCCAGGACGCCACGTCAATCGAGTACATCCACAGGCCCGAGGCCACCAGGCGCATCTGGCGCGAGCGATGGTCGCGTGCAAGCTGGTCGGCTGCAACCGCGTAGGCCAGGCAGCGCAGCGTCGATGATCCGATGCGGGAGATTGCCGCGGCGACGCTGGTAATCTCGCGCTGGTATGGGTTCAGCAGCACCGTGTTCGCCGAGCGCAGCACCCTGGCGCTGAGCAGGGGCTCGGTACGCACGACGTTCGACATGTCGTCCAGCGAGGAGCTGGGATCGTCGGCAAGCTTCTTGATGCGCATGGACAGGTCGAAGACGGTAGGAAAACTGAGATTTCCGCCCTTCAGTTCGTTGTCGATGTTGGCAGCGAAAATCTTGATCTGTCGCTCGAACTCTTCCATGGCTCGGGTACCTTTAATGCGTTGCGCTCAGTGTAGCGACTCGCTCACCGTCTTCGGTGTGCATTTGACACGGCCTGCTCAGCTTTCGGGCTGGGTCAACACGGCGCGACCGTTGCCGAGGGCTTCCACCTGCGCAAGCGTCGCCACCGGCACACCCAGCGCCTCGATGGCTGCATGGCCCGGCTTGAAACGCTTTTCGACAATGAAACTCGTGCACAACACCAGCGCCCCGGCCTCGCGCGCCATCTCGATGAGCGCAACGGCGGTGCGCCCGTTCGACAGGAAATCATCAACGATCACGACGCGGTCGCGCGGTACGATGTAGCGTTGCGAGAGCACCAGCTTGGTTTCGCCGCCCTTGGTGGGCGAAGGGATCACGCGCGAGATGGCGGGGGATTCCACCTGCGGCGCATATTTCTTCGCATAAACCAGCGCCACGTTGAGTGCCTGGGCCACGACCAGCCCCGGTGCGATCCCGCTGGCCTCGGCGGTCAGGATCACGCTCGGTTCGAACTGCGCCAGTCGCCGTGCCAGCTCACGACCCATTTCGGTGATGAAACCCGGCTCTATGCGGTGATTGAGGAAGTGGTCGATCTTCAGCACCTGATCGCCGATCACGGTGGCTTCGGTTTCGATGCGGCGCACCAGCGGGCCGTAGGGTGCGGTGAGATTGATGTTCATGCCTGAGATCCAGAAACGAAAACGCCCCCTGGGCTGGGGGCAGGTGGCCGGATTCTAGCGCAGACCGGTGCCCGGTTTAGCGTTGGCGCTGATGCTTGCTCCAGGTGTCAGTGCAGCCGTCAGACGCGTGCGCATCGCGCAAGCACCGTGCTTTGCGGCCGCGGCTGCAGTCGCCATCCGCTAGAATTCGCTCCACGCAAGAATGAGTGAGCCAATGAGCGACGAAGACTACATGCGCGCTGCAATGGCGCTGGCACGTGAGGCCGGCGCCAATGACGAGGTGCCGGTGGGGGCGGTGGTGGTGCTGAACGGAGAGATCGTCGGGCGTGGCTTCAATCAGCCGATCGGTCGTCACGACCCGACCGCGCACGCCGAGATCATGGCGCTTCGCGACGCCGGGGCGCGGCTGGGCAACTATCGGCTGCCCGGATGCGAGCTTTACGTGACGCTGGAACCCTGCGCCATGTGCGCGGGGGCGATCATGCATGCGCGCATCGCACGGGTGGTGTATGGCGCCGGCGACCCCAAGACCGGCGTCGCCGGCAGTGTGGTGGACTTGTTCGCCGAGCCGCGCCTCAACCACCACGCGACGATCGAACGTGGTCTGCTCGGTGAAGAGTGCGGGCGCATGCTGTCGAGCTTTTTCGCCGCGCGGCGCAGCAAGACCCTGGTGGCCTGAATGCGCATCCGCGTAGACATCGGTCGTCAGTGCCTCGAACTGTTCGGCGACGACACAGCCTGCATTCGTCGCTATGCGGTGTCGACCGCGCTCAATGGCGTCGGTGAGGACGCAGGCAGCTACCGGACGCCGCGTGGCCACCACCGCATTCGCGCCCGCATCGGCGATGGCCAGCCTTACGGCACGGTGTTTCGTGGTCGCCGCCCAACCGGCGAGTATTGGACGCCCGGGTTTGCGGCCGCCCATCCCGGGCGCGACTGGATCCTGAGCCGCATCCTGTGGCTGTGTGGCGAGGAGCCCGGGCGGAACCGTCTCGGGGCGGTCGATTCCATGCGGCGATACATCTATATCCACGGCACGGGCGACGACCAGCCGATGGGCGTGCCCCTGTCGCATGGCTGCGTGCGCATGTGCAATCGCGACGTCATCGAGCTGTTCGATCTGGTGGCAGTGGGGACGAAGGTGGAGATCTGCGAATGAGCGTGCGGCACGGTTTGGCTCTCGAGATATTGGACTGGGATGCTGCTCAGGCGCGCGCGATGCCGCTGCGCATACGGGTTTTCGTGCTTGAACAAGGGGTGCCGGCCGACATCGAACTCGATGCGTTCGACCCGCTGAGCCGTCATGCCGTCGCCGTCGATGCGGACGGCGAGGTCATTGGCACGGGCCGATTGTTGCCGGACGGCCATATCGGGCGAATGGCGGTCGATGCCCGATCGCGTGGTCGCGGCATCGGCGGGGCGGTGCTTGAGGCGCTGGTGGTGGAGGCCATGCAGCGCGGCTTGACCCAGGTGATGCTCAACGCCCAGGTGCATGCACTCGACTTCTATCGACGGCATGGCTTTGTCGAACAGGGTGAGGTTTTCATGGAGGCCGGCATTGCGCATCGCGCGATGCAGCGCGACTGCGCGCCAGGGGGCATCGAGGCGCATGACGCAAGCGCAGCGTTCCGACGTGCGAGGTCCTGACGTGTCGAGTCGGGACCAACCCTTCGTCGCCGAGCTTTGTGGCCTGCGTTCACTGCAGTTCGACGGACTCACGGTGCAAAGCGTGATGTCGATCGCCGAGCCCGATACGCTGGCGCTGGACTACACCCGGGCGATGATGGGTTTCCTGCTGTTCAACCCGAAGCCGCGCCACATCCTGATGGTGGGCCTGGGCGGTGGTTCGCTGGCGAAATACTGCCTGCGGACCCTGCTCGACGTGCGCTTCACTGCGGTCGAGATCAGCCCCGAGGTGATTGCCTTGCGCCAACGCTTCGGCATTCCGCCGGACGGCGAACGTTTTCGGGTGGTCTGCGCCGACGGTGCAGACTTCGTGCGCGACTGCGATGAGCGGCCCGACGTGCTGCTGATCGATGGCTTTGGCGCTGCCGGTCTGCCGGCCCGACTGGGGAGCGCCGATTTCTACGCCGACTGCCAGCGCGCGCTGGCGCCCGGTGGGGTGATGGTTGCCAATCACTGGGCCGGGGACGGCCGCTACGCGGTATATGCCTCGCGCCTGCGCGAGGCATTCGATGGCCGCGTGCTGGCGATTGGCGCAGAGGATGGCGACAATCGCATCACCTTTGCCGTGTCCGGCGCACCCTTTCCACCCTCGCGTGGCCAGGTGCTGGCACGCTGCGCGACGCTGGCGGATCTGCACAGTTTCGACCTCGCCGGCATCACGCAGCGGGTTCTGGCGCGGCTGGATCGTGTGCTGGGCGGACGCCAGGCCGGTGCGCGGCTGGCAGAGTAGCCGAGGCGACCTTCAGCCTGCGGGCTTCGCGGTGAACTGGTGCGTGACTTCGCCGCACAGTTCCCCATGCAGATCCCAGGTCCATTCGCGCAGGCGGGTGTGGCTACTGCGATCGACCATCACCAGGCTCGAACAGCGCGTGGCGTAGCCTGGCGCACGGATGAACGCGGATGACAGCCAGCGCTCCCATTCCTGGCTCACGCCGGTTTGTGGCAGGTGGGGATCGGCCGCGGGGGTGGGGTCGCGCAGCAAGGACAGTGCTGAGTCGTCGTCGGGCAGTTGCGGCAGTAGTTCGGCCAGGCCGCTGCGTGCCTTCACCAGCTTGGGCCAGGGGGTGTCGAGCAGATGGTTCGACAAGCCGTACACGCCTGGCTCCAGCATCTGCACGCGCCCGGTGGTGCTTTCGAGAATGCCCAGCGAGCGTCCGTCGCCCACCAGCAGATTGAAGGCAGCGTAGGCCGGGCTGGTCGAAGCAAGGTGTTGCAGCGTGGCTTCGGCGCTATCGTCGCTTTCGAGTGCCGCCCGCACCAAGGCGCCGCGCGATGGCGCGCCAGCAATGCGCTGGCTGGGGTCGCGGAAATTGGTCAGCGCCGCGAAGCGGCCACTGCGCGATAGCCCCATCCAGCTCCCCCCAGCTTCCAGGTCGCGTCCGGCGAGCAGCTCGGGCGCGTCGGTCCACCAGTGTGCCGGCACTGCGGGGCGAGTGAGAAATTCATCGCGATTGGCCGCGACCACCAGCGGGAAATCGGCATGGCGCTGCCACGCAAGGACGATCAGGCACATGGGGTCACAGGGTCTCGATGAAGCGCTCGATATGGCGCACGCCGCCGGCGTCGAGCAGGTCGCCAAGACAATGGGCGGCCGTTTCGGCTTCCAGGGTCTGGGCAAACTTCAGCGAGTCGGCCACACCTTCGTAGATTTCCATCCAGGTGTCCGGTTCGCCTTCACGCTGCAGCAATCGCCCCTGAATACCGGTCTGCCGAGCCACTGCGGCCTGCATGGCGCGCACGCTGGCATGGGCGATGTCGGCATCTGTGTCCGGCCGCAAGCGGTAATACACATAGAAGTGGGTGGATTGGCTGGTGTTCATCGTGTCAGGCTATGCACGGCTGGAGGAATTGGAGGAACAGCTTGGGTCAGATGTAGCTCAGCTTAGTGCATAGGGCAGTTCGAGCAGCGTCAGTCGCGGGCCATCAATGCCGCCGAGGTGGATTTCGCCGGCTTCGACACTGCTGCTTTGCAGTACGGCCAGGGCTTCGAAGCCGCCGTCGGCAGCCGGCGCCACGTTCACGATCTTGCCTGCCGACTGCTCGCCGAAAGCCGGGGCGTAAAGGTCGGTGCCGGCCGCGGCGCTTGCACCGGCCGGAATCGCGACGCGGTAGGTGCGTTTCTTCAGCTTGCCCAGATATTGCGTGCGGGCGACGATTTCCTGGCCCGGGTAGCAACCCTTGTGAAAGCTCACGCCGCCGATCAGTTCGTAGTTCAGCATCTGGGCAACGAATTCCTCCTGCGTCGGTGCAGTGATCAGCGGCAGGCCGGCGCGGATCATCGCCAGTTGCCAGGCTGCGGTGCCGGCCTTGATCGCGCCGCCGGTCTGCAGGGCGTCGAACAGCGCGGGTGCCGCAGCGGCGGCCACCACGATGATGAAGTTGCGCTCGTCGAGGCGGATGCAGCGCGGGGCCTCACCGCCGCCCGTCTGCTTCATTGGCTCGCCGGGGACGGCAAGCCCGGCTGCGGTGAGTGACTTGACCGAGTCGGCGCCACTGACGCCGAGCAGCACAAGCTCGTTGCTGGCGTCGGACAGCTTCACCTTGCTGCGCAGCACATACATCGAGAACTTTTTCAGGAAGGCCGGCAGAATGTCGGCCGACAGCATCAGCGCATGCCCATCGGCCTCCGGCCAGATCAGGAAGCTGGCAATCATGCGGCCCTTGGGCGAATTGAAACTGTTCCATGCTGCCTCGTCGGCCTCCAGCTTGTTGACATCGTTTGACACGAGGTTGTGGATGAAGGCGGCCGAGTCGGGGCCGAGCGAGCGGATCGTGCCCAGGTGCTGGAGGGGCACGACCACAGTCGATTCGGTCACCGTGCGCGCCTCAACGGCCGGGTCGGCGAAGTGCACACCGGGTTGCGAGTTGTTGTCAGCCAAGGTGTCAGCCAGGGTTGCACCCTGCTCGATGAGATGGTCGGTCCAGGCGGTCATGATGTCGGTGAGTGCTTGTGTGGGGTTGGTCGATGTGGGCCTGTCGTGCATTCGGGCAGACCGGGCGTTTCGATGAAGTATTATAGGCGCCCGCCAAACGGTGGTCGCCCCTGAGCCCACCATGGTCTTGTCGATCGCGCATGAAACGTCTCGCACTCCGCTCCGTGTTGTTGTTGCTGGTCGCCGTCGTGCTTGCGGCCGCGACCGCCTACGGATTTGCCCACCGCCCGCTGACGCTCAAGGGCGAAGTCGTGGACTTCACCGTTCAGCGTGGCGTGAGCATGCGCCAGGCGGCCAATGTGATTGCTCGCGCGGGCGTGCACGTCGACCCGGTCTGGCTGAGCTGGCTTGCCCGCGTCGGCGGGCGTGCCAACACGATCAAGGCTGGCAGCTACGAGGTGCATGCCGGCATCACGCCCTGGCAACTGGTGCTCAAGCTCTCCGACGGCGACGTGTCGCAGGGCGAGGTGCTGCTGGTCGAGGGCTGGACCTTCCGCCAGGTGCGCAAGACGCTGGAAAGTCACCCCGAGCTCGAAGCGGACACGGCCGGGCTGGGTGAAGCGGAGATTCTTGCCCGCATCGGCGCCAGCGAGTCGCATCTCGAAGGCCTGTTTTTCCCGGACACCTATCTGTTCGACAAGCGTTCGCCGGTGTCGGGCGTTTTGCGCCGTGCCTACCACAGCATGCAGAAGCGGCTGGATCAGGCCTGGGCGGGGCGCGACCCGGGCTCGCCGCTGCAATCACCCTACCAGGCGCTGATTCTCGCTTCGATCATCGAGAAGGAAACAGGGCGTGCCGATGACCGCGCGCTGGTGGCATCGGTGTTCGCCAACCGCTTGCGCATCGGCATGCCGCTACAGACCGACCCCACGGTGATCTATGGCCTCGGCGAGACGTTCGACGGTCGGCTGCGGCGCAAGCACCTTGAGGCCGACCATCCGTGGAATACCTACACGCGGGGTGGACTGCCGCCAACACCGATCGCGATGCCGGGTCCGGATGCCTTGCTGGCAGCGGTCAAGCCGCAGCAAAGCGATTACCTTTATTTTGTTGCGCGCGGCGATGGCAGCAGCCAGTTCTCGCGCACGCTCAATGAACACAATCAGGCGGTCAACCGCTTCATTCGCAATGGGGGCAAGCCTTGAGCCCGACCCACTCTCCGCCGCGTGGCCGTTTCATTACTTTCGAAGGTATCGACGGTGCCGGCAAGAGCAGCCAGATTGCCGCCACCGTGGCCTTGTTGCAGGCGCGTGGCATCGATGTCGATCAGTCGCGCGAGCCTGGCGGGACGCAACTTGGTGAGCGCCTTCGCGATCTTTTGCTGCATCAGCCGATGCATCTCGAAACCGAGGCCATGCTGATGTTCGCCGCCCGTCGCGAGCACCTTGCCCAGCGCATTCAGCCCGCACTGGCGGCCGGTCGCTGGGTGGTGTGCGATCGGTTCTCGGACGCAACCTTTGCCTATCAGGTGGGTGGGCGCGGGCTGGCACGGGACAAGTTCGACGCCCTCGAGGCCTGGGTGCACCCCGGGCTGCAGCCTGACCTGACCCTGTTGTTCGACCTGCCGCCGGGTATCGCCGCCGCTCGGGTCGCCTCCACCGGCGCCGACCCCGACCGCTTCGAGCGTGAGCAGCGTGACTTTTTCGTGCGCGTGCGCGCAGCCTATCTCGAGCGCGCGCGGCGGGCGCCGCAGCGCATCCGCGTGGTCGATGCCAATCGTGCGCCAGAGCTCATCCGCGCCGACATCGAGCGCATCCTGGGCGAGACCGTATTGGCATGATCCAGCCCTGGCTGCAGCCCACCTGGACACGGCTCGTCGAACTCGGCGCGCGCCTGCCGCACGCCTTGTTGTTCGCCGGCCCGCCCGGCCTGGGCAAGCGCGAGCTGGCCGAGGCGCTGGCGGCCCGCCTGCTATGCGACAGTCCGGCCATTGATGGTCATGCCTGCGGCCACTGCCAGCCCTGCCAGTGGCGGCTGGCCGGCAATCACCCCGACCTGCATCACGTCGTGCCGGCAGCCGATGCCGCGGCGGAAAGCGGCGACTCCGAGGCCACGGAAGGCGGCGCGAAGGAGGGCAAGGCAAAGTCGGCGCAGATTGTCATCGAGCAGATCCGCGAGCTGCAGGCGGCGCTGAGCGTCACCGGGCATCACAGTGAGCGCCGGGTCACTGTGCTCGATCCAGCCGAAGCGATGAATGTGTTTACTGCCAATGCGCTACTGAAGCTGCTGGAAGAGCCGCCGGCGGGTTGTGTGTTCCTGCTGGTTTCGTCGGCGCCGCGCCGGCTGCTGCCGACCATCCGCAGCCGTTGCCAGCAATGGCCGTTCTCGCGTCCGGGCGACGAGGCGCTGGCGCAGTGGAAAGCAAACGCCGATCCGGCGCTGCTCGGGCTGTTGGCGATCGGTGGCGGCATGCCGCTGGCAGCAGAACGCATGGCCGCGAGCGGTGGCGGGGGCTTGCTGCAGCGTTTCGTGCGCGACCTCTCTGGCCTGCAGGCTGCGGATGCGCTGCGTGTTGCGGGGCAATGGGAGGCGTGGCTCAAGTCGAAGGAGGCGCTTGCAGCCGGTTTCGGCCTGCCCGAACTGTGTGACTGGATGCAGCGCTGGGTCGCCGATCTGGCCGCACTGCGGCTGGGGGGCAGGGCACGCTTCTTTCCAGCGCAGGAGGCGCTGCTGTCGACGCTGTGCAGCCGTGCCAGCATTGCTGCGGTAAGCGGCTGCTACAATGAAATTGCGCAGATTCGCAAGGTATCCCGCCATCCGCTGAACCTGCGTCTGGTTCTTGAGGACATGCTTTTGCGCTATACCCGCGCCCTTGCCGGAGCACGAGGATGAGCACCCACGCCAAACCCCAGATGGCGCGCCCAGGCGTGCTATCCCTGAATATCAACTCCAAGTCCGCGCTGTATGCGGCCTATATGGCCTTCCTCAACCATGGCGGCCTGTTCGTGCCCACGCCCAAGAACTACAACCTGGGCGATGAGGTCTTCATGTTGCTGCAGTTGATGGACGACCCGACGCGCCATCCGGTGGCCGGACGTGTGGTGTGGATCACGCCGCACGGTGCGCAGGGCGGCAAGACGCAGGGCGTGGGCGTGCAGTTTGCAGACGACGAAACAGGCAAGGTGTTGCGCGGTCGAATCGAGCAGATTCTTGCCGGCCATCTTGGTTCAAGCCGGCCGACGCATACCGTCTGACGTCTATCGTCCGGGTCATGTGGCCCGGATCGGATGAGGCGCTGTCCGCGGTCCGTGCCCCTGGCGGTGTGGTGTCGCCACCCCGGTCATTCCCTTTTTTCCATTCTGGCGTTTGCGATGTTTGTCGATTCTCACTGTCATCTCGATTTTCCCGACCTCGTCGCGCGCGAGGACGAAGTACTTGCCACCATGGCAGCCAACAACGTGGGCACGGCGCTGTGCATCAGCGTCAAGCTTGAAGACTTCCCGCGCGTGCTCGGGCTTGCCGAGCGTCACCCGCATCTGTGGGCGTCGGTGGGCGTCCATCCTGACAATGCCGACTGCGAAGAACCCGATGTTGCGCGACTGGTGGCACTCGCCGACCATCCGAAGGTGCTTGCGATCGGTGAGACCGGGCTGGATTACCATTGGCACAAGGATGCACCCGAGTGGCAGCGTGAGCGTTTCCGTACCCACATCCGCGCCGCTCGCGAGACCGGCAAGCCGCTGATCGTTCACACCCGCAGCGCCGCGGACGACACCTTGCGTCTGATGCGCGAGGAACAGGCGGGTGCGGCGGGGGGCGTCATGCACTGCTTCACCGAAAGCTGGGCGGTCGCCGAAGGCGCGCTGGAGCAGGGCTTCTACATCTCGTTCTCGGGTATCGTCACCTTTCGCAGCGCCAAAGAGCTGAAAGAGGTGGCCAGGCGCGTGCCGCTCGACCGCCTGTTGATCGAGA
This sequence comes from Thauera sp., assembly GCA_035433105.1. Lineage (GTDB taxonomy): Bacteria > Pseudomonadota > Gammaproteobacteria > Burkholderiales > Rhodocyclaceae > Thauera. Next base: position 22,536 of record DAORUJ010000027.1, read on the forward strand.
CTGATGCGCCCTATCTCGCGCCTGTGCCGCACCGTGGCAAGACCAACGAACCCGGCTGGGTCGTGCATGTGGCGGAAGAAATCGCCCGCCTGCGCGACGAACCACTGGCCCGTATCGAACAGGCCACTACCGACAACTTCTTCCGTCTATTCCGCCATGCTCAAAAACCGATCTGACTTTCTGCCCGACTCCCTGGCTGATTCCCTGCATGGGGCGCTGGCTGCATCCGGCCCGAACTCCACGACGCCGTCCGGCCTTGCCGCGCGTAAACTGCTTGCCGTGGGCGCCTTTCTTGCCTGCAGCCTCCTTTCGGGTGTGGCCCTGGCGGGTAGCTACGATGACGCCCTCAGCGCGGCAAAAATGGGTGACGCGCAGACGCTCTCCAGCCTGCTCAAGCGTGGCATCGATCCGGACACGGTCGATGCGCAGGGCAATACCTTGCTCATTCTGGCGGCGCGCGAAGGCCAGACCGTGGCGGTCGAGGCCTTGCTCAAGTACCGCGTGCGCATTGATTACCGCAACCCGGCCGGCGATTCCGCGCTGATGCTGGCGGTGCTGCGGGGTTACGACGAGACCGCGCAAGCGCTGCTGAAGGGGGGCGCCACGGTGAATCACGAAGGGTGGGCGCCGCTGCACTACGCTGCGTTCGAAGGTCGCGAGTCGATTCTCGATGCGCTCTTCGCGGCAGGCGCCGATGTAAACATCAAAGCGCCCAACCTCGCCACGCCCTTGATGCTCGCGGCGCGCAACGGCCACGCCGCCGTGGTTCGGCGTCTGCTCGCCTTGCCGGCCACCGATCTGAACGCGCTCAACGACGCAGGGCTGTCGGCCGACGTATGGGCGCTGCAGAACGGCAACACCGATGCCGCCGAACTGATCCAGGCCGAACGCAAGCGCCGCGGCCTGCCGGCGCCGGCGATCCGGGTCACGATCGAATAGCTTCAGCGCTCGAGCGCGCGCACCTTCACCGGTCGCCCCTTGAGCTTGCCGGCCGCGAGCCGCCGCACAGCGTCGCGAGCGATGTCGCGCACCACCGCAACGTAGGTGTTCTGATCGGTCACGGTGATCTTGCCCACCTGTTCGCGGGTGAAGCCAGCTTCACCCGTCAGGGCGCCGAGCACGTCGCCGGGCCGGATCTTGTCCTTGCGCCCGCCCAGGATCAGCAGCGTCGTCATTGGTGGCTGCAGGGGTGCAGCGTCGTCGATCGGCAGGGCGGCGATATCCTGCCATTCCGGTTCGAAACCCATCGCCTGTGCGATCGTCGCTACCCGGCGCCTGTCTGCGCTGCTGCACAGGCTCAGCGCCAGACCTTCGGCGTCGCCCCGGCCGGTGCGACCGATGCGGTGGACATGCACTTCGGGGTCGGGCGTCACATCGACGTTGATCACGGCCTCGAGCTGGGCGATGTCGAGTCCGCGCGCGGCTACGTCGGTGGCGACCAGCACCGAGCAACTGCGGTTGGCAAACTGGATCAGCACCTGGTCGCGTTCGCGCTGGTCCAGCTCGCCATGCAGCGCCAGCGCATGAAAGCCTTCGGCGCACAGCAGCTCGACCAGCGCGCGGCACTGCTGGCGGGTGTTGCAGAAGGCGAGCGTGCTGGTCGGGCGGTAATGCCGCAGCAGGGTCGCAACGGCCTGCAGGCGGGCGGGGTGGTCGATCTCGAAAAAGCGCTGGCGGATTTTGTCCGGCGCGTGCTGCTCGGCGAGCTTCACTTCCTTTGGTGCACGCAGGAAGCGCTGCGCGAGCGAGGCGATGCCGTTGGGGAAGGTGGCGGAGAACAGCAGGGTTTGGCGCTCTTTCGGGCAGTGCGAGGCGATCCAGGCGATGTCGTCGTGGAAACCCATGTCGAGCATGCGGTCCGCCTCGTCGAGCACCAGCGTATGCAGCGTTTCCAGGTTCAGGCTGCCGCGTTCGATGTGATCCATGATTCGGCCGGGCGTACCGACGGCGATGTGGGCGCCGTGCGCCAGGCTGTCGCGCTGTGGCCGCATCGGTGTGCCGCCACACAGCGCCACTACCTTGATGTTGTCGGTGAAGCGCGCCAGGCGCCGGATTTCCTGTGTGACCTGGTCCGCAAGCTCGCGGGTCGGGCACAGTACCAGCGCCTGGACGTCGAGGCGCTGCGGGTCGAGCCGGGTCAGCAGCGGCAGCGCAAAAGTGGCGGTCTTGCCGCTGCCGGTCTTGGCCTGCGCGATCAGGTCATGGCCTGCCAGCGCGAAGGGCAGGGCTGCGGCCTGGATGGGCGTCATCGACCGGTAGCCGAGCTGCTGCAGGTTGGCGAGCATGCCTGGCGGCAGCAGCAGGGTGTCGAAAGCGTGCGCCGCGATGTCGTTCGATGGCGCTGCAGGAGAGGGTGCGGCGCTGGGGCCGGCAGGTGGGATAATGTCGGTCATGCGCAATTATCAGGCCTGAGCCGGCGCACGCCGAGAAAATCTGTTTCTGGCGACATGCTCGGGCAGGCGATCGATCAGGACAAGGAAACAGGATGAGCAGTCTGCCGAAGTGCCCCGCATGCGGTTCCGAATACACCTATGAGGACGGTGCCAGCTATGTCTGTCCGGAGTGCGCCCACGAGTGGCCGCAAGCCGGCGTCGAGGACGCGGGTGAGGCCGACAAGGTGTTCAAGGACGCCAACGGCAACGTCCTCCAGGACGGCGACAGCGTCACCGTGATCAAGGATCTGAAGGTGAAGGGCTCGTCGCTGGTGGTAAAGGTTGGCACCAAGGTGAAAAACATCCGTCTCATCGATGGCGATCACGACATCGACTGCAAGATCGATGGCATCGGTGCGATGAAGCTGAAGTCGGAGTTCGTGAAAAAGCTGTAAGGCTGTGTTGCGGGCGCCCATGGGGCGCCTTGCGCAGGGCCAGCGCGCAGCAGTGCTTCAGGCCCCGGCGATCCAGCCTTCCAGTGGATCGAGGTTCGCGGGCAGGCCGAAGTGGGGTGCGCCCGCCAGCGCGCAGGCGGCCGCCTGCAATAGCGCCAGCGTCGCATCCAGATGGTCGGCGCTGGCGTCGTCGATCAGGGTGGTCCTGTGCGCCTCGCTGAGCACCAGCCGGAGGCCGTTCGCGGTGCGTCCGTCGCACAGGGCACCGACGATTCTTGCGCGAGTATCGCGCCGCGCGGCATTCTGCTTGCGCTTGTCGTCGCTTTTGTAGGATTCGGGCGTGATGCTGCGCGCGATCAGGCCGGGGTAGGCTTCCACCGCCATGCGCCGGGGGTCTGCGGCATGCATGCCAGGCAGGCTTACTCCGGCGGCCAGCAGACGCGGCGCGCCTTCGAGGAACATCAGCCCGACAGGCGGATTCACCAGCTTCAGCGGGCTGTGCGAGCGCGCCGGGCTGTCGGTGGCGCGGTGCGCGTAGCGCTGCCCGATGGCGCGCGTCTCGCGATAGGCGTCGAGGGCGGCGCGGAAGCCGGGCTTGCCAAGCCGCACGCAATGCCTCACCAGGGCGGGCCAGCTTGTGGGCCAGGCCAGATCGACGACCGCTTCGCGCGGCAGGCCGAAGGGGAAATCGAAGGCGCCAAGCCAGGGCCCGGGGCGAGCCAGCAGTGCTTCGAAAGCGGGCCAGTCGGCCATGGCTTCGAGCCTCTGGAGTTCGACCACCTTGCCGTTGAGATGCCCCTGCGCAGCGATGATCGGTTTGAGCCGCCGCGGCGCCGAGGTGAAGTCGACACCGATCAGCGTGAGTTGAAGCGCTCGCGAGTCCATGGTGTCAGCGCGGCTTGCGCAGCAGGCGTGCGGCCGTGGTCACGGTGTTGAAGTGGATGCTCACGGTGTCGTCGATCGGCTCCGCGTAGCCACCTGCCATCGCAATCGCGACCGGCACGTCTGCGCCGTGGCAAGCCGCCAGCAAGCGTTCGTCGCGGTTCCGCAGGCCGGCGATGCTCAGTCCCAGGCGCCCGAGGCGGTCGCCGGCATAGGGGTCGGCACCGGCCAGATAAATCACCAGTTCCGGTCTGGCGCGCTCGAATACACATGCCAGCGCCTCATCGAGGGCGGCGAGATAGGCATTGTCGTCGGTGTTGTCCGGCAAGTCGATGTCAAGGTCGCTGACCTGCTTGCGGAAGGGGAAATTTCTGGCACCGTGCAGGCTGCAGGTAAACACATCGGGCTCGGCTGCGAGGATGGTCGCGGTGCCGTCGCCCTGATGGACGTCGCAATCGATGATCGCGACCCGCTGCACCCGGCCTTCGGCGCGCATGGCCAGTGCCGCGATCGCGGCGTCGTTGAAGACGCAGAAACCCGAGCCGAAGTCGCGGTGGGCGTGATGCGTGCCCCCGGCCAGGTTGGCAGCGCAGGCGCTGCCGCCGTCGCGCGTGAGCGCGCTGCGACAGGCCGCCAGCGTGGCACCGGCAGAACGGCGCGAGCGCTCGACCATGGCCGATGTCCATGGGAAACCGATGCGGCGGATTTCGGCAGCGTCCAGGCTGCCACTGACGATGCGCTGCAGATAGGCGGCATCGTGGGCGCGCAGGATTTCGTCGTTGCTTGCGCCCTCTGGCACGCAGAAGTCCGCCTCGGCGAACTCGCCGCAGGCCAGCAGACGTTCGCGCAGGCGGGCGTATTTCTCCATCGGGAAACGATGGCCTTGCGGAAGCGGCAGCACGAAATGATCGGCGTAGTAAAGCTTCATGGCGGCGGCTTCATGACGGCTGCGCAGCGCAGTTCAGACGCCGCGGCGGCGGAAGTCGCGCGGGCGGAAGCCGAGGGCGAAGAGGGTGGCGAAGTAGGCCAGCGCACCGGCAGCAACCACGGTGGCGAGACGCAGGCCGCGCTCAAGTCCGCCGATCTCGACCCAAAGTGTCTCCGACCCTGCGCCGAACCACAGCACCGTCCCCATCACCACCAGTGCTGCCAGCAGTTTGAGTGCGAACGCAGCCCAGCCGGGCTGCGGGACATAAACCGCGCGTTTGCGAAGGCCGTGATAAAGCAGTGCGGCATTGAGGCAGGAGGCAAGGCCGATGGCCAGTGCGAGCCCCGCGTGGCGCAGGGGCAGGACGAAGGCGAGGTTCATCACCTGCGTGGCCAGCAGTGTGACCAGGGCAATCTTGACCGGGGTACGAATATCCTGGCGGGCGTAGAAGCCCGGTGCGAGAACCTTGACCAGGATCAGTCCGCTGAGCCCGACGCTGTAGGCGACCAGGGCATTGCGCGTCTGCATCACGTCGTCGGCACCGAACGCACCGTAGTTGAACAGCGTCGCCACCAGGGGCACGGCCAGCAGGGCCAGGCCCAGCGCGGCGGGCAGGGTCAGCATCAGCGTCAGGCGCAGGCCCCAGTCGAGCAGCGACGAGAATTCGCCGCCCTTGTCGTCGGCGTGCAGCCTCGACAGGCTGGGCAGCAGGATGGTCCCCAGTGCGACGCCAAGCAGGCCGGCGGGGAACTCCATCAGGCGGTCGGCATAGTAGAGCCACGACACGCTGCCACTTTCAAGGAAGGACGCGAAAATCGTGTTGATCAACAGCGAGATCTGGCTGACCGACACGCCGAGGATGGCCGGCGCCATCAGTTTCATGATGCGGCGCACGCCAGGGTCGGACAGGTTCAGGTCGAAGCGCGGCATCATGCCGATTCTGGACAGTGGCCGGATCTGCAGTGCCAGTTGCAGCACGCCGCCGATGAATACGGCCCACGCCAGCGCGAGCACCGGTGGATCGAAGTAGGGCGCAGCAAACAGCGCCATACCGATGAAGGAAAGGTTCAGCAGCACCGGGGTGAAGGCGGGAATCGCAAACCGGCTCCAGGTGTTCAGCACCCCGCCTGCCAGCGCCACCAGTGACATGAAGAAGATGTAGGGGAAGGTGATGCGGGTGAGTTCGACGGTGAGCTCGAACTTGCCCGGGTCGCCCGAGAAGCCGGGTGCGGAGAGGTAGATGATCAAGGGCGCCACCAGCGCGCCCAGCGCCGCGACAACCGCCACGATCAGTCCGAGCAGGGTGGCAACGCGATTGACCAGGGTGTGGGTGGCCTCCGGACCCTGGCGGTTCTTGTATTCCGCAAGAATCGGGACGAAAGCCTGCGAGAATGCGCCTTCCGCGAACATGCGGCGCAGCAGGTTGGGCAGGCGAAAGGCGACGAAGAAGGCGTCGGTGACCATGCCGGCACCAAAGGCGCGCGCAATGACGAAATCGCGCACGAAGCCCAGAATGCGGGACAGCAGGGTCATGCCGCTGACGGTGGCAAGGGCGCGCAGCAGGTTCATTCGATGAATTAAGGGTAGTGGAGTTGGAGCCGCGAGCGGCGAGGCCCGCATGATAGCTGTGCACCGGGGCCACGGTAAGCCGGCATGGCATTGCCTCGACGCAGCTGACGAGATAAAACACTCTCCAGGCGACTTGCGTTAGGTTTTCTACTTGGATAGAATGCTGGACTTTCCAGAACCATTCTTCAACGGATTTACATTTATGGCCAACTCGGCACAAGCTCGCAAGCGCGCCCGCCAGGCAGTCAAGTCTCGCGCCCACAACGCCAGCCTTCGTTCCCGCCTGCGTACCGCGATCAAGTCGGTGCGCAAGGCGATCGTGGGTGGCGACAAGGCTGCGGCTCAGTCGGTCTTTCGCACCTCGATGAGCACCATCGACACCATCGCTGACAAGCGGATCATTCACAAGAACAAGGCTGCTCGCCACAAGAGCCGCCTGTCGGCTGCCGTCAAGGCGATGGCTGCCTGATTGTGCGTGATGCTGGTCGCGACTGAGGTTGCGGCAAAAAATAGCGACCTGCGGGTCGCTTTTTTTTCGCCAGTGATTTTTTCGCCAGTGACTGCCAGTGACTCATTGCACCTGAGATCGCATGTGAGCCTTTATGCCTGCGCCTCCAGGAGGCGCAGGTCTGTCAGGCTAGATGCGTGGACTTAGAGCCGCCCTCAGAGTGGCGTGGTGCCGACCCAGTCGATCTGCAGGTCGTTGTCCTTGGCAAAATTGATCATGAATTTGTACGCCATCGGTTCGATGTCATACAGTCGGGCGTCGACCAACACTGTTTTTTCACCCTTGAGGGTGCAACCGGGGCGCACGTAGGGCGAATACATCATGCGATTGTCGGCGCCAAAGGCGGACATGATGCCGCACAGTCGATCGGCCCAGTCGCTGGGGCGGAATTTCTTCCCGTCATTGGTGATGCCGACGA